>JAKEFL010000133.1 GCA_022616105.1 Anaerolineae bacterium | reverse complement strand
GCGCTCGTTGCGAGCGAAGAGTCTCGGCTGAAATTACAAGAGATTCTTCGTCGCCAGAAGAACGCTGGCTCCTCAGAATGACAAACCTGTGATTTACTGAAGTTGGAAAATCTCTACTTGTATACCTGTTTACCTGTATATATATCTACTCAACTAATGTGTCGCTCGCTTCCCCTAACCCATACACTCCTGCTTTTAGCACTTTCAAGGAAAGCAACGCACACTTCAAACGGACGGGACCGAGGTCGATGCCGAGCATGTCGAGAATGTTTTGTTTGTTGAGTTGTTTCACTTCTTCGAGCGGCTTGCCGATAATGGATTCGACCAATAAATCGGCGGAGGCTTGCGAGATGGCGCAACCGCGCCCATCAAAGCGCGCGTCTTTGACAGTCCCATCTTCGGCGGTCTGAAGCGTTATCTCAATGTGATCCCCGCATAATGGATTGCTATCTTCAAATGAAATATCATGCGGGTCGAGATGCCCTTTATAAGAAGGGTGTTTATAATGTTCGATGATGACTTCGCGATAGAGGTCGTCCATATACCCTTGTATTATCGGTGGTCGAGTAGGGCGAAGCCCGTATCGAGACCACCACTAAGCAAATTATTTATTGTTACAAATGTGTTCTTGAAACCTGTTGGTTTCGATACGTCCCGCAAAAAACATGCGGGACTACTCAACCACCGGAGGAATTACCCAAACAATTCCTTCACTTTATAAATCCCGTTCACGAGCAAATCCACCTCTTCTTTGGTATTGTACAAATAGAAGGACGCGCGGCTCGTGGCAGGGATTCCAAATTTCTCGTGCAGGGGCTGTGCGCAATGATGTCCCGCGCGTACGGCGATCCCATCTCTATCCAAAACCTGAGCGACATCATGCGGATGGACACCCTCGAATGTAAATGCTGCAATGCCGCCTTTTTTATCGGCCGAGGGACCAAATAATTTTATGCCTGGAATCTCTTCCAGCCTTTCAAGAACATATTCTGTGATCTCATGTTCATGTTCTGCAATATTATCCATTCCTACTGAAGAAAGATAATCCACTGCCGCGCCAAAGCCAACAGCCTCCGCGATGGCAGGAGTCCCTGCTTCGAATTTGTGCGGGAGTGTGTTCGCGCGGAAAGAACGCAAATGAACTACTTTGATCATATCGCCGCCGCCCAAAAACGGGGGCATGGCTTCCAGTAATTCGGCCTTTCCATATAATGCACCAATGCCTGTCGGTCCGCACATTTTATGCGCAGAGAAGGCAAGGAAATCTACATCGAGGGACTGAACATCCACTTTTAGGTGCGGGACGGATTGCGCGGCATCCACCAATGTCACCGCGCCGGCTTCATGCGCTAGACGAATGATCTCAGCCGCGGGGTTGATCGTGCCGAGGACGTTGGACATGTGTGTAAACGAGATCAGCTTCGGGCTTCGCGAAAGAAGCGTCTTGTACGTATCCAGATCAAGCAAGCCGTCGTCGGTCACAGGGATGAAATCCAGCTCGATGCCGCGTTCCATCTGAAGCATCTGCCACGGCACAAGGTTGGAGTGATGCTCCATCTCGGTCAGAATGATGAGATCGCCCGCTTTCAAATTTGCGCGCGCCCAAGAGTAAGCGACAAGATTTATTGATTCGGTCGTATTGCGTGTGTAAATGATCTGGCGCGCAGATGGCGCATTGATGAACTTTGCAATTTTTTCACGCGCCTGTTCATAAAGCGCAGTTGCCTCCTCAGCAAGCGTATGCACACCGCGATGAATGTTTGCGTTCGAGTAACGATAATAATGATCCATTGCCTCTAAGACGGCAAGGGGCTTTTGTGACGTTGCTGTGGAATCAAGATAGACCAGTGGAGTACCCGGCTTGGTCTCACGCTGAAAAATAGGGAAATCTTTTCGTATTTCGTTTACGTTTAACATGGGGAGGGAAGTAAACAAGTACACAAGTAGACATGTATACATGTGTACTTTTCTACTTGTCTACTAATAATCCGGAATCGCCTTTTCTTTTCTACCCTTCTTCAAGACAGGACGAATATGTTCCGAGTTCAACGGATACCAAAGGATGCGATCGGGCACCATCCACCCGTCTGTAAGAAAGACGTTCGAGCGGAACTGCACCGCGACCAGCTTGTTATCCACTTGAACGACAATGCCCCTCACCCAGCCGCGCACGCGTTCCTTGTTCTTTTCATGATCGCAATAGACTTCAACCGTGTCGCCCACCTGAAAATCATGCACCAATCCGGGCGCCTTCATATAAGCGAACTGCGGCACGCGCAGGCCCTTCGATGACTTGCGCTCCTCGCCGTTCGATGAAATACGAGGCGGCGATATCCTGTTCACTACGCGCGCTTTTTCATTCAGCCTCGGTTTCTCTTTGATGCTCGCACTTGTGCTGGGTTTTGCCTGAACCGAACGTTTTGATTTTGCTTTTGTAGCCATCAATGTTTTCACTTCTTTCT
Organism: Anaerolineae bacterium; assembly: GCA_022616105.1. Lineage (GTDB taxonomy): Bacteria > Chloroflexota > Anaerolineae > Anaerolineales > Villigracilaceae > Defluviilinea. The sequence goes on along the minus strand of JAKEFL010000133.1, from coordinate 8,545 downwards.
CAATTGGATTTACTTGACTCATGTTACGCACTCTCGCTCGAAGGCGGTCTGTGACCGCCGTGTTTATCAGGCTCCACCGCAGGGTCACAGACCCTGCGGGAGCATAAACTGCGTAAGGTGAGTTACTTAATTATGACATTTTGTTTGCAATATATTGTTGGAATCGTTCACGCACACCTTCGAATGGGATGCGTTGAAAGATGGGATCAAAAAATCCTTCCACAACAATTTTCTCCGCTTCGGCTTGCGGGATGCCACGTGACTTTAAATAAAAGATTGGCTCCTGTTCAAGCTTGCCGACTGTCGCGCCATGTGTGCAACGGACATCGTCCGCGAGGATCTCCAACCCCGGGATGGAATCCGCACGAGCGCCATCGCTCAGGACCAGGTTCCGGTTGGCTTGATACCCATCCGTTTTCTGCGCCCCGGGCGCGACGTAAATCATGCCCTGCCAGACGGATCGGCTCTTGCCTTTCAACGCGCCTTTGAACAACAAATCACTTGTAGTATGCGGCGCGAGATGATTCTGCTGCGTGTCATGATCCAAATGCTGGTTGCCATCCGTAAAATAAAAACCTGACATGCGTCCCTGCGCGCCTTCACCAGCCAGATCGAGTTCAGAGAAATTCTTTGTAAGACGCGAACCGATCGCGCCGAAGATCCAATCCAGGTTGCCGCCGCGTTCGACACGCGCTCGCTCATGTGAAAAATTCCAAACGTGACGTCCCCATGATTGAAGTTCGACAAACTTCATGGACGCATCCTGCATGATCTGGATCTCCACGATCCCCGCGTGCATCGAATTGGATGCCATTTCGTCAGGTGACGCGGACTCGTGAACATACGTCACCGACGCGCCTTCGTCTACGAAAACAAGAATATGCGATACATGTGCAATGTCCGCACCTGGACCCCAAAGCACGGAATGAAGCGGTTCTTCAACGGTCACGCCTTTAGGAACATATAACACAACGCCGTTCTGCGCGAACGCACCAGCCAATGCAGAGAATTTGCCTTCCTCAACATTCACGGTCTTTCCGATCATCTTCGCCAGCAAATCAGGGTACTTTTGTTCAGCAGTTTTTAGGTCTGTAAAGATGATACCTTTGTTCGCAAGTTTTTCATCGAGGTCAACTTTTACACCACCAGGTGTGAGGACGATTTGTCCGCCGTGCTGGTCACCCGTGAGAGGCTTGAGCAAATCTTCGCGCACGGATGGCAGGTCATTGAATGCGTCATCACCCGCGAACTTGAACTTGTCAACGGGTAAGTTATGGATGTCTGTACGCCGCCACGCCTCTTCCGTGTTTACGGGGAGAGTGAGTCTTTTAAACGCGTTCCAGGCCAAGGTCCGATATGAAGCGACTGAGTCGCCTGCTGCGCGGACGTCTGCTTCAGTAAAGCTAAATTCCTTTGCGGTGGACTCGGCTCGTCGAGTCCTCGAAACAACTACTTTGGGTTTTTCCTGCATAATACTCTCTGTTCATCGGTGGTCGAGTAGTGCCGAGTGACTTCCGAGGCACGTATCGAGATCACCCTAGTAAGATAATGATTTTGGTTAACTGTTGGTCTCGATACGCCCTCACCTGCACTTGCGCCAGGTGCAAGTGTCGCAACGAACCATTTCGACAGGCTCAATGCGGCGGCTCAGGGCTGCTCGACCAACGGAGTTATCCTATTGAACCTTCCATTTGCAACGCAATCAAGCGATTCATCTCGACCGCGTATTCCATCGGTAGTTCTTTGACGAGAGGCTCAATAAATCCAGAGACAACCATTGTGGTGGCTTCCTCTTCGCTGAGGCCGCGCGACATGAGATAGAAGAGTTGCTCTTCACCCACCTTACTCACTGAAGCTTCATGACCAATCGTCACATCGTCTTCATCAATTTCGATATATGGGTATGTATCCGAACGAGACTGCGGATCGAGTAGAAGCGCGTCGCAAACCGTGTTGGACTTCACGCCCTTCGCGCCTTTGTAAACCTTGAGCAGGCCGCGGAATGACGCTCGCCCACCGCTTTTGCTAATGGATTTGGATGTGACTTTGCTGGATGTATTCGGCGCGAAATGATACATCTTGCCGCCCGCATCCTGGGTCTGACCCGGACCGGCGAAAGCCATCGATAACATTTCACCGCGCGCGCCTGGCTCCATGAGATAACACGACGGATATTTCATCGTGACTTTCGAGCCGATGTTCGCATCCACCCATTCGTGCGAAGCATTCTCAAAAACTTTCGCGCGTTGTGTGACGAGATTGTATACGTTGGTTGACCAGTTCTGAATCGTCGAGTACCGTGACCGTGCGCCTTTTTTGACGACAATCTCGATCACACCGGAGTGGAAGGAGTCTGTGGTGTATTGAGGAGCAGTGCAATTGTGCGAAACAACACCATCTGCGACGTAAGACTCGTCTTCTTCCACAGAGAAGTTGAAGACTTCTGTTTCCATCTCTTCGATTTTGATTTCCTTGATAGGAAGATACATGAAGTTTTCATCAATGGCAAAGGGAGAACCACTGAGGTCACCTGCAGGTGTATCTACATCAACAATTTCGCCAAATCTCGTATTGAACGGCGAAGCAATCACAACTGCATAAATGTTCCTGCGTGGCAGAATACGCTCCGGCATGTTCACAGAAGCCGCGATGCCTAATCGTAAACAAGCGTCGCGGAATGCATACGCCAGTTCCGCAGACACCGTGTTGAAGCGGAACATATTCTTTCTCGCGTCATAACTTCCGTCACCGCGCCACATGCCTTTCACCAGCTCGGCAAGCAATATGGGGTCAGCGCTGGATATCCATTCTGGAATATGTTTTTCGTAAACATTTGAACCAAATTCACGCGCAAAGGTGCGCGCAATCTCAGTGGATGAAAGGACGAGGGTCTGTCCATTTTGGCGCGGGGCATTTGCAATTGGAGATTTGCCAAAATAACTCTCAATCAGGGATTTCGCGTCAGCAAGATAATCTATTTCGTCCACGTGGAAAGACCATGAGATGTAATGCTCGTTATCTACATGGCCCTCAGCAAAGTAATAGCCAAGCAAACGGAAGAAATCTGGCTTGTAAGGCAAATTAACTTCGCGATCAACAGGAGCATGACGGCCGCGTCCCAGAGGAACTGTCACGGAATGGGTAAGAGCAGGCTCCAGGACAGGTTGAGGGACAGGCACAACGAGATAATCACCCTCTTTGACGCTATCTGCCCGCGCCCAGGTGAGTTGAAAATTCTTGTTCCTCATGGACTGGCGTTCCCGGCGAGCAACCAACAAAGGATGCTCGGCTGTAACCTTCAATTCGCGTCCACTATCTCCATAATAGCGAATGTTGTAAATCTGTCCATGATAGGGGCGTTTTTGGGTGTGGTACACAGTGCGCCAACGACCTTGATGGGTCAGCACTTCATCCCCAACTTCGATTTTTTCAATCGCTTTCTCACCATTGCGTGTGCGGACCTGCGCGCCTTCAAGGAAACAACCTTCAACATAATGCACAGATGCACCTTCATCAACGATGATCAGTGTGCGTTCGAATTGGCCAAGATTAGCAGTGTTCAAACGGAAGTATGCCTGCAGAGGCAAATCAACCTTTACACCTTTCGGCACATACACAAATGAACCGCCTGACCATACCGCGGAGTTCAGCGCGGCAAATTTGTTATCTTCAATCGGTATGACCGTCCCGAAATATTCACGGAACAAATCGGGATGTTGTCTTAAGCCATCTTCAATGCTCAGGAAGATCACACCTTGTTTTTCAAGATGTTCCTGGATCGAGTGATAGACCATTTCCGATTCATATTGCGCGCCCAAGCCAGCCAGGAACTTCCGTTCAGCTTCAGGTACACCGAGTTTATCGAATGTACGCTTTATATCATCAGGAACATCGTCCCAGGATTTTTCCTGCTTTTCATGCGGCTTGACGTAGAAATAAATCTCGTCGAAGTTGAGATCCTTCAGTGTAGGGCCCCAGTTCGGCATTGGCCGCTTCATGAAATGGTCGAGCGCCTTCAAGCGGAACTCGAGCATCCATTGCGGCTCGCCCTTCATATGCGAAATCTGTTCCACGACTTCACGGTCAAGCCCTTTACGTGACTTGAACACGTACTTATCTTCTGGATCGTGGAAGCCGTACTTATATTGACCGATATCTTCTAAAATTTTGGCATCTTCACTCATAATAATCTCCGAACTGATTCACCACAAAGGACACCAAGTACACTAAGGTTTAAGAACCAAAGGTCAAAATTCCTTCGTGACCTTCGAGTCCTTCGTGTTTAAATCACTATGCAGGTGTTTCCTCATGTTTCTCGCGCACCCACTCGTATCCTTGTTCTTCGAGATGTAAAGCCAGATCGGGTCCACCTGATTCAACGATTCGGCCATCCAGCATCACATGAACATAATCAGGTTTGATGTAGTTCAACAACCGCTGATAGTGTGTGATGAGCAGCACGCCCATATCCTTGCTCATCAGCGCGTTGATTCCATCTGCGACGATACGCAACGCATCAATATCGAGGCCTGAATCGGTCTCGTCCAGGATTGCGATTTCAGGATTAAGCGTCGCCAACTGAAGGATCTCCGCGCGCTTCTTTTCGCCACCAGAGAAACCCTCATTAAGATAACGGCCTGCAAAATTCTGGTCCATCTTGAGCATTGCCATCTTCTCTTTGAGCATCTTGCGGAACTCAGGGATTGGAATGCCCTTATCTTCAGGATTTGCCGCGCGGCGACGAGCGTTTATCGCTGTACGCAGAAAATTGGCAACTGTCACGCCTGGGATGGCAACCGGGTATTGAAACGCCAAAAACATGCCAAGACGAGCACGTTCATCGGGTTCCAGTTCGAGGACATTCTGTCCTTTGAAATGCACTTCTCCTTCAGTGACTGCGTAATTGGGGTGCCCCATCAGCGTGTAAGCCAGAGTAGATTTGCCTGTGCCGTTAGGTCCCATAATCGCGTGGACTTTACCTTGTTCTACAGTTAAGTCGAGACCTTTGAGGATTTCCTTCCCATCAATGCTGACGTGAAGGTTTTTGATTTCCAGTTGCGACATTGATTCTCCTGACAATTTCATGTATTGTCTGACAAATTAATATGAGACGACCGCCCTTCGCCCATCTTCCGCCAGACGGCGGCATTATAGCAGGGTCAGGGAGAAAAGTCAATATTTATGATATTTTTCTAGTAAATTCAGACCAAGCGCCAAATGTACGCCTTAGATTTGAATATTGACCTGTTGAAGGTTATACGCAATTGTAACCTTTTCTCCCTGTTTTCATGTAACTAGCACATAAACCTGTCGTCTTGAATTTGCTATTTTCAAAGATAGGTATACATAACCCAAGATTGGATTTGGGTGGAAATTTAGATTTTCGATCCCATCAATGATCTTCACAAAGATATCTTAGCAAACAATCACAGTAATCAGGAGATATTCATGTTCCAAATACGCAAGTTCGTCCGGATCGTTTTTTCAATCATCATGATCGTTCCCATATCATTCTCGCTGAGTGGACCTCAGGTTGCCTCCGCGCAAGTGAATGATCCCAAGATCATTGATGCTATGCAGGCCACCACATCTGATTGTCCACCCTATGATCCAGCCTTTTTGCACGATAAAAGCTTTTTGAAATCCCTGCCACCTGAGTGTGCCATACTCTATAAAAAATCAGCCCAAAATGTTGATCTTACCGTAGGCAGGCAGAATGTAGTCCCAATGGCTGTTGGAGGACCCGATACCTTTGGGTATACATATGACGACTCGGTCACTTACAGCTGGATCTATGCATACACGAATAGCTTTCTGACCGCCGATGATGGATTTACAGGTCCAATCGATATCGGCTTTAACTTCCCGTTTTATGGGATCCCACAATCCCAACTCTATTTCAGCACGAATGGCTTGATCACCTTTGGGGCAGGAAGTTGGGAGTGGGATAACACAAATATTCCGAATGGACTTTCCCCGAATAATATGATTGCGGCTTTCTGGGATGATCTGTTAGTGGGAAGCCCATATAATGCCGGTGCAATTTATTATTCCCAGGGAGGAAGCGCACCGAACCGCTACTTTGTTGTGGAGTGGCAGGATGTCACGACATTTTCCAATACATCCAGCGTTTTCTCGTTTGAAGCTATCCTTTACGAGAATGGAGATATTGTTGTTCAACACAAATCTCTGCCCAGTTCATACTATGCTACAGTCGGAATTGAAAACAGTCTTGGAGATAATGGGCTGCAATACGCACAAAGCTCAAGCCTATCTGCGCCCAAGGCCATTCGCTTCTATTATCCCACCACACCTACTGCCCGCCTGTTAGTCTCTCCTTCACTGCAAGGGACATTTGCACCAATTAGCGGGCATACGGATTTCACGATTACCATATCCAACACGGGCAGCATGGGAGCGGATACCTATGACCTGTCAGCATCTTCCACCTGGCCCATCACACTTTATGCATCCAATGGGGTCACAGCATTGACGGACACAGATGCTGACAGTGTTATTGATACAGGTCCTGTTCCTCAGGGAACCTCCACTAATGTTATCGCGAGGTTCAGTACGCCGGGCGGCTCGCAAATTGGTGATGACAATACCGGAACAATAACAGTCACATCGTCTTTGGATGTTTCGAAAACCAAAACAATCTATCTTTTCATGAGCATACCGGCGGGTTTCGCCAGTGTATTTCAGGATCAAGCTGACGGTGCCATGAGCTTTATGACTGTCAATTCTGCTGGAGCAAGCACACACATAGCAACAGCAGACGGCTACTCAGGCTTTAACGTGGCGGTGGCGAAATTGTCAAATGAAAATTATATGTATGTGTGGAATCGTGGCAATTTCAATGGGGGTCAGGTTGTGATAGATATTGCATATACTGTGCTTGGTCCTGATGGAAGCATCCTTCTCCCGGCAACCAACTTGACAAATAACATTGGCGCCACCATGAGCACGCGCGATTACTTGCCTTCCGTTGCAGTAGCGCCGAACGGTACGGTTGGAGTGACTTGGTACCGCTATCTTTACAATTCTTCGACGTTCCAATACAACTACAACATATACTTCGCCACCCTGGATGCCTCAGGCAATCTACTTACCGGTCCGACCAATATAACCAATAACGTAGCGTGGGGTGGTTCAGGTGATCTTAATGTTTCCAGCTTCCAGTATCCAACGATTGCTGCTACTGATGACAATCGCTTCATCCTTGGTTGGCGGGATAGAAAATATGTTAGTGTTGGTACGTATCAGGACAATATTTGGTATGCCGTACGTAATACGGCGGGAGTAAACGTATTTTCTCCAACCGCACTGACCAGCAATAATGTTAGCTCGAGTCCTGTTCTCAACAGCCTAACTGGCGGGAAAGTGATCATGACATGGACATTGACAGACGAGAGCGGACCATATTACGCAGTGATCAACAGCAACGGAACAATCTTTAAGGCTGCCACCTGCATTGGCAGTTGCACATCCACGATTTACTCACCACCCGATGCTGTTCAACTACCAAATGGGAAGGTAGCTATTGCCTGGCCTACACTAACTGGTGTTCGGTTCTCCATTCTTAATTCTTCCTATAATCTTCAAGGTGGAAGTGCCGCATCTACTCCAACTGGACAAGCTGGTGATCTTCTTTCTGTGACAACAGATGCATCAAGCCATGTGATCATGACCTGGTCAGGTGCAAGTTACCAAAACCTGTTCTACGCGTTGGGAGATAGTTCAGGCACTTTTATCACATCTCCCCTGTATTACAAGACCAGCGAGAATATTATTGAGACCAGTTGGAATGGTCAGGGGAATGCTCCCTACTCTTCCAATGCCTTACCCACTTTCACAATTTCCGGGAATGTCGGAGCAGCTGGAGTAACCCTGAGCTATAGTGATGTGACGCCCAAGAGTGTCACCTCCTCAGCAAATGGCAGTTACTCCCTGACAGTGTCATACAATTGGAGTGGAACAGTGACTCCATCCCACCCCTGCTTCACGTTCAATCCTAACAGCCGCAGCTATAACAACGTGACAACCAATCAAACTGATCCAAACTACACTGCGACCTTCAACTCCGCATCTGGCTGTACAGAGATTGATGTCCGCATCGCTGGGAACGATATGGGAAATTATGGTCTTCTCCCCGGCAACAGCCTGCGAGAAAGTTACCCTGGTGTAGATAATGGTCCCGCAAAAGTGGTCAGCACAAATGGAATCACGCCCATCCTGGCGGCTATGCGGGTGATCTGGAAAGAGCCTGGCTACCGCAGCAGTTACTCTGAAATGATGGGATTACCGGCAGAGCAATTGTCGACCGAATATTGGTTCCCCTGGTACAACAATGCTGTCCCATCCTCAATGGATCAGGGGTTCAGAATTGCCAATGTGGATAGTGCGGATGCCAACATCAAGGTCATGGTAGGCAGCACCGAACTGGACAGCTTCACACTTGGTGCAGGTGCCAGCGTCAGAAAAAGCTACAACGTGGATAATGGTCCCATCCGCATCTTTAGCACCAACAACAAGAACATCCTGG
>JAKEFL010000132.1 GCA_022616105.1 Anaerolineae bacterium | reverse complement strand
TGATGTTCCTGTGCAGGCAGATGCGGTCGAGAAGTTACTTCGTCAAGCCTCAGAGGACAAACTGCGGTTGGTAACGAATGGCATGGTGATCGCGGAAATCGTGTGGACTTTGCAAAGTTACTATCAACTCGAAAATACTGATATTCAAAACAAAGTTCTGGCAATTCTCAATACCTCAGGATTGGAGATCCCCGATGGTGACCTGATATTGAAAGCCATTATCTGGTATGCCGAAAAGAATGTGGATTTTATTGATGCCTACAATGCAGCATGGATGGAGCAGGAGGGGATTGCTAAGATATACACTTTTGACCAAAAGCATTTCGCCAGGTTTGATGAGGTTGAAGTAATAAACCCTGGTTTGTGATATTGATCGCACAAAGCAACTGAAGCTATCCTGCCCTTGATCTTATCTTCACAACATCCCAAATCGCTTCAGGATGTTTTGCTGCCACCTGCAGGAGTACACGCGCCGCGCCCTCAGGGACGCGCCTTCCCTGTTCCCAATTGCGTAACGTCTTTACACTAATTCCCATGAGTGCAGCGAACTCTGTTTGAGAGAGTTTGTAATTTGAGCGAATCCTTTTTACATTTGGTGTTTCAACAACAAATTTTCGTGATGGTTTTGCCTTGCCGCGCAAAATCTTCCCACCCTCGCGGACACTGGTCACCAATTCATTGAACAGTTCATCTTTCATTTGAACTCCTTCTCAACAATTTCACGTAAAACCTTAAGTTGCTTGGGTGTTATATCATCCTTCTCATTCTTGGGATACATAAAGAGCATGAGAATTTGGTCTTTTGCAACTACCCAATAATAGATTGCACGCACTCCGCCGCGTTTTCCGCGTCCACTCATTGACCAGCGGATTTTACGTAACCCACCACTGTGTGGAATGACTGCACCTGTATTGGGATGTGTCAACAATGCAACTTGCAATTCACGATACTCAATATCTGTAAGTAAAGTAGTGACTTGACGTGTGAAAACGCTGGTTTCAATGAATTGCATAGCTGATCGAGATTATACGCCATTGGCGTATTGAAGTCAATATGCCTCAACTACATAAACAATAGGTGTTTCTATTTACTTTCCAAGCATTGTTTCAATCGTAGCACGCCTTCTTCGATGTCTTCTTCCTCATAATGGACAAAACACAGCCGAATGTAATTTTTCAATCCGTCTTTGCTGGAGAAAAGGGCACCCGGGCGAAGGTCAACTTTGAAGGCGGGCGTTTTCTTACGAAGTTCTTTTGCGTCCAATTCTTCTGGTAAACGCAACCAGAAAAAATATCCGCCATGTGGGATTGAATATTTCACATCAGGCAGATGCTGGTGTAAGGCTGAGTCCATAACTTTTATCCGTGAACGATAGATGTTAATCAATTTATTAATGTTATTTTCCAGCCCACCTGATTCAATGACTCCGCTTACAATCGCGGATGTGAATGGATTCAACCCTCCACCGCTATCTAAAAAACCACATGTATTGAAGCGCCTGATCTTTTCAGGATGTGCCTGCAACCATCCAAGCCGTAGACCAGGCGCGAGGATCTTTGAGAACGACCCAAGCGAGATAACATTCTCAATATCAATATAAGCGGCAAAGGATTTTGGTGGTTTTTGGGTGTAGCTCAACAGGTGATAGACCTCATCCGCGGCGATGATGAAATCCTGTTCTCCTGCCAATTGCACGAGACGCTCACGTCGTTCCTGCGGTAAGGTGGTACCTGTTGGATTTTGAAAAGTAGGAATCAGATAAAGAAACTTTGGGCGGAATTCAGCCAGTTTCTCTTCAAGTGACTCGATGATGAGTCCGTTTTCATCCGTGTCAATAGAGATGACCTTCAAATTGTGGTCTGCGAAAATCCTGAGCGCGAGAAAATAAGTTGGTTCTTCTACGAAAATCGTATCACCTGACTGGGTGAAAAGTGTGCAGATCAAATCCAAAGCCTTCGAGATGCCGTTGGTGACAAACAGGCTTTCAGGTTTCACCTCAAAGCCATAGCCTTTGCTCAAGAAGTCTGCCAGTGCAAGACGGAAATATCCATCTCCCTGCTCCGCGCCGTATTGCAGGAAGGAATTGTCATTCTGCGACAACCGCGTCTGTGCAGCCTCGCGGATCAGGTCAAGCGGGAGAAGCGAGAGCGGCGGGTCGCCGAGGCCGAGATCAATCACATCAGGCGCGACCTGGTTTTGGATGGTGGGGAGAGGTGTGTTCATCAGGCAAGTATAACGGGAACATGCACCGTGTTTGAGTCCATGGAAGATGTTGCGGACTGATACCGAATATGGTACTATAATTAAAATGAGCAAAAAAGAGAAAGCGCTTGCAAAGATCAGACAAAACCCAAAGCATGTCCGATTTGAGGAACTGGAATCGGTCCTTCTTCGGCTTGGTTTCAAGAAGCGGCAGGATGGCACAAGCCACTCGATATTTACATTTGGAAAGCATATTCTCAACATCCCCAAACGCAAGCCATTTGTCAAACGTGTATACGTGGAATTGTTTTTACAAGTGTTGGATGAAATCAAGGAATTAGACGAACCAGAAAAGAAAAGCAAGAAGCCATGAGAACTATAGACAACTATCTCAAACTCCCCTATCACATCGAGGTCATCCGCGATGATGATAAAGAAAACCCTGGCTGGGCGGCGCGTGTGGTCGAACTGCCTGGTTGTATCACACAAGGCGAAACGTTCGAAGAACTCGGAGAGATGATAGAAGATGCCATGCGAGGCTGGATTGGCATTGCGCTGGAAGATGGCATCCCTGTCCCTGAACCCGCGCCAGACGAAGATTACAGTGGAAAATTTGTTGTTCGCCTGCCGCGTTCCCTGCATCGCCAGCTCGCGGAAACCGCTGAACGCGAAGGCGTGAGCCTCAACCAATTTGTCAACGTTGCTCTTGCCCGCGCTGTCGAGCGAACGAATCCCGCTATTACATATCCCATCGCTGAGAAAAGTTTGCAGTTCTCAGTAAAAGAAAAGAAGGCAAAATATCGCGCAACCAGGAAGAAAAAGTGAGCAATTGAATGAAAGCGCGACCTTTGCCTTAAGAAGCCACATTTTTTCTTCATCTTTCACACTTGCCCAGAACGTAAGTGCTGGGTAATTCATCCCTTCGACTTGCTCAGGGCAAGCCTTCATCCTTTGTTATAATCCCCTTATCCAAACCAAAGGAGAAAGACATGCTCAAGGAGAAGAGTTCAGATACACTTCCCTTAGAAAAAGAAGAGATCATTAAGGATTATCGCCTTGCCTATCAAAGCAGGCAGGCGAGTCTTATCGGCAGACGTGAGGTACTAAGCGGCAAGGCAAAGTTCGGTATCTTCGGGGATGGAAAGGAAATTATCAACATTGCCATTGCGCGTGCCTTCCAAAAAGGCGACTGGCGCTCAGGCTATTACCGTGACCAAACCTGGATGTTCATGTTAGGGGTGATGAGCATCCAGGAATTTTTTGCCCAGACCTACGCGCATGCAGATGTGACTCACGAATCCAACACGGGCGGGCGTTCGATGAACGCGCATTTCGCCAATCGTTTTATCAACCCCGATGGCTCATGGAAAAGTCAAACCGATTCATACAACACTTCGGCGGACGTTTCACCGACAGGCACACAGATGCCGCGCACGGTGGGTCTTGCGTATGCGTCTGTCGTTTATCGCGGAATCGAAGAACTCAAGCAATTCAGTCAGTTCTCGAAGAATGGAAATGAGGTTGCGTTTGCGAGCATCGGCAATGCCTCCGTGGCAGAGGGCATGTTTTGGGAGTCGGTCAATGCAATCGGCGTGCTTCATGCGCCCGCGGTCATTGCCATCTATGACGATGGCTATGGCATCTCCGTGCCGAACGAATATCAAATGGTGAAAGGCAACATTGGCGAGCTGCTCAAAGGATTCCAGCGCGCACCCGATTCAAACGATGGTTTCGATCTCTATTGCGTGAAGGCATGGGATTATCCCGCGCTCATCCAAACGTTTGCAAAAGCATCCGCGACCGCGCGTGAACATCACATCCCTGCGCTTGTGCATGTCACCGAAGTGACCCAGCCTCAGGGACATTCCACCTCTGGCAGCCATGAGAGATATAAGTCACCTGAACGATTGAAGTTTGAAGAAGAGTTCGATGGTATCCATAAGATGCGCGAGTGGATGATAGAGAACCGAGTCATTTCGGAACCTGAACTGGTCGCCGTTGAAAAAGAGGACTACGACACTGTGGAGGGAATCCGCAAACTCGCCTGGGACGCGTATCTCGCTCCGATCATCGAGGAGCGCGGTCACGTGACAGATATGCTCGATGAGATCGCGGGAAGCTCGAGTCACGCGTCAGAGTTGAACGATATCAAAGAACGGCTGTCAGTTCTCCCTGCGCCGCTGAGGCGGGATGTCCATTCCGCTGCGCACGAAGCGTTGAGAGTCTTGCGCGACAAAGCGAATCCATCCAAACAGGTTTTGATCCAATGGAAGAATGAACAGGATGCCATCAATGTTGAGCGTTATGGCTCGCATTTGTATAGCGGCAGGGCGGCTGCTGTGAAGGAAGTGAAGCCCGTTTATTCGAGTTCGTCACCAACGATGATGGGCTTTGAAGTGATGAACATGGCGTTTGATTCGATTTTGGGACGCGACCCGCGCGTCATCGCGTTCGGTGAGGATGTGGGATTTCTTGGCGATGTGAATCAGGGCTTCAAGGGGATGCAGGAAAAATATGGCGCGCTGCGAGTGACCGATACAGGTATTCGTGAAGCGACGATTTTGGGACAGGCGATTGGTATGGCGATGCGCGGCTTACGACCAATTTGCGAGATTCAATATTTGGATTACATCCTTTATGCGTTGCAGGTTATGTCTGATGATCTTGCGAATCTGCATTGGCGTACCGTGGGCGGACAATCTGCACCAGTGATCGTCCGCACGCGCGGTCATCGTTTGGAAGGGATCTGGCACTCGGGTTCATTGATGGCAGGGTTGATCCATCTCGTGCGAGGTGTAAATATTTTAGTGCCGCGTGATATGACGCGTGCGGCGGGTTTCTATAGCACGTTGTTGAAAGCTGACGAGCCGGCTGTGGTCGTTGAAGTGCTCAATGGGTATCGCGTGAAGGAAAGGGTGCCTGATAACATCAGTGAGTTCACTGTCCCATTGGGTGTGCCTGAGGTAATTCGCGAAGGAAACGATATTACACTTGTCACATATGGCGCGTGCTGTCGTATCGCCATGGATACAGCGGAGAAATTATTCAAAGTTGGTATTGATGTGGAAGTGATCGATGTGCAATCATTGTTGCCGTTTGATATTCATGGAAAGATCGTCGAATCCTTGAAGAAGACCAATCGTGTTTTGTTCGTGGATGAAGATGTGCCAGGCGGAACATCCGCGTACATGATGCAGGAAGTGATCGAAAAACAAGGCGGCTACTTCCATCTCGACTCCCCCGCGCGGACGTTATCGGGCAAAGCACATCGTCCCGCGTATGGGAGTGATGGCGATTACTGGTCGAAACCAAATGCGGAAACAATTTTTGATGCGGTATATGAGATGATGAATGAGGTTGATCCGAATCAGTATCCAGTGATCAAGTGATCAGTAATAGGTGATCAGTGATCAGTATTCAGTAATCAGTATGATGTGAAAGGAGAAGCCATGAGCGGATTGCAACATGCCAAGAGTTTTCGCGATTTGATTGTGTATCAGAAGAGCCGCCAATTGCAACGGGAAGTTCAGAACGTCATTAAATCCTTTCCGAGGGATGAAAAGTTTTCTTTGATTGACCAGGTCAGGCGGTCTTCCAGAGCCATTGGAGCCAATATTGCCGAATCATGGGCAAAACGTCGTTACGAAAAGCATTTCATTAGTAAACTGACTGATTCAGATGGGGAGCAGATGGAAACCCAGCATTGGATTGAAACTGCTTTAGATTGTGAATACATTGATCAAAGGACGAGTACTCAACTGGTCGATAAATGTCTCGAAATTGGGCGTATGCTCAACAGCATGATGGATAAAGCTGATATGTTCTGTGGCGAACCTCCTCGCACAGTTCGCGAAGAACCCGCTGAATATTTCACAGACTCCAATGACAAAGATACTGATGACTGATCACTGATAACTGGCTACTGGAGGAAATTATGGCAACCAAAGTACTTGTCCCATTACTAGGAGAAGGGGTCGAGGAAGTAACTGTAATTAAGTGGCTAAAGAAGGAAGGCGACTCGGTGAATGAGTTGGAGCCGCTACTTGAAGTTAATACCGACAAAGTGGATACCGAAATCCCTGCACCTGCATCGGGGACAGTGTTGAAGATCCTAGCGGAGGAAGGCCTCCCTGCGAAGGTGGGAGCGACATTGGCATTTATTGGCAAGCCTGGGGAAAGTGTGGAAGTGTCCGGTGGTCAGGTTCCAAGTTCCACGTTGCCAGGCGGAGAGGAGGCTCAAATCAAGGAAGTTGCGAAACCTCAGACTTCTCATGCGACAGGTGATATAGGATTCATTTCTCCTGTTGTCGCGAAGATCGCGGCGGAGCATAGAGTCAATTTACAACAAGTGCAGGGGACGGGATTAAATGGACGGATTACGAAAAATGATGTTTTGAATTTTGTTGAGACTGGTAAATCAGTGATTCCTGTTACTCAGCCCTCTACGCCTGTTGCTCCTGTAGTCACTCCAGTTGTTGGTGATCAATTAATTAAACACACAGTGATAAGAAAACAAATTGCTGAACATATGGTGATGAGCAAGCATACATCTCCCCATGTGTTGACCGTCATGGAAGCGGACATGAGTCGTGTAACCAGACACCGCGATGTGAATAAAGAGATATTTGCGCGCGATGGAATCAATCTCACTTACACAGCATATTTTATGGCAGCAATTGTTGCGGGGTTGAAGAATTATCCAATTGTCAACTCATCCTGGACAGATGAAGGTGTGCTTGTGCATAAGGCTGTCAACGTCGGAATGGCGACCTCACTTGGCGAAGAAGGTTTGATTGTTCCCGTCATTAAAGATGCAGATAATTTATCTTTGTTGGCAATGGCGCGTGCAGTCAATGATCTGGCGAACCGTGCGCGTTCTAAGAAACTTCAGCCTGATGAAGTGAAGGGCGGGACATTTACACTCACCAATCATGGCATCAGCGGATCGCTGTTTGCTTACCCCGTCATCAACCAACCGCAGTGTGGAATCCTGGGAGTCGGCGCGATGCAGAAGCGAGTTGTGGTCATTGATGATGCGATTGCGATTCGTCCGATGGTGTATCTATCGTTTGTATTCGATCATCGCATTTTGGATGGCGCGAGAGCTGATGCGTTTTTGACGAAGGTGAAGGAGACGCTAGAGAATTGGGCGTAGGCCGGATTGCCAATCCGACCTACAAAAATTGGAGATTTGTTGGATGACTGAACAAATAGATCACGCTGATGTCAAAATCCCGCCGCCGATTCTGACGATCATTTTTATTGTCATCGCGTATGTTGCGAAGTGGACCATTCCCATCCCTTTTGTGGTTCCGAATATTTTGCGAAACATCGGCTTTGGGCTTATTGTGGTTGGCTTTTTGCTTGGCATCGCTGCGTTTTTAGAGTTTCGGAAAGCGCGTACAACGGTTGACCCGCATGGCAGGGTGTCGAGCGTTGTTACGTCGGGAATTTATCGTTTTACGCGCAACCCGATCTATTTGGGATTTCTGCTCATGTTGATTGGCATCCCGCTCAACAGCGGCACGTATTGGGGATTGATCCTTGCGCCTGTGTTCATATACTTCATCAATAGTTCGGTCATCGAGCGCGAAGAGGCTTATCTTGAGAAAAAGTTTGGGGATGTTTACACCAGCTACAAGTCCCGCGTGAGGCGGTGGTTGTAAAATAGAACACGCGTTCTGATATAATTCAGCCAAAAGGAGCGTGTGTCATGTCCATCCAAAAATCTGAAATCAAATTAGATGTAAATGGAAAATCGGTCAACGCCTATCTTGCATCCCCCTCCAACGACGGACCGGGCGTGCTGGTGTTGCATGCGTGGTGGGGGCTCAAGCCTTTCTTTAAACAGGTGTGTGATCGACTGGCAGAGCAGGGCTTCACTGCATTCGCACCTGATCTTCGGGACGGGCAAATTGCCGAAACCATCGAAGCCGCAAAAGAGTTGATGGAAAAAAGCAATGATCAGTTGGTTGGCGATATCGTGATAGTGGCAAAAGATTATCTGCTCGCCCACTCAACGAGTACGAAGATCGGTGTAATGGGATTCTCAATGGGCGCGGCATGGTCGCTTGTCGTTGCAAGTAATGACCCCGATAAAATTGCCGCGACAGTTTTGTTTTATGGCACATATCCTGGTATGGATTTCACAAAGGTGAAATCAAAAGTTCTTGGTCATTACAGCGATAACGACGAATGGGAGCCGATGGATGACGTGAAGGCGATGGAACAAAGTATGAAGGATGCAGGTGTGGATGCGACGCTTCACATCTACCCAGGAGTTGCCCATTGGTTCGTGGAAGAGGATCGCCCCGAATATGACTCCTCTGCCGCGTCTTTGGCGTGGGAACGGACGTTTGAGTTTCTGCGAACGTCATTGCGAGAAACTTCGCGCTGAGCGGAACGAGCCGACACTTGCACCGCACGCACACTTGCCTGATTTGCTAAGCAAATCACGGGCAGTGCCAGGGAGCGCAGGTGTCGGCGAGTGTAGACGAAGCGAAGATGACAAAGCAATCTCCTATTAAGTGGGGATTGCTTCGCGCCTGCGCTCACCTGCACTGGCACGCAGGTGCAAGTGTCGTCTGCGGGACAGACGACCACTGTCCCTCCGCTCAGCGCGAGAGTCGCTCGCGGGTTAAGGGTATAATCTCCTTAACCCTTTAAATATTTAAGGAGAACATTCTCTATGGCAGAAAATTTTGATGTCGTTGTCATTGGCGCGGGACCTGCAGGATATGTCGCCGCGATACGCGCTGCGCAACTGAAACAGAAGGTTGCAATTGTTGATAAGCAATGGCTGGGCGGTGTATGTTTGAACGTTGGTTGTATTCCATCGAAGTCGTTGCTCAAAAATGCAGAGGTCGCACATACCCTGCGCGAACGCGGCAAGGACTTTGGCTTCTCGTTCGATAACCTGAAACTGGATTATCCGGTCGCGGTCAAGCGCTCGCGACAAAATTCGGATCGACTGACTAAAGGTGTTGGATTCTTGATGCGGAAAAATAACATTGCCGTGTTCATGGGCGAGGCAAAGTTAAAGAGCAAGGATACATTGACTGTCACTGACAAAGATAGCAAAGCCACTGAACTAAAAACAAAGAATATCATTCTTGCGACAGGCGCAAGCGCGGCAGTGCCTGGCGCGTGGAAAGTGGATGGCGAGAAGGTCGTCACGTATCACGAAGCCATTTTGCAGGAGAAACTTCCGAAGAGTGTGATCGTGATCGGCTCAGGTGCAATTGGAGTTGAATTTGCAACGGTCTGGAGTTCTTACGGGGTGGATGTCACAATTGTTGAAATGTTGCCGCGGCTTGTTCCGCTTGAAGATGAAGAAATCTCGAAGGATTTGAAGAAAGAATTTGAGAAGCGCGGTATTAAATGTCTGGTGGGGAATAAAGTTGAGTCGGTTGAAGCGACGAAATCGGGCGTCAAGGTGAAAGTCAGCGCGGAGGGGAAGGAAGCGACTCTCGAAGCAGAACAGGCTTTGGTCGCGATCGGGTTCCGCGCCAATTCCAAAGGATTCGGGCTCGAGGAAGTGGGTGTCAAAATTAACGAGCGCGGTCTGGTCGAAATCAATGAAAAGATGCAAACCAGCGTGCCGAATATCTATGCCATTGGTGATGTGACAGGCAAGCTGATGCTCGCACACGTCGGTTCGGCGATGGGGATTGTATGCGCAGAAAATATTGCAGGTGCAGAAACAGTTGTTCTTGATTATGACATGATGCCGCGCGCTACGTATTGTCATCCGCAAATTGCTTCATTTGGGTATACAGAAGCGCAGGCAAAGGAACGCGGCTATGGGATCAAGGTTGGTCGTTTTCCCTTCCAGGCAAACGGCAAGGCACTTGGGCTAGGTGATTACGCTGGCTGGGTCAAGATCGTTGTGGATGAAAAATATGGTGAGATTTTGGGCGCGCACATGATCGGTCCCGAAGTGACCGAGTTACTTCCTGAACTCACGCTCGCGCACCTGATGGAACTTACGCCGCATGAGATCGCGCGCAATGTCCATGCTCATCCGTCATTAAGTGAGGTGTTAATGGAAGCCGCGCACGGGGCAGAGGGCAGTCCAATCCATATTTAATCAAGTCACCTTACACACAGACGAATTTCACACGGAAAGTCTTAACGCGAAGGCGCAAAGACGCGAAGATTTGAATCACTTTGCGCCCTCGCGTCTCACCTGCACTGCACCGAACGCACGATTTGTCCCAAAGGGACAAATCGGGTGCGAGTGTGTCACGAATGGTCGAATGGCGCGAATAAGCCCATTCAAATTCGCGCCATTCGTACATTGGCGCAATTCGCGTTAAGAAATTCCCGACTCTGAGAAAATCATGCTTATCTTTTGATCTGCGCTTGACTCAAATTGTACCTCGTTATACACTGGTATTAATAAATCAAAGCAAGACTATCCATTCTTGCAATTTGATAACACGTATCAGTAAAAGGAGCCACGATGTCAGAGGAACGATTTGTCTCGCGCGGTTTTGTTGGCAAGCGGCGTGGAGGGGAGAAAAAAGATCGCATTCCGCCTGGCCAGTATCTTACGAATGATTTCCCTGTCCTTTCCGCAGGTCCAACTCCATACACTCCGCTCGATAGATGGACGTTCAACATTGAGGGCCTTGTCAAAGAAAAGATTTCATGGACATGGCAGGAATTTCTCAAACTTCCCATGCAAACACATGTCGTAGATATTTCCTGCGTTACCAAGTGGACACATCTTGACATGAAGTGGGAAGGCGTGAGTCTCGATACATTGCTCGAGCACGCGGAGCTCGACCGCAAGGCAATGTTCGTCACTGCCTATAGCGATGGCGGCTATACCACCAACATGCCTCTCACCGACATCATTAATGGTCAATCCTTCATCGCTTTGAAATATGATGATAAACCGCTCGCGCCTGAACACGGTGGTCCGGCGCGCATGGTCGTGCCACATTTATATTTCTGGAAGAGCGCCAAATGGGTGCGCGGAATTTATCTCACTGAAAAAGACAAACCTGGCTTTTGGGAATCGGCGGGATATCACAACCGCGGCGACCCGTGGAAGGAACAGAGGTATTGGAATGATTGAATCATGTCACTCTGAGGGAACGTTCTTTGCGACCGAAGAGTCTCGCTCATCATTGGTAGAGACTCTTCGCTACGCTCAGAGTGACATGCCGGAGATATTATGAAACCAACAATCAATTGGCAAATCGCTTCAGTCAAAGACATCAAACCTGAGACCAATAAAGTGAAATCATTCACGCTGAGGCTCCCCGCGTGGATGCGTCATCTCGCTGGGCAGCATTACGATATCCGTCTCACCGCGGAAGATGGCTATCAGGCACAACGGAGTTATTCCATCGCGTCCGAACCGGAACGCGAAGGGGAAGTGGATATCACGGTTGAACGCATCAACGATGGCGAAGTCTCAACTTACATGCATGATGTGCTTGTCCCTGGCGACGGCATCGAAGCGCGCGGACCGATCGGTGGATACTTCGTCTGGGAGGCGATGATGACCGAACCGCTACTATTGATCGCCGGGGGGTCAGGTGTAGTACCGTTGATGTCTATGATCCGTCACCGCGCGGCGGCAGGTGCAAAGAATCCGACCAGTCTACTTTACAGTTCACGTAATTTTGAAGATGTCATTTACTACAATGAACTGGAAAAATTACGCGCGGCAAATGGCGGACTGCAGATCTTTCACACACTTACGCGATCTCAACCTGCCCAATGGAAGGGCTATGCGCGCCGTATTGATCAGGATATGCTGAAAGAAGTTGCACAGCCACTAGGCAAAACCATTCAAGTATTTATCTGTGGACCGACACTTTTGGTGGAAGCCGCCGCCAATACACTGGTCAAGATCGGTGTTCCATCAAGCCAGATCAAAACCGAACGCTTCGGTCCCACAGGAGGATAAGCCATGGATGAAATAACAGATATCAACCGCGAATTGATGCTGGATGCAAACGCAACCGCTGGATTGCTTTACGAAATCTTCGGAATGGATATGACTGCCGCGCTTGGTGAATGCTTTTCCTGTGGGAATCAGGCGGAAATGGGCACACTGCTGGCATTCACCCATGGACCTGGCGTTGTTCTCCGCTGTTCGATGTGCGAGCATGTGGTTATTCGTATTGTCAAAACACCGGACGAAATATTTTTAGATGCAAGAGGGGCAGTATATGTGCGCTTGAAACGAGAGAAATAAAACAGATTGATGCCCAACACAAGAAGTGTCATCATTGTCGGCGGCGGTTCGTTCGGTATCTCCGCCGCAATCGAACTGCGCCAGCGCGGGTGGGAGGTGGATGTATTTGATCCGGGGCCGATTCCGTATCCACTGGCTGCAACGACTGATATCAGCAAAGTCCTCCGCATGGATTATGGCGCGGATCAAGATTACATGTTCCTTATGGAGCAAGCTTTTGAAGTGTGGGATTCATGGAACCGCGCCTGGAGGGAACCTCTCTGGCATGAAACTGGCTTCGTGATTATGAAGCATGAAGAGATGCAGCCTGGAAGTTTTGAATTCGAGAGTTACCGGCTGCTCAAAAAACGCGGTCACACAGTGGAACGGCTTGACTCGGTGGAACTCAAACGCCGCTTCCCGGCATGGAATGCTGAACTCTACAACGATGGTTATTTCAATCCCCGTGCAGGTTGGGTCGAGAGCGGCCGCGTGCTCGAATGGTTATATGTCGAAGCGCAAAGGCTTGGTGTGCGATTTCATATCGGGAAAAAGTTTTCGCGCTTGCTGGATACAGATTCACGCGTGATCGGCATCCAAACAGACGATGGAGAAAAGCATCACGCGGAATTTGTCATCGTCGCCTCAGGCGCGTGGACCCCTCACCTGCTTCCGCACCTCAGCGATATCCTGTGGACGGTTTTTCAACCGGTATTCCATTTTCAGGTTCCCGATATGGAACTTTTTACACCCCCGAACTTCGTGGTGTGGGCAGCGGATATCGCAAATACAGGCTGGTATGGATTCACAGCGATCCAGGATAATCGTTTTAAGATCGCGAATCATGGTTCCGGTTGGCGCTTCCACCCGGATGAGCCGCGGGTCATGCCAGCAGACCAGGAGGAAAAATTCCGCGCCTTTCTACGCGGGACATTTCCAGCACTGGCAGATGCGCCTGTGCTCTTCAACCGCCTCTGTCCATACTGCGACTCGTGGGATGGAAACCTGTGGATCGATCATGACCCTGACCGGCCCGGGTTGATCGTCGCGACAGGCGATAGCGGTCACGCCTTCAAGTTCACTCCGTTGCTTGGTAAATTGATCGCGGACGCGCTGGAGCGCAAACCGAATCCATTTGCCTCGAAATTTGCATGGCGCCCTCGCGGCAAAATCACCACAGAAGATGCTCGTTTTGCGGGAAGCCAGGGAGAGGCGGCTGGGAGATAGGACCAGCGTCCTGATTGTGATGATGAGGAGAGGGGAAATCTCAATCTGATACTTGGGAACCGAACAAAGCCAGAATCGGTCTTATGAGTATAATTCAGCGCACGCCTCTGGAGAGTGACACATTATTCTTATTGTCACAAGAAGAGGGCAGGAGGTCACATGAATTCTTCACGAAATCATCCGCCCACACGTCCGCGCAACGGGAACAATCACAAGGTTTCGCTAAGAGCACTATTCAGCCTAGCAATGCTGGTGGGGAGTTTGATGGCGCTGGGGGTTTCCATGCTGGCTGGCGCAAAAATAGTTTTCGATCTTCTGGCCGCAAACACCAACATTGAGGGTGTAGCGACAAAAATGATTGTGATCGTACTGGCGTATATGGTTGGCTGGATTACAGCGGTGCTAGCAATCAGGGTGTACGGCAACTTAATCCTCCCGATGTTGATCAATTGGCTTACCTGGGGCTGCCTTGTGATTGTGTGTTATCTTTACCTCCAGATTCTGAAGCGTATGTATGATCAGCCCGAAGAGTTGATAAGGTTTATCAAATATCTTTTTGCTATGGCGGGAGGATTGACTGTGCTGATCGGGCTGCACTTGATTGTTGAAGGTCACAGCCTGCGGCTCTTCTCGATCCCCTTGTTGATCATCAGTTTTTTTCATCTGGTATTGATTGTGTATCGTTACGTATTTGCCCCTCAACCCAAGTTCGAATTCCTGTGGAAGGACCTGGTGTTCTTCATCCTCATGGCTACGGTTTCGCTCCTGATGCTAGTGCACATCGGGGTACTCGAACCGTTGCGAATGCAGTTGACCAGATTTTTCGACAGATACGGCCAGGCGATCCGCGCGGATCATTGAAGCTGAACGTGAACACGCGCAAGCAGGCGTACAACATCAAGGACCTGTTTTCGTGATCCAATGAGTTTCGGAACTCGTTCCGAGCGAAATCAATCTTATGGGTATAATAACCGCCTCGCATTTTGTAAACGCCGGAATATGATGCGTTTTATCTCAATGGGGTAGGAGGTATGATGAGTGATTTGCTGAATACCAACCCCAGGGGGACCTCACCATTGCAGCCACGTAATGGAAACAGATTTTCGCAGCGAGGTCTGCTGAGCCTTTTGATGCTGTTGCTAAGCATCGGTGGTTTGACTTTTGCCCTGCTCGGTGGTGCAAGGTTGATCCTGGATATTTTCAGCGTTGGTTTGTTGAATTCTCTCAACGGAATTGCTACAAAGATCATTGTCATCGGGCTTGCATATTCGGTTGGGTGGCTGTGTGCAATGTTTGCCATTCGGGTATTCGGTAATTTGGTTCTGCCATTCATTATCAATATTTTTATATGGGGCTGCCTGATCGGCGTTTGTAGCCTCTATGTGCTGATACTCCAAAGATTATATATGCAGGCGTATGACGATGCCCACTTTTGGGCTTATTTACTCACTGTTGTCGCCGGGCTCGGTGCCATGGTTGGGCTGCATTTGATTATCGAAGATCACGACCTGCGGCCCTTCTCTGTCCCGCTGCTTATCATCAACCTGATTCAATTGGGATTGATCGTCTTTCGTTATGTGTTTGCAACAGGCGCCAATCCCGCTTATCTATTGAATGACCTGTTCTTTTTCATTGTGATGGCGGCTTTTTCGATCTTTATGCTGGTACACGTTGGCTTGCTTGCCCCTCTACGCGTACGATTAACGAATTATTTCGATAAGAACAGCAAGGCAATGCGCGCTGAGAATTAAGTTTGCTCCAGGCGGCGTCCCTGCCGCCGAGACGGCGGCTGGAGCAACGCCCAGTTCCGCCAGCAGTTCAACTGCTGGCGGAACTTTTTCTTCTACTTACTTTGCTAATGGGATTTGAATAAAGAAAGTACTGCCTGGCAATTTCTCTTCATCATACCCTGGGCTTTCAACCCAGATCTTCCCTTTGTGTGCCTTGACAATTCCCGCCGCAATCGCGAGACCCAGGCCTGGTCCGCCGCCCTTGAATTTGGTGCGGCCCGAAGAGTGAAGCTCCACCTTGCCAAGTTGATATAGTTTTTCAAAGACGATTGTATGGTTGGCGGGGTCAATGCCGATGCCTGTGTCGCGGACTCGTATCTCGCAAACCGCAGGGCCGCGCCCATCCAGTTTGACAGTCGCCGCGCTGACGTTGATGGAGCCTCCATCAGGCGTGAACTTGATGGCATTCACAACAACGTTATCAATTGCTTTTTGTAATAATTCGGGGTCAGCAAGGATGGCGGGAGCTGAATTGATATCGGGGTCAATCTGAAGGTCAAGCTGACGCGCTGCCAGGTCATTTGCATAATCCTTTTGGATCAGGCGCAGGATGGGACCCAAAGTCACGATTTCGAGGTGAGGGGATAATACCTGGTTTTCGAGCCGTGCGACATCCAACATGCTGTTGACAATCTGGTGAAGGCGATCGGTTCCCTGCAAGACGCCATCCATTGCCTGCACAAGCGCGGGATTGTTTTGGAAAGCAGGCGCGGATTTGATCATGCCCATATAGCCCTTGATCACTGTCAATGGTGTGCGCAGTTCGTGCGCAGCCACCTGAATGAAATCGCTTTTGTTCTTATCGAGTTTTTCAAGGGTGCTATATGCACTGTTTAGCTCGTTGACGCGCTGCTCCACCATGCGTTCCATCATTTGATTGAAGCGCGTCAACTCATCATAAAGACGTGCGTTCTCCAAAGCAATGGATGCCTGCAGAGCGAACGTAGTCGCAAGCAGCACATCATCCTGGTTGAATGCAGCAGGTTCTTTTCGGCTGAGCGTCAACATTCCCGCCACCTTATTCTTTGAGTAAAGAGGTACACCCAGCCAGGAGCGATCTTCAGGAAGCCATTCGGACTGCTCCCAGCCTTGCAGGTTTTTCACATCACCGATCACCATCGGCTCAGATTGTTGCGCGATAATGTGATAAATATTCGTGCCGTTCACCTTGTAATTCAACTCTTTTGCCGGTGCATCTCGTGCAACGGGCAAGCCCTGATGTCCAAGAAGCCGCGGAACACCGTTCACATCTTCAAGGAACAGTGCACTGCGTTCATTCTTAACCACTTCAGATAACTGCATGACGATCTGTTGTGGAACTTCACCTACCGTTGCCAGCGTGGAAAGTAAACGGGATGACTTTGCCAGCCCTTCTGCCGCTTCACGACGCGTCTGCTCACTGGAATATAGTTTCGCATTCTCTGCGGCAGTTTTTTCCGCCCATTCTTTGGCGACTGCCAGTTCAGCAGCGCGGTCACGCGCCTCTTCCAGCAGGCGTTCCACTTCATGCTGTGCTTGTTCCCTTTGCTGCACAAGCATCGTGCGCAATAAGGCGCTGCTGACGAGGTTGCGAATGCGAACGTATATTTCCCAATCCTGCGGACCCATCTCCACCCACATGAATCCGAAACGATTCTTCGCCAGTGAAAGGGGCATCACCACAGCGGTGTAACGATGATCCTGAGGTGTTTTGCCGCGCGGCACAAGTTGACCCGTCCCAATGGATGCACGTTTGTGCGGGATCTCGAACTTTGCCCCTTCATATTGAAAGAGCAGGCTGTAACTTTCAGGCGGCGGTGCGGAGATGGATTGCGGTGCAGTCACATCACTATAGAACATGACGTACCAGCGTCCAATTCCCATGGCGGGGAAGTGCTCAGAAATCGCGGCGCCAATTTCGCTGAGACTCATGGTTGGCGCCATGGAGGTACTGAATCCCTGCAAAATGTTTTCCTGCTGTTCGAGCACAAGCCTTCGATAAGCCTGGGCGCGTTGTGAAAGTTCACCTGTCAGCAAGCGCATCTGCTGGAATAAATTCTCTGCCTTTAACATGGTGGTGTGGCTGGTAATGCCGCCTAAGGCATATTTTCGCATCATCGAGATTACGTTATGCCATATTGCTGGCGCAAGCCCATGCTTTTGCATCAACTCGATCATGCCATTGACTGTCTTTAGGAATTCGTCACTGGTTGACCGATCATTCAATGCCAGAAGAAAGCCGTCCCAGGCTCGTCCAAAGGTATCTCTAAACTGTAGAAGCGCCGGATCCTGTTCAGTGACGCCAGCCGAGTTGAGCAAGGCGCGCAGGGCAGCCTCGCGCTTATTCTCCAGCCTGGCAGTCTTCGCGACATCGCGCGGTGCGACAGCAGCCTGACGTACATTCTCGGGCAGGCATCCGCATGACCAGCGAACGAGCAATTGTGTTGGTGTGATGGTTATTGGAGGGACCGTTTCCCCGTTGATGCGCTTGAGCAGGGCTTCCAGCGCGTGTTTCCCAGCTGTATAAAACGACTGGCGCACAGTTGTCAGTGGCACGCCGGTGGCCTGGGCCTCGCGCAAATCGTCGAAACCGGTGACAGCTACATCGTCCGGGACGCGAACGCCGCGTTCCTGAAGCGCCTCCAACGCGCCGAACGCCATGCGGTCATTCGCCGCGACCACAGCCTGGAAACGAAGCTTGCGTTCATCCAGCAGTGTACGGACCGCGGCTCTTCCACTTTCCGTCGTGTAATCGCCATGTACCACAAAATTTTCATCAAAGCGCAAGTCGTGCAATTTGAGTTCGTCTTTATATGCCTGAAAACGTTGTTCGGCATCGATATGTCCTTCAATGCCGCAAATAAATGCGATGCGCTTATAACCATGTTCTTCGATGAGATGACGTACTGCCGCGCGCATCCCCTCTGTGTTATCAGGCACGAACATGGATGCGCCCGGTATATCCACCGATTGAGTGACGATGGGCAGCGCGCCACCGAAGACTTTGGAGAAGGCTTCAAGATCACGGGAACTTGTGCCGTATACAACATCTGTAGTGAGTAACAAGCCATCGAATTGATCAGGCTTGGCAAGATCGTATAATCCAAATGAAGGCTTGTCCTCGCCGGGTGTGGTGAGAGAGGATAATTTCCCGCCAATGAAATGCACAAGGTTGACGTTATTCGCCTCAGCTGCGTTGGTAATGCCTGCCATGAACTCCGCGCCCCATGCACGTCCCACGTGGGATGCGAAGACACCGATCGTTTTTCTTTCAGAAGACGGCTTTATTGCAGATTGCATTTTATGCTGCCTATGAGTGGAGAGGGATGATTATATCCCTGATTCTAGAGAGACGTAAAACAAAATGGTGACAAAAACTGCTTCAGGCTAAGCTGAACACTGATTCCGTTATGTAGGTCAGGCTTTGAACCTGACGCTTTTCGCGACTTGACAAAACCCTCATTTTGTACACGGATCACGCAGACAACACGGAATCTGCCGTGAAAAGACGGAAAAAACTCCGTCCACTCCGTGAAATCCGCGTACAAAGAGTCTTAAACCCGGACTTTGCAATAGCCATACCTACGAGTTCACATGAGAGCGAGTCTCATTTGCCACTGAGATAACTTCTCCTTCTCGAAACCTGCTTTTTCATATACGTTCCCTAACTCTTCAGGCAATATGGCAGGGACATGCCAGGTCTTGCCTGCATGTTGCGCGGTGAGGCTTCTCAACATATCCAATCCGAGTTCATTTCCTCGCCCATCTGGTTCAACAAGCAAGGACCATATCACAATGTGCTCAACATCAGGATTGGAGATTACAGCATATGCCTGTCCTTTGCGATAGGCGCGCACAGGCGGATCCATCAGCGCGATGGTTTTGCCTGATAACTGCCAGGGTAGGTCGGGCAACCCATGCTGGGAGATTAAAGATCCAGCCTCGCGCAGATCGATTTCGTGCAAATTGCTCGCGCCGTTCTCGGTTGCACTCTTGCAAACGAATCCCACCAATCTTCTAATGCTTTGAAAACCAAATTTTTGATACAACTGAACAGCTGGCTCATTCTGTTCGATTACTTCAAGCACCATTTCGCGGTCGCTGCGTTGACGCGATTCCTGAATAAGTTTTTCCATGAACCATGAGCCTGCACCTTTGCCGCGCATTTGTTGGGATATGCCCATCGCCGCGAGTCGACTCGCGCGAAGCGAGCCGCGGCGCGCGATCAATGCTATGCCAGCCGGTTCATCGTCGATAAGGAGCACGCGGCTTGAGTCTAAATCGATGCTGTCCTTGCGAAGCATGGTGATAAACTGGGAAATGTTAAACTGAATGGGAACGAGATAATTCTCAAAGCTGAGATTCAATACATTGGTGAGATCAGGCAGGGGGTAGTTTGAGGCGGGTTTTAAATCCAGTTTCATGTTATCAATTCTACCCGCGTCCATCGTATAATCAACAAATCCGAGAGGACAATATCATGACAGACTATATGCTCTCAGCGCCGTCCTCGGCGCTGATTATGCCGCCGAGGATGGCGGCTCGAGCAGGTTGTCAAAGGACAAATCATGACAGACTTTTCCAGACTTGCGCGAAAAATTACATGGGTGCTCTTTGCGAATCAAAGCCTGGCTTCGGCGGGCTTTATTGCCTCCGCGACCATTAATTCGATTATTGGAGCAAACCTGGGCGGCAATGCTTCGTGGGCGGGTGTGCCTTCCGCGGTTTATCTTCTGGGCGCGGCATTTGCTGCCTCAGCCTGGGGCTATCTCATGGACCGAATCGGACGACGCAATGGGATCGTATTTGGTCTGATTATCGGCGTGATCGGCAATGCGCTTGTCTTGTACGCCATCGCTTCATCTTCATTATTGATGTTTCTCATTGGGATGATATTGATGGGCATTACGAACGCGGCGGTTACTTTAGGCCGTTTTGCCGCGGCTGAGGTAAATCCGCCTGAAATGCGTGGCGCGGCGATCTCGAACGTTGTATTGGGAGGCACCTTCGGCGCAATCGTTGGTCCTCTGCTTGTTGGGCCCATGGGGAACTATATCAAAACATTGGGAATGGATGAACTGGCAGGAGCATATCTTGCGACCCTGATCCTGTTTGTTATTGCAGCCGTCATTGTTTTCGCTGGCCTTCGACCCGACCCGCGTGACCTTGGGGTACAGATCGCGGAACAATATCCTGATTCAGCGCCGACAGGAGAAGCGCGATCCATCCTTGAGATTTTTCGCCAGCCTGCCGCGCTCGTGGCCGTCACCGCAATGGCGCTGGGACAAGTGGTGATGGTTGCTATTATGGTCATTACATCCCTTCACATGAGGGATCATCAGCATCATCTTGGAGATATATCTGCTGTGATCGCCTCGCATACGTTTGGGATGTTCGCTTTTTCCGTTATTTCAGGGCGGCTTACTGATAAATGGGGGCGCGGACCTGTGATTTTGGTCGGCGCGTCCACGCTTTTGCTGGCTTGTATCACTGCGCCTTTATCGCCAGATGTGCTGCCGCTGGCAGTTTCGCTCTTCCTGCTCGGTTTGGGCTGGAACTTTTGTTTTGTAGGCGGATCTGCTTTGCTGTCAGACCAGCTTTCCCCTTTGGAGCGATCACGGACGCAAGGCGCGAACGATCTGTTCGTGGGTCTTGCTTCGGCAGTTGGAAGCCTGGGAAGCGGATTTGTTTTTGCTGGATCGAATTACACAGTTATTTCAATCGTTGCAGGTGTAATAGCCCTTGTACCACTGATGATGTCAATGTTGTGGATGAGGAAGAAGGTAGCAGTAGTCCCTGCTTGAAGAAAAACGGCTCTCCCGTTTTTGGCGAGATGCCGGATGAAGAATGTATTGTTCAGCCGCGAATTACGCGAATTTTCGCGAATTGATTAAGAAATTCGCGCCTTTTCGCGTAATTCGCGGCAAAGATTGTAGTCTTCCAGTTAAAAACTGTAGACCCACAAAAACATGCCACAGAGCGTGAAGCCTGTGGCATGTTTTTATTCTGATAATCAATGTGAAGAGGAAGACAGTTGCACCTGCGCTTCGTCTACAGACCTCGCTGTGCTCGGTCTTCCGCTCAGCGCGATGGCGCTACTTTATTTCGATTTGATACGCGGCGGGGAGTCTTGTAAAGCGTGTTGTGCCTGTCACAATCAGTATCGCTTCCTCACCGCTCTTCAACGAAAGCGGAATATCTGCTGTCTGTTCGGCGTTTAACGGGATATGTGTCACAGTGGTGGTATCGCCTTTGAGTATGAGACTCAGGCGATAGGTCTGCGGGAGAACGTTTTCGATGCGTGCGAAGCCGACTGCCTCCCAGCCTCCCTCATCCGCCTCAAAATCGGACGTGTAGTTGATCGCGTCCACCCGAACATCATCCAGCAGAAAGCCTTCACCGTTGACTGCCGCGTCCGTGATGTACTCGAAGCGGATTTGCACCTTCTGTCCAGCGAACTGGGAGAGGTCAACCTCTTCATTCTTCCAATCATTCGTCTGATCGTTGTAACCCCATCCATACGAATTGCCCGATGGGTCCTCAGCTGTGCCGGATGGCGTGGTGAGGATCTCCCAGGTTTCTCCATCGGTGGAGGCTTCAAGGAAGACATAATCGTAATCGGTCTCGAGGTCATACCACATGGAAAACGACAGGTTGATGGGCGCGCTTATACTCGTGAAATCGAATTCACGCGTGAGGGTCATGTTCGATTCATCACCCTTGTTCGACCAGAACGCATATTTGCCCGAATTGGCATCGGCGGGTAAAAGACCAACCACAGTGGAACCGCTGAAGTGCAGGGTGTAATCGCCTGAGCAATTGATGGAGAAATAATCAATGCCATATTGATTGACCGAGCCACTCAATGATTGAGGACAATTTGAAACAGGCTCTGAAACTGTGATCGTGGGCGCATCGGGATAATTATTGTAGTCGTAACGCCCATCGCCAACGGAAGAATCCATCAGCCACATGGTGGCGGCCCAATCCATGAACACATCATCAGCTGTGACAGGATTGCCTGTGAGCGGGTCAGTGATATTCAATGTTTTCAATGTATCATCAATGCTGTTAAGTCCGTTCTCAGGATTTTTCACAACCTCCTTTGTGGCATCTTCACCAAAACGATTCAGGAAATAGGCGAGATAAAGGAAGGATTGCCCATAGTGCGGACCATTGGAACCAGGATCAGGCGACCAGTCTGTTAAGTTAATATCCGGGTCTGAAACGTAATAATAATCAAAGTAGATTGGGTAACCATTCAGCAGTTCAGCCACCATCGAGAACCCTTCGTTAATCCAGGAGGTCTCGTTGCGGTCGGTATTCCAGTGGATCATGTGCTGGAACTCATGAGCCAGCGTGCCATACGTATCTTCCGCGCCGAGATCCATATTGTCGGCATTGAAGAAGAACATTTCATGCCCGTTTGAATATTCCTTTACCAGTGGGTTGTATTGATCGGGCGTGGAGTAATATCCCGCATTGGACGCGCCTGTGCCACGCACATAAAGAATAAAAATGTGCGGATCGTTATCTATACCCGGGCTCGATTCCGTGCCGAAGAACTCGCGATCAGTAGGGTACATTTGATTTTCAAACGTATCGCCCAATCTCTTCAGGTCATCTTCATTGTAACTAACCTCATTCTCAATCCAAAAGTACATGTGCGGTGTGACGTATCGCAATGTTGCAGTCGCCTGGAAGTTTTCCACTGTATCCACGTTGGTCACCCAGAAGGTTTCCTGATCTCCAAGTTGATACTGCTTTGATGGAACAGTTGTAGCGACGTTGCACACATTTTGTAAACGGCACGCAATTTCATAAGGATCATTATCGGGGACAAGCGTGTTTCCCAGAGTTTCAAGCGTTTCAGTTGAGATTGAATCCGCTGGAGGGCGCTCGATCTCCATGGTGGGCGCGGGGGTTACGGGATTATCAATGGGTGGAATAAAGGTCGCGAAATCAGTTGGGACCTGCTGGGATGCACTATAAATCACTGCCCCGGCTGCCGCGATCAATACACAGGAACAACATACAAGAATTCCGACGATTGCGCCTACGATCTTTGGAACGGATGAAGATTGATTGCTGTTTGTTTCCATGAGGGTAATCTCCTTATGAATAACTTACCTTAAATACTCTGGCTCGAAGGTGGTCTACTCTAAAGAGTCCATGTGTGACCACCGCTGTGTTTTGTAGAATACACCGCAGGGTCATAGACCCTGCGGGAGCAAACTACGTAAGGTGAGCAAATAAATTTCTTGCATCTTACACTTTTATCATAAATGCGTGATTAGCAAGTTAAAAAGATGCGGAAGCAGTTCAACTGCTTCCGTATCTCGTTTCAATGTGGGAGCAGTTGAACTGCTCCCACAACTTTCACGCATCTGCGTGTTGTTTGCTCTTTTTCTTAACTGGTTCGGATGTCGCGAAAACGATCTTATTCTTCTCTTCATCCACATCCACCATCACAGTGGCGCCATCCTTGAACTTGCCGCTCAACAATTCGACAGAAAGCGGACTTTCCACATTCTTCTGAATTGCACGGCGCAGCGGGCGTGCACCAAAGGCAGGATCATACCCTTCCTTTGCGAGCCATCTGCGCGCGGTATCCGTCACCTGGACAGTGATGTTATACTCATTCAGACGATCCTGCACTTCCTTCATTTGCAGGATGACGATCTCTTCCATCTGCTCGAGAGAAAGCGGTGAGAACATGATGATCTCATCGACGCGGTTAAGGAACTCGGGTCGGAACGCGCCTTTGAGCGCCTTCTCGACTTTATCGTGCGCCTCACGCTCTTCATCTGTTGCCTTTGCTTGGAGGAAGCCCAAAGTGCCTCCTTTTCTCACGTATTCAGTGCCCAGGTTCGAGGTCATGATCAGAACCGTGTTGCGGAAATCCACAATGTTGCCCTGACCATCCGTTAGACGCCCATCATCCAAAATTTGCAGTAACGCGTTCCAGACTTCGGGATGCGCCTTCTCGATTTCATCGAACAGGACGACTCGATACGGACGCCTTCGGACTGCCTCCGTTAATTGACCGCCCTCCTCATACCCGACATATCCCGGAGGCGCCCCAAAGAGACGCGAGACCGTGTGCTGTTCGCGATACTCAGACATATCGATGCGCACCATCGCCTCTTCGTCATCAAACATGAACCAGGCAAGGGCTTTGGCGAGTTCTGTCTTACCCACACCTGATGGACCGATGAAGATAAATGAACCAATCGGACGTGACGGGTCCTTCAACCCTGAGCGTGCGCGGCGGATGGCATCTGATACTGCATGGATGGCTTCCTCCTGCCCGATGATGCGCTCATGCAAACGCGCTTCCATGTGCAGAAGTTTTTCAGACTCACTCTCCAGCATCTGCGTAAGCGGGATGCCTGTCCATTGATTCACGACCGACGCGATGTCATCCACATCCACTACTTCATCGAGCTGGTGTTCAGATTCCCATTTGTCGCGCTTCTCTTTATATTCCTCATCGAGGCGCAGGCGCTCGGATTTCTTCTGCGCGGCGCGTTCGTAATCGCGTTCCAAACCAGCCTGCTCCTCCTCGGCCTGTAATTTATCAATTTCGGTTTTCATTGCCTTGAGATCAGGCGGCATGGAATATAAAGCCACACGCAGCTTCGCGGCGGCTTCATCCATCAGGTCAATTGCCTTATCGGGCAAACGTCTGTCAGTGACATAACGGTCAGCCAAACGCGCCGCAGCGACGAGCGCATCATCCGCATAACGGACTTTGTGATGCGCTTCATATCGGTCACGCAAGCCAATCAGCATTTTAATCGTATCATCGACGGTGGGTTCTTCCACATAAATTGGCGCAAAACGCCGTTCAAGCGCGGCATCTTTTTCGATGTACTTGTGATATTCATCAAGCGTGGTCGCGCCGATACACTGCAACTCACCGCGCGCCAATGCCGGCTTGAGCATGTTGGACGCGTCCATCGCGCCTTGTGCCGCTCCGGCACCAACGACCGTATGCAATTCATCAATCATCATAATGATATCGCCACTCGCGCGCTGGATCTCTTCGACTACGGCTTTGAGTCGCTCCTCAAACTCGCCGCGGAAGCGCGAGCCTGCGATCATCGCGCCCAAATCCAGTTGAACGACACGCTTTCCTGAAAGGATCTCAGGCACATCGTTGTTGGCGATCTTCTGTGCAAGACCTTCCGCGATCGCAGTCTTACCCACGCCTGCCTCACCGATGAGAACAGGGTTGTTCTTTGTGCGACGCGAGAGAATCTGAATCAAACGCAAAATTTCATTGTCACGTCCAATGACGGGATCAAGCTTACCTTCACGCGCCAGTTGAGTCAGATCGCGCGAGTATTTCTCAAGTGTGCGGTAACGGGATTCAGCCTGCGGGTCCGTGACGCGCTGCCCGCCGCGCAGATCCTGAATGGCAGCATAGACGCGGTCACGAGTCAGCCCGGCAGATTCCAAAATGCGAGCCGCGGGCGTATTCCGCTCGGTGAGAATGGCAAGGAAGATGTGTTCAGTGGAGATGTATTCATCCTTGAGCCGGTTGGCTTCTTCATTTGCCAGATCAATGATTCGCTTCACGCGCGGGGTAATGAAAATCTGCCCAGCACCGCCGCCGAAAATATTGGCTTTGGGGCTGGCGCGCAAAGTGGCGTCGAGCCGCTCAGTGAGTGCTTCAGGGCTGACGCTTAATTTTTCCAAAATCTGGGGGATCACACCGCCTGGCTGCTCGATGAGCGCCAGCAGGATGTGTTCAGTGTCTATCTGGTTATGGCCGTAGCGCTGGATGACTTCGGCAGCGCGTTGGGCGGCTTCCTGGGCTCTTTCTGTAAATCGGTCAAATCGCATCATAGGGAAAGTTCCTTTCAATACCCAAACCTGACAGATCTCCGCGAGGAACTTACGGGGAATGGTCTTAGTCCGCGCGAGAGTTAAATGGGACAATCGCGCGGATAAGACCTGTCAGGTTTTAGTATGGGCGATTATAACAAAACCGCGTCGTCAAATTGTCAACGCGGCGTTAGAGGAGTGTTAGATTTGAGGGATTATATGTGATGGTAGCCTGGGTCAGATATATGCAGAGTTGGGCGAGGAGATAAGGTATGGCATGATTCTAGCTGATTTTTCTCCAAGACCACAAAAACAATTTCACGGTCAAGAAAAAATAGATTAACCCACCCAGGATCGCGGCCACGATAGAATTAAAAAAGTTAAAAGCTACATCAATTGCGATGACGATAGGAAGAATAAAAGCCAGAATCAATGCACATCCCTTCGTAAGCCGTTCAGGAAGAAGAATTTGTAACCAATAAAATAAAGGAGCAAACTCATCACGTGCGAGTACGACTAGAAAGAGGAAAACTTCCAGGATCACACTGAATAGTGCACTCTGCAGTAGCCAGTTTCCAGTCTGTTCTCGCATTGTCAAAGGCACGCCTTGCCCAAATTCAAAACTGTCCACCTGCCATCCATCTGTAGTCTGTGTCCTAATCACGACCAAATGGATCTTACGCTTTGTTTTGAGGTGTTTACCATCTATGGTTGTTCCTTCAAGCCAGAAAGGTATAGTAACTTCATAGATTGGCGGATTATCCCAAATCATTTTTACGCTAGGTGGATTGATGGGCCCGCCGCTCATGATTACACCACCACGTCCAAAAACTTTGAATTCACTCATTCCCCAAATTTCCATGTTTTCGGGTGTAGGCTTTGATAACTCCTGAAAATAGCTTTCAGCCACCTCGATATACGGCTCGCTCCCTGCCTCTACGAAAATAAATCCAGGGAGAACATACAAAATAACTGAAACAAGTAATGCTATTATTAACTGGCGTATTCCACGTGCAGTTATTTTTCCCTTTTTGTATTTCTTTGGTGTTTTTAACGCATCAGCTATACTCGCAATTGGGAGATACAATATCAGTAATCCCGTGCCTGCAAATAAAATAAATAAAACCCATCTCTCGACCGCCTCCTCAATGTACAATAAGGCAGTACCTCCAATGAGAAGACATATTAGAGCAACCACGCTTACGGCGATGATATCGACCCAGTAAGTAAAGCCGCAATAAGGACAGGTCAAGAGTGACTTATCTATGAGCCTACCACATCCTTCACACTCTTTCGATTCCATTCGAGCAGACCTTACATCTGTACAACAAGCGGCTAATATGAGTTGAACTAAGCGCTA
>JAKEFL010000131.1 GCA_022616105.1 Anaerolineae bacterium | reverse complement strand
TCACCTCCATTTCATCTTGTACCGGATTCTGTTGTTTGGTCAACGGTAAAGAGCGGCTTTTTATAATTTGGCCCTTATACTCAACAGCACTATGAATGGCGATGCTGATTGCCTGCACTAATGCACCGATCAGGGAAGAACGGCGGCCAAGCATTGCCATCGTAATCCGTACGC
Source organism: Anaerolineae bacterium (assembly GCA_022616105.1). GTDB lineage: Bacteria > Chloroflexota > Anaerolineae > Anaerolineales > Villigracilaceae > Defluviilinea. The sequence goes on along the minus strand of JAKEFL010000131.1, from coordinate 11,794 downwards.
CATGCTCAGACGCGCGTAAGGATCTGGCGTGTACAGCCTGACGAATCGGACCAGTTAACAAATCGCCCACTTGCGCCACGCCTCCGCCAATAATGACTGTGCTGGGGTTGATCAAATTAATTAAACCGGCTATTGCGATTCCAATAAATGTCCCCGAACGCTTTAGAATTTCCTGAGCCGCCAGGTCGCCTCTGCGTGCGGCTTCCGCAACATCGCGTGCGGTGATGGAGTCGATATCAGTTTCGGAGAGTAAGGTTCTTTTGCCGGAGGCAACCAGTTTTTGGGCTTGCGCGGCAATGGCATGCCCACCTGCAAAGGCTTCGAGACATCCATGATTCCCGCACGCGCAAAACGGACCGTTCTCGTCCACAGTCAGGTGACCGATTTCACCTGCCGAGCCGGTAGTGCCTCCATAAATTTGTTTATTGATAATCAAACCTGCTCCGATTCCGCTTCCTACTTTGATGAACGCGAGATTTTTTTCGCCGCGCCCGGCTCCGTAAGCCCATTCACCCAATGCGCCAAGTTCTGCATCATTGTTCAGGGTCACGGCAGTTCCCCATTGCTTTTCAAGTGTGGTACGGATCGGGTATCTGTCCCAGCCTGGCATGATCGGGGGAGCCATTACCATGCCTCTCTCGGCAATTACAGGACCTGGTACCCCAACTCCGACCGCGGCGAGATCGGTCGTTGAAAATCCCCGCTTTTGTAATAATTCATTCAGGACACAATCTGCTGCTCTAAGACACTCAATTGGCCCATCGTCAATTTTAAATGTGACTTCTGTTTCTTCAAGAATGCGGGCGGAAAAATCCCCGAGAGCCACGCTCAAATGCATGGCTCCCATGTCAATTGCGGCAACCAGACCGCGCTCAGGATTAATTTCCAATACAACGGGCGGGCGGCCGCTGGACGTGGTTCGATTTTCGGTTTCCAGGATAATGGTGTTTGCAATTAAATCATTGACGATGACAGTGACAGCAGCTCGTGTTAACCCCATTTCTTCAGCAAGATCCGTCCGCGAAATTCCCCTTCCTGCGAAGCGAATCAAATCCACTGCCGCATGTTTGTTAAAATTCCTAACATTCTGATTGACTGGGAGCCAGTAGAAAGCGGACAAGATGTATCCTTATTAGGAAATATGTATGATTGATTTGGCAGGGCTATGATAGCATAAAACGGAATATTATCAAGTGTTTTAACAAAGTCAAATCTTAAAGTTTTCTCGATTAAGAAATACAGGCGCAGCCGCCTGGCTGCGCCTGTATAGTTCTCTAAATGAGGCTTCTATCGAATTGCCTCCTCGGTGGAGGCATCGAAGATATGGACGGAATCCATGTCAAACGCGACGGTGGCCTGTTCGCCAACACGCAGCTTCGAGCGCGGGTCGACGCGGGCAACAAATGTGTTCTTTCCGCTGACGAGGTAGAGGAAAATCTCGTTGCCCATTAACTCGGTCACATCCACTTTGACTGCCACTTTTTCGGCGTCGATGTTCGTTGGCACAAACTCTGCATCGTGGATATTTTCCGGGCGAATGCCAAAGATAATATCCTTGCCTTCATGCGCCTCAAATGGCTTGGCGCGGCTCGGAGGAATGGCAACAACAAAATCGCCTGCATCCACTACCAGCTTGTTCCCATCCTTGCGCAGCTTGCCGGGGAAGAAGTTCATGGCAGGCGACCCGATGAATCCTGCCACGAAAAGATTATTGGGGTGGTCATACAAATTCTGCGGTGTATCAAGTTGCTGCAGGACGCCTTTGTTGATAACTGCGATGCGCGTTGCCATGGTCATGGCTTCGGTCTGGTCATGAGTCACGTAAATGAATGTGGTTTGCAGGCGCTGATGCAGTTTGCTGATCTCGGCGCGCATTGCCACGCGCAGTTTTGCATCCAGGTTCGAGAGCGGCTCATCGAACAAAAAGACCTTCGGCTCGCGCACGATCGCGCGACCCACCGCCACACGCTGACGCTGACCACCCGATAGTTGTCGCGGCTTGCGCTGGAGCAGCTCTTGAATACCGAGAATATCAGCGGCTTCACTGACGCGTCGCTTGATCTCATCCTTCGGCACCTTGCGAAGCTTCAAGCCAAATGCCATATTGTCATATACTGAGAGGTGGGGATAGAGGGCGTACGATTGAAAGACCATGGCGATATCACGATCCTTCGGCGCCACATCGTTGACCACTCGATCACCGATCTTGATATTACCGCTGGTGATTTCCTCCAACCCAGCCAGCGACCGCAGCGCGGTGGTCTTTCCACAACCAGACGGACCAACGAGAACGAGAAATTCCTTGTCAGCAACATGAATGTTCAGGTTGTTGACAGCCTTCACGTCGCCAAACTGCTTGACGACATTTTCAAATGAGACACTTGCCATGGTTCTTTCCTCCGTTTCGTGGGAATATAGTGATTCGATTATACACTTATTTTCTTTTGATAGATTCGCTAATTTCTATTAACCATCCATACACCAAAAAGAATGATCCCACCCCCTGCCAGCGATGCTCCTGTGATCGCCTCACCCAAAATAAAAAATGCAACGACCACTGCAACCAGAGGTTCGATGTAAAGGAACACGCCAGTTTCGGCCGTCGAAAGTGCTTGCAGTGCGTCGTACCAGGCGATATATGCCAGCCCCGAACAAAAGATTCCGAGGAACGTAACGCCCATCCAGCCACTCATGGAAAGATTAGGTAACTCAAGAAAATTTTTGCCCGCGACGAACAATAAGGATGTAAAGATCCAGCCAAAGGTCATTACATAAAATATCATCAGGCTCGCAGAATATGATCTCAACCCGCGCCGCGATAGTGCGGAGAACACTGCCCAGTTGAAAGCGCTAATCAGGATAAGAATGTCACCTGGCGCTCCGAGCCTGCCAATTGAAATTGACGCAATGTTTCCATCTGTTACGACAAGTAATACCCCTAAAGCCGCCAAGCCAATGCCAATGATCTTTATTGGAGCAAGCCCTTCCTTTAATAGCACCCAGCCAAGCAGAGCCATGAATACAGGTGTGGTTGCAATGATCCACGCGGTAGTACTGGCTTCGGAAGTTTGCAACCCATTCGATTGAAGCCATTGATGAAATGTGATCCCAAGAAAACCGAGCATGGCAAAGTATCCCCATTCGCTTTTATTTGGCAGGGCAAACTGTTTGCGGAGTGCGACCGCGATTCCCAAAATAATAATTCCCATGGTGAAGCGCAGCCAGACAATGGAAACAGGAGAAATCTCTTCGAGTGCGATCTTTGTTGCGATAAATGATGCGCCCCAGGCAATGACTGCGGATAACACTTCAAGATAGGGGATCAATTTGGATTTGTGCATAATGTTCCTTTGGAAAAGCGATGACAAATTATAACTTTGCTCAAGCCGCCGTCCTCGGCGGTTTTCGATGACTACTTACGAGATATTTGAAATCTTGGCTAAATTTCTTTTGACTGGATGTGCTGTTTGTTGTAAACTCTTATTCGCTCAAGCCGCCGTCTCGAAGATGCCGCGTAGCGGTACCGGCGGCGTTTCAAGCAAAAGTCGTAAACTCTTATCGGAAGGAGCTTGGAAGTGGAGAATTCGGATATCCCATATGCATCTGAAAAATTGATGCAATTAAAGTCAGAGTATCATGTCGAGGTCGCGGCGGATTGGGGAGTAGATTCCGATGGAGCCTGGCAAAAAGGAAACTGGTCAAAAGATGAATTGGATAGACTCTATCGATCCGTTGGCTTGCTTGCAGGTATTATGAAGGGACCCAATCAGTTCATTGAAAACCTGGGCGGTGTGACTGTAAAGAAGGCAGATATCGGTTTGCATGGCGGGGAAGCGCAGGCTCATCAAGTAAGATTCAATTCAAAGGGATCGTTTTCCGCGTGGACAGTCGTCCACGAGTTTGCGCACGCCTGGGATGCAAATCACGACTGGAAGCTATCGCGTGCACTTGAAAAATACACGGGTGGGTCTACACGTCCATTTTTATCCTGGCTCAAGAAATTAATTGGCTTGTCAGATTCAAAATTTTTTACACAGGAAAATAAACCCGGACGGCGCGGCAGAAAACCAGGCTGCAATGCGGCAGGCTATTTCTATGGAGACAAACCCAGCGGCTCGAACTGGAAGTTTAATCGCCTCGAAGATTTCGCCGAATCTGTGGCCATGTATGTTGGATGGGCGCGCAGCAATGACCTTTCGAACTGGGCAGAAGCGCGCATAAAGCGTTATCTTCTAAAGGATGGAGACAGCGATAAAAGTTTTGGTAAAGACTACTGGACCTATTACGCGAAATTCTTTTATCCCGAAGGCGGAGATTACACCAAAACGAAACGCTGGAAATTTGTAGAAGAACTGGTAAAGGGAAGGATAAAGATTGCTTAAATCTCGAATTTCGTCTGACGAACACCGTGTATAATACTCCCTTGGAGGCAGCACCTTTATGGAAATTACCTGGTACGGACATTCATGTTTTCGTCTCACTGAGCGCAATTATGCAACGGTGGTGACGGATCCTTATGACAACAAATCAATCGGCTATTCTGCACTCAGACTTAAATCTGATATCGTCACAGTAAGTCATGATGCGCCTGGCCACAATAATACAGATTCAGTAAAAGGCATATCGCATGTTATTGATGGGGCTGGCGAATTTGAGATCGGTGGCGTATTCATCACTGGCGTTCAAACCGATGGCGCTGGATCAAGCAAGGAGAAAAGCAAAGACAAAGATAACGGGGCTCGCAACACCATCTATGTGTTTGATTATGATGGAATCACCGTCGCACATTTGGGTGATCTCAAGCAAACTCCCACTCAATCTGAGATCGAATCATTAGGCACGATCAATGTCGCGCTTGTCCCGGTGGGAGGTGGGGGTGGGCTGAACGCGGCGAAGGCCGCAGAAGTCATCAGCCTGATCGAGCCGAACCTCGTCATCCCAATGCACTATTCCACACCCGCTGTCAAACTCTCACTCGACTCGCTGAATAAATTCATCAAAGAGATGGGGTTGTCGAAGCCTGAGACTCAGCCGTCCCTCAAGGTGACGCGCAGTGGTCTTCCAAACGAAACGCGCGTCGTCGTGTTGGAATATCAATCGAGTTGATGTCATGGCTGTAAAAGTATTAATGACGTGGGATATTGCTGGTGAACGCGATCAGGATTATTTCGAATTCATCATCGGCGAGTTTATCCCTGGTGTGCAAAGGCTCGGTTTGCAGCCTGCAGAGGCATGGGCGACGATCTATGGATCGTACCCGCAAATTCAAGTTGGCTTGCTTGCAGCAGATGTGTTACAGGCGCGGCAGATTCTTGATTCAAGCGATTGGGGTGTATTACAGGATCGTCTTTTTAACTACGTCAAAAACTTTTCATATAAAGTCGTTCCAGCGCGCGGCGGATTTCAATTTTGACGTCTTTCAATCGCTCAAGCCGCCGTCTCGAAGATGCCGTGAAGCGGTACCGGCGGCGCTAACACGGAGATGCAGGTGACCTGTGCCTTCGTGATTTTTTCGTCGTGAGACACAGACGAAAAATCATATGACCTCCCGCATCTCTTCTCGATCCTTCGACCCGGCTCAGGACAAGCTGTTAAGCTGGTACCGCGACAACAAGCGGACTCTACCCTGGCGCGTTGACAACCCAGACCCATACATGGTGTGGGTTTCCGAGATCATGCTTCAGCAGACCCGCGTGGAAACAGTGATTCCTTATTTCGAAAAATGGATGCGGTTGTTCCCAAATATCCGCGCTTTGGCAAACGCCAGTGAACGAGATGTCCTCAATATATGGGAAGGGCTTGGCTACTACAGCCGCGCACGAAATTTACACAAAGCCGCGAAGATCGTAGCAGATCAATACGATGGTAAATTGCCGCGTGATCTGGATGCACTCCGTAAACTTCCCGGCATTGGAAGATACACCCTCGGCGCGATCGCTTCGATCGCTTTCGGAATGGATGTACCCGCGTTGGACGGAAATATAAGGCGCGTCTATGCGCGTCTTTTTGATATTTCTGAGCCAGCTGATTCGCCGGCTGGTGAAAAAATCTTATGGAAACTGGCAGAGACTCATTTGCCTCGGGGACAGGCAGGCGATTTCAACCAGGCACTCATGGATTTGGGCGCGACCCTCTGCGTGCCAAAGAATCCGCGCTGTCTGATTTGCCCACTCATGAAGATATGTAAAGCACGAATAAATGGAACTCAGAATCAACGTCCAGTAATGAAGCCTAAAAGGGATGTGCCACAGTATGTCCATGCGGCAGGCGTGATCGTAAGGCGGATTGCCAATCCGCCCTACGAGGAAGTATTATTAGCACAACGCCCATCGAAAGGATTGCTTGCTGGGATGTGGGAATTCCCGAATGGGCGCGTTAACGGTGACCCATCAAAGAGGTTGGCAAAAGCCTTGAAAACGGGATACAACCTCAATCTTCGCGCTGAGCGGAGGGACGGCGCTCGTCCGTCACGCAGACGAAGCGCGAAGTTGTTGGGAATCGTTCAACACGCATACACCCATTTCAAAGTCACAGTTCACGCATTTCAATGTGAACTGGGATCCATGCCTCGGCATGGAAATCTAAAATGGGTCTCGTTGAAAGAACTGGATGATTATCCGATGGGTAAAATTGACCGTCAGATTGCAAAAATGATTAAAAACTAAATGTCCTTGAGAACACATCGAATATGGCGTAGAATAGGAAAAATATTTCTAAAGAATTGGGATTAATATGACTGGACCAAACAGAGCAAGAATCGACCCTACTATCATAGCGGCATTGATCGGCGTTTGTGGAACGGTCACTGTCGCGCTCATCTCTATCATGGCGCCTCGACTGGTTCCTCAAGCTACTCCGATTCCCACGTGGACATCAGTAGTGATTTTCACGCCCACGATTACAAATACACCCATTCCAACCGATACTGTGCCGGCTGGCGACCCGACTTCCACCCCCGCGCCTGTTACACCGACTCTTGAACCAACATTTACTCCTATCCCGCCTCCCCCTATCGGAATGGATTGGGTAACTGGATGTATTAGCGCCTTATGGGCACCATATCCACCGAGTATACTGACAGAACAAAGAGATGGCTGTCTTTCTCAGCCCCTTCACAAGTTCGTTGCAAATAATGGTCACCTTGCATTTCTCTATGATGACAGGGTCAATACTGCGGAATACTATGGGCTTTTTGCTCTGTTGCCTGCAGATGGAACTGCAAGTGTCAAAGTACAACTGAGTGATCTTGAGAGGGGTGAGATTTGGATGGGTATTTTCTCAGCACCAGATATTAATTCGGCGGGCATGATACTGGCCATCCCACCAGGAAACATCAACAGGCGCCCAATTGTGCAGAGAAGCATGCCAACGCAGGAAACAATTTTGGAAAGTATAAATTTTGAGCAGAACCCCCCAGTCTACGATGTCTTTTTTAGTTTCAACAGCAATTCGGTCGAGGCGAATATTATAAATAACTCGTTGCCGATGAATCCATTTGCCCTGACTTCTACTCAGAAATATTTATTCATTGGTTATCAGGTCAGAAATGGTGGGAACCGTATTGGAGCGGAATTCTATGATCTCGTGATTCAAGCACGATGAACATTTCGCAACTGAAAACATCCCAATCGTTTGAGCCGGGATGTTTTGTTTAAATCACCTTATGCTCAAAGGCAGTCTACCTTGACGGGCACGATGTCTGACCGCCGTGTTTTTCAGGAAATGCCGCTATATCATCCCCAAATGGGGAGACCCTAGGGAGCAGAAACTGTTATCCCTTGCTCAATGTGACAAGTACCATCGGTCTTCGTTTGGTCTCTTCATATAGATATGATCTGACCGCGTTGGCGATATCCTTTTCGCTTTCCCATCCATTGTTATTGACAACGTCCATGATATGTTTGCGGACCTCGGGCAGCAGAGCTTCTGCGTCTTCCGGCGAAACAAAGCCGCGCGTGATAATTTCAGGCTCGTGCAATAAACGCCCATTTAATTTGTCCACGCTGATATCGATGAGAAAGATGCCGTTCCGTGCAAGCTTTCCGCGCTCGCGCATGATGTCGTGATCTATCTCACCAATGGATTCTCCATCCACAAATACATAACCGCCAGGGATGCGTTCACCTAGTTTTATCCTCCCGCCTGAGAGTTCAACGGTCTGACCATTCTCAACGACCATGACACCCTCTTCCGGGATGCCAACTTCAACAGCAAGCTGTGCGTGCCGTTTCAAATGTCTGAGTTCGCCATGAATTGGGATGAAGTGTTTTGGCTTCACAAGGTTGAACAGTAGTTTCTGTTCCTCCTGCGACGCGTGACCCGAAACATGCACAGGCGCAACTGCATCGTAAATTACCTGTGCACCGCGTCGCAGCAAACGGTTAATGGTCTGGCTGATCGCCTCTTCGTTTCCGGGGATCGGGTGCGATGAGAGCACCACCGTATCGCCCGGCTTCAGATCGAACTGGCGATTTGTCCCTGCTGATAAACGCCCAACAATGGATGAAGGTTCGCCCTGCGAGCCAGTGCATATGATAGTCACTTTGTGATCCTGCATCTTCAATGCCTGATCGATCGGCACAAGGAGTTCATCAGGGATTTCCAGATAACCCAATTTGCGCGCAATTTTTACATTGTCGATCATGCTCGGACCAGCCAGCGCCATCTTGCGTCCGTGTTTGGCGGTGGCATCTGCCACTTGCTGAACGCGCGAGATCAGGGATGCGAAGGTCGCGACGATGACGCGTCCTTTTGCCTCTGTGAAAACCTTATCGAACGCGGGACCAATGACGGTCTCCGAAGGAGTCCAGCCGGGGCGTTCGGAATTGGTTGAATCAGAGAGCAGCAGATCCACGCCGCGGCGCGAGAACTCAGAAAGTTTTGCATAGTCGGTCTGCCAGCCATCCACAGGTGTATGATCGAATTTGAAGTCACTCATGTGCACAACGAGTCCAGCGGGAGTCGTAATCCCCAACCCCACTGCATCAGGGATCGAGTGACAGATGTGGAAGAATTCCACTTTGAAGGAACCCACCTCCACTGAGCCGCCCGCTTTCACTTTATTTAGCGAGGCTTTGCCCAAAGCATTATTGCGCGCTAATTTTCCCTCGATCAGTCCGAGGGTCAGAGGAGTTGCGTAAACGGGGGCAGGGATATCGTTCAAGAGATGATGGACCGCTCCAATGTGATCCTCATGTCCGTGTGTGATGACAATCCCCACAACCTTATTTGCTTTGCCGCGCAAATATTCATAATCGGGAATGATGTAATCAATCCCAAGCATATCGTTGCGTGGAAACATGATGCCCGCGTCTACGATCAATATCTCATGATTAAATTCGTAGGCGGTCATGTTTTTACCCACTTCCCCAAGTCCACCCAGGGGAATGATCTTCAATTTTCCGTGCTTACTCATACAAGTATTATTATCCTCACTTATTGTTAAAATTATTTATCCGCCATTGGCGGTTAAGGTCATTGTTTCCCTCTCCCCTTGGGAGAGGGGTAGGGGTGAGGGAAAAATAAGAACCCCACTGACTTACTCGCGAGGCTGCGTTCCACACATGCGATTGTTCTCAAACAAATGGCGCTCAGGCGCCATAAAAGTCAACTTCAATGGATGGAAGTATAGCAGGGGATAGGGGAATTGTCAAAGTTGGATTCGTCATTGCGAGCCGCCGCTCGTTGGCGGCGAAGCAATCTCCAACACAATGAGGGAGATTGCTTCGTCGGGCTACGCCCTCCTCGCAATGACGGTCATTTTTTGTTTTCGATGTTAGGTACTCCCAATCAATTTTACAAAGAAACAACATTTCCCAGTGATACAATCCTTTTGCAGGTTCGATGGAAGGTCATCCTATGCAAACATCACATTTACGCGCCCGCTATCGCCACATCATGGGGTTTTTTGCTCGTACGGTTGCGAGCCTGATCTTCTGGGAAATCATCCTGCCGCGTATCGGCTTGCGAGTTGTGACGAGGAGCACGCGGGCCGAGCGTTACAGACAAATCGCTTCTCGATTCCGTGCCCTCGCGATTCGCATGGGCGGTGTGATGATCAAGGTGGGACAATTTCTGTCTGCGCGTCTCGATGTTTTGCCAGTTGAGATTACCGAAGAACTTTCAGGCTTGCAGGATGAAGTGCCCGCAGAGGATTTCGACGCGATTCGCAACATAGCGGAGGCTGAACTGGGCGCGCCGCTCGAAGACATCTACGAACGCTTCGACCCCAACCCGTTAGCTGCCGCGTCACTCGGACAGGTCCACCGCGCCCGACTCCTTGTCGACACGCCAGAGGCGGAACAGTTTCGCGATGTGGTTGTCAAAATCCAGCGTCCATTTATTGATCAATTAATTGATGTGGATTTTTCCGCGCTTCGCCGCGTCGGTGGATGGTTGATGCGCTACCAGCCAATCCGCAAACGCGTGGATGTGCCCGCGTTGATAAACGAATTGGAGACCACTGTCCACCGCGAAATTGATTATCTGTCTGAAGGCAAGAACGCTGAGACCTTCAGAGCCAATTTTAAGGATCAGAAACATATCCACGTGCCGCGCGTCGTATGGAGCCGCACTACACAGCGGGTGCTTACACTTGAAGATGTATTTGCCATCAAGATCACCAATTACGATGAAATCACCGCCGCGGGCATTGATCGCGCCGAGGTCGCTGAAGTCTTGTCTGATGCTTATCTCAAACAGATCTTCGAAGATGGGTTCTTTCACGCCGATCCACACCCTGGCAATTTATTCGTTACACCGATCCCTGCTACAGATGGAAAAGAAGCAACCTGGCAATTGACCTTTGTGGATTTTGGAATGGTCGGTACTATTCCAGAAGAGTTGCGCGATGGTTTGCGTGAAGTGTTGATCGGCATTGGCACGCGCAACCCCGCGCGCGTCGTTCAGGCGTATCAAACGATTGGCGTCATCCTCCCAGGCGCCGATCTGAAATTGCTCGAACAGGCGGAGGCGCAATTGTTTGACCGTTTCTGGGGAATGTCTATGAGTGAGTTACGCAATGTGCGTCATAGAGAAATGCGTCAGTTTGGGATGCAATTCCGTGAACTGATGTATGAGATGCCATTCCAATTGCCGCACAATCTTCTGTTGTTGGGAAGGACGCTCGCGATTCTTTCCGGCATGTGTACAGGTCTCGACCCGAATTTCAATATATGGAGTCAGATGGCGCCATACGCTCAAAAACTCATCGCAGATGAAGGCATATCAAACTGGGAAGTATGGCTGGACGAGATTGGGGAGTTGGTCAAAGCGTTGATTGCTCTGCCATCACAAACAGGTCATGTGCTGTCGCGTTTGGAGCGCGGCGAATTAAACGTCAATACCCCGCAGGTAAGTCGTCAAATCTATTATTTGGAAAGCGCGGTCAACCGCCTGACAGGCGGCATTGTGTTCGCGGCATTTTTGTTTGGCGGCGTAGTGCTCTATCAAAGTGGCAACCTGACACTGAGTTATTTGTTCTGGGCTTTCTCAGCCCTGACTTTGTTATGGATGGCTTTTTTGTCGCGAGGACATTCCCCCTGGCGTTAGTGTAATTCACCTCCCAGAACGTCCCGAAGGTTTTCTTGCCAAACCTTGTAGAGCCGCTTAAACCTTCGGGACGGTTGGTTTTCTACGCCTTCTCTTCTTTCTTGTCGATTCGCTCCAGCGCGGCGTCAATCATACTGCGCCAGGCAAGTAACATTTCCTTGCGCGCTTTCTTGCGGTGCTCCCTGAAACCAGGCGGCAGGAATGCCTGGATGCTTTCGCGCATCTCTTCACGTGCAGCGCGGAC
>JAKEFL010000130.1 GCA_022616105.1 Anaerolineae bacterium | reverse complement strand
CGTTTTCTCGGCCTCGAAGCAACGACTCACCTCAGCCGCGCCGCGCTTGAGACTCTCGCGATCATCGCGTATCAACAGCCTGTCACGCGCCCGCAAATTGACTCCATCCGCGGCGTCAACAGCGACAGTATGATGAAGAGTTTGTTGCACAAAGGTCTGATTTTGGAAACAGGCCGTGCGGATGGACCTGGCAGGCCGATCTTGTATTCCACCACCCCCGAATTCTTACAGCACTTCGGTTTGAACTCGATCCTTGAAATGCCCTCACTCGCGAAACCTGAGGATGACGGGAATGATCATGATGAAATGTTGAAGGGGGTAAGCGACCCCCTCTAACGATTCTTTGTCAGCACTTACGATAGGTTCTCCCCCAAATACGCAAGCTAAAATAAAAATAATTATCCAAATACCTTATTGCGGATTTGGGGGAGATGTCCGAAGGATGGGAATGATCATGATGAGATGTTGAAGGGGTAATAAAAGCGCAGTCTTATGACTGCGCCAAATTCATTCACTAAAATAATATTCAGGGTATGCTCCATCGGGGTCTGAGACCCCGATGAAGCCGCATCTTACTTCCACGACCAGAAGGCAAGGAATCCCTCTGCAAGCAGGCGCGGTTCCAATTGACCCGATGCCGCGACGATAGCAATACCAGCGCCTCCATTACTATTAAGAAACGACAATACCAGGTTGTTATTATCCGGCGACCAGATCGTAGCAGATTGGTGATACTGATCAAAATAAGGGAGGATGTTGGCGAATTGCTCGGTCGGTTGATATGTGAATAGCTCGCGGCTTTCACCTGTCGTTACGTCCAGCATGTTTAGCTGGAGTACAAGTTGTTGAGTCGAAGTTTCTGATCCATCCGCAGCCCGGTTTGTAAGAAGGGGGATGAAATAGACTAATTTCTCACTATCAGGAGACCAGAAGAAGGCATATACATCCTCATCTCTCACAATCTCTTCCAAAGTTTCGATATCCACCACATGCAAGTCTCCGATGACGCCGGCGTTCATTTGCTGTCTGCCGGCAATATAGGCAATCCTGGCGCTATCCGGTGACCACGCGAAAGCCGAATTGACTTCAAACGTGCCGATCGTTTTTTCAAATTTGCCAGTGCCATCCGTAAGAATGATTTCCTTTTCGCCATTATCGTTGACGCGCGTCAGCAGGATGTGGCTTCCATCTGGCGACCAGGCCGGGGACTGGAAAGAAGCGGGGATCGTATCCAAGCCATCTTCAATGACCTCTGCTGCGTCTGTGTTCGCAGCATCCATGCTGAGGAAGGCGAGATGTTGAGGCGATGTCGAATTGGCGCCGCCGGTATGAACGATCATCGTGCTGCCATCTGGCGCCCATGACCAGTAATAAGGCGAGCCTGTATCAATGATCGTGCGTTCACTACCATCAGCCGGAATGTTCTGGAGGATTAACGATTGGCCAGAGACAGATGTCGTCAGAAGGCTCACATTTGCATTATCAGGCGACCAGTAAAGGTAAAAGGGATGTTCTCTCTCGCTCTCGTAAACCTGGCTTACATCATCATTTCCAATATTTGCCACCAATAATTCAGATCTAGGTCCGGAGTTCTCATTGCTCGTGCGGACGAACGCAAGCTGATTTCCGTCCTGCGACCATGTGGGATACTGGTAGAAGCGATATGGCTCAGACTGGCTTTGAGGCAGCTGCGCATCATCTGTCAACTGTTTAAGATTCCCACCACCCTGATCAGAAACAAACATATTTCCATCTGCGCCAATATAGGCGATCAAACCAGATTTACGCTCAAGGGTGGATAGCAATGGGCTTTGAGGAACCTGTACATCGCGCGGCAGGCAGGATGCAATCAATAATGAAACGATTGTGAATAGGATAAGTTTTTTCATCATGGTGTACTCAACAATTCGAGGGCGGCATCCAGAACAGGATCTGCATTAGGCAGGACTTCATCCCAGCCCGCTTCAATTTGGACATTGGGCCTGACTCCGCTATTTCCAATTTCTTCGCCGTTTGGCAGCCTGAATGACGCGCTTTCGATGAAGACACGGGAACCATTGGGAAGATAGAAAGAAGCAGTCGATTCAATTGCGCCTGGTGTGTTCGCGCCGACAAGCTCTGCCCTGCCCCCAGCTTGCAGGCTTGCCGCAAAGATTTCAGGGGAGCCAGTGGTGTTTTGCCCAACAAGGATGACCAACGGGACAGATTGTGAACTGAACTGATCCTTCCCGTTAATGTTAATCACCTGTTTCTGATTCCCGCTATTATAGAATTCGCCGACTTTCCCATCATGAAATAATGTGAACAACTCTTCCAGCGGCCAGCCTCTCGCGGAACCGGCAATTCGCAGATCGAGGATTAAACCCTCCAGCGTGCGATTGGTCGTAAATGACTGCAGGCTTTTCTGCACATCTTCCATCAATTTGTCATAACCGATCGGTGGGAGCAGCAGATATCCATAATTTGTTCCGGGAACAAGCCCCGATTCGAGCGTGCCTGTGCTTGTCAGCTTGGCGCGTTGCAGTTCGATGGAACGTTCAGGTTTGCCCGGGCTTTGAACATCAAGCGTCACCGAACTGCCAGCCGGACCACGTATGCGGTTGACTGCATTCACCCCCTCCTCCAATTGAACAGGATTGCCATCAATTTTGAAAATGCTATCGTGTGCCTTCAAACCGGCTTCCTCAGCAGGAGACCCTTTTATGACAGAAAGTAAAATGATGTGAGGGATGGGATCTTCGCTGAAGCCAATAAACGCGCCAATTCCATCATACGTCGAGAGGTCGCTTGTCTCGGCTTCGATCCGCTCGGCGCGGGATTGATAAGTGAGGGTTCCGCTTGGGAGTTCTGCTTCCAGCTCCTGAATCAGGGCAGTGAACTGCTCGTTTGATAACCCGGAATTGATTTGCTCCAGATACTTTTTGTTCAATGCGTCCCAGTCTACATCTGCACTTTCATAATAAATGTAGTTATCCTGCAGGTGTGTCCACAATGACTCGAAGACGCGGGCTTGATGTTCCTGAGGAGAATGGGGAGGTCCATAATCCCCGGCGGAGGGTTTTTCATCCAACGGGAGTAATCCAATGCAGGCAGATAACGCGATACTAAATATCAGAATTAAGGAGGGGAAGATGGTTTTTCTTTTCATAAGAGTGCCTCTACAAAAACGGTTTCACTCAGAATAGCACACAAAAATTAAATCCCCATGATTAAATACGGAACGCTTTGCAATTTGTATTCTTACTGAAACTTTTCCAAATTTTACCCCTCTTTGTCCTCTGCTCAAAGGCGGTCTACCCTGACGGGCATGGCTTTCTCAAAGTCCGGTTTATGTCACCCTGAGGGAGCGTTTTTCCGCGACCGAAGGGTCTCTCACACCGTGACAGAGATGCTTCGCTCCGCTCAGCATGACATGATTCGGATTTGTCAAGCGACCTTGAGAAAACCATACCCTGACGGGCACGATGTCTGACCACCGTGTTTGGCAGGTTACACTGCAGGGTCACGGACCCTGTGGGAGCATGGCCCATATCGGGCAGGTTTGCCCCGCCTAAATTTTTTGTATATTTTTTGGGTTGAGTACAGAGATCAATTTCGTGCCACCTCCCAGATTCGCCATCACATCTTCATCCAATTCGACCCAGTAGAAACTTCGGTGTTCAGAGTATGGGTCAATACGCAGGACGGTTCCATCAAACCAGCCTTCACTCTTCCAAAACCTGGAATCCAGAAAGACCCTCACGCGGTCACCAACCTGTATGGATTCGGACATCACTTGCTGCTACCAGCCACGAAGTGTTGTCGGTGTGACCCGGATCGCAACCGAATATTCCCCGCTGAACTGCTCAGGTGTCGCGCCTAAATCCTGGATGCCAGATTTATATTTTTTCATGTAGGCGCGAACTTTGTACGCGGGAGGAACAGCTGCGTCAATCCTTGCAGTGCCAACGTAAACGATCACGTCCTGGTCGCCAGTCTTATCCGTGTTGAAATGCAGAGATACGTTTGGGTGCTGCTTGATGTGTTTCAGTTTGTGCGCGTGCGGCTGGCTAAAGATGAGGAATGAGTCCTTGTCCCAGATAAACCATACAGGCCGGGGTTGAGGCGCAAGGTCCGATCCAATGGTTGTAAGCCAGATGACATATTCCTGCTTGATGAATTTCTTTGCCTTGCTTTCCAATTTCGCTTTTTTGTCTGCCATAAGACCTCAATTATGGAGTGCAGGACTGCCCGAAGGGCGTGCTCCTGCATTTCGGACGGCAAGCTGTCCGACTCCATAGTATTGAAATTACTTGCCGCGATTTACCCAAACGAATAGACCTATTCCAATTACCATGGCAATCGCGCCGTTGATCGCCCATTGAGGGTCACCTGTCATAAAACTACCGGGTATCACATTGATTCCCTGCAGGAAAAAGACTAATCCTGCAAGCAATAACAGAACACTGAATATCTGAAGCGTAATTTTCATTTTCAATCGCCTATTTATTATGGAGAACATCCGAGCAGGTCATAAGCTTCTTGAGTGGATGTGTTCTTTTGTTCAGATGCCGGGGCCTCATTTTTTAGCGTTTGCCATGCAGGGCAAAGGATGAAATACATCGCCTCCGTGATCCTGTTCGCAGTTTTTGTTAGCAGGAAGGCCTTCTCCCAATTTCCTGTGCGCGCATAGCCTTCAACAAAAGGCAGGTATTCAAAACCATTATCCGGCTGATGCCCGTTCTTTTGCGCCTCTTCCCAGAGTGCAATGACTGTTTCCCAATCCTCCATCTGGCGCGCAAGGTCTGCCTTCTGGTAAAAGTAACACCAGGTGTCCTTATTTTCGTTCACAATTTCATTATAGAAATGCCGCTCCATTTGGTTTGCGCTGATGTTATTGACATCCGATATCAGGGCAGCTTTTTTCATTTCAGACACCAAATGTTTATACTCGTTGTCAGACGGTCGAAGCACCCATAAACATTGTTTGTTTTCTGGTTCGTAGGAAATGAAAATCACGTTCCGGCTGTCGCCCTGAAAGACAGTACTGGCTCTTTGAACCTCCAGCGTGGTTCCAGCAATGAGCGGATCGACGCTGAAATTGAAATTTTCTGAAAGGGCAAAGAACCAGTAAGGAACATCATTGAGGTTCTTTGATCCATACATCGTATTGATCCCAAAACTTGTGGGGTAATCTCCCATATAGCTGAGTATTTCCTCATTGGAAATGATGGCCGTATTTGGCTCAATGGAGGGCGCGCGCCACATCAACTGCTGATACAACCTCTCTTGTTTTTCCCATGCAGATTTGAAGCTCAAGGTGTTTTGATTGTGCCACCCCACTAGCAGTCCCATCAGGATTGCAAAAAACACACGCCGAATATTTTGGGAAGTGACTAATATCTCGAATAATGCCAAAGCTAGTAAAGCCAGGCCTGCCAGCGCCGGCAAAGAGAAGCGCGAATTCCATGGAGGGAGTTTCAAGTGGACAATATAACCAATTGCATAAGACGCGATCATACCTGCGGCTGCAGCAACGCTCCCTGCTGCCAGTACAGCTTTTACATTTGTGCTGGTTTCATCGTCCTGACTGGCAGACTTTGAAAGAAGATAGAAGCAAATGCCACCTATTACGGATATCGCGAGAATCGATAAATTGCGGATGGGGCCAATCACGAACATTTCGGGGTTTATCAGCTTGAACCACGAGCTAACAAGCATGAGAACCATGTCTGCGGCTACGTTGCTGATAACGGAAAGAATGATTTGCCCCGAGTCGAAAAGCGCCGAGAAAGGATCGTTCCTGTCTCCCAGCCGGGTGAGAAACAGACTTCGCCAGGCTGTAAAAAACATAAGTGCCAGCAGATAAGGAAGCCATAGGATGAAAAATTTTTGGAATTTCGCAACCTCTATTCTTTTCTGATCTCTGGAAAGAAGAAACCAGATGACCAATGGTCGGAGGATTTCAAGACCTACAAAGTATTCCACGGTGAACAGATGGACGAAGGTGCTTATGAGCGCGATGCTGGTGTACAGAAGATATTTTTCCGGCTTTTCTATAGCCTTGATCATAAGAAACATGGACAAGGTATATAAGAAATAAGCCGCCAGATGAGGAGCATAAGCCACAGAAAGAGGCTGCAGCGTGAAGAATGGATAAGTGAGGAAGAAGACTGCTGCGATCAGATTGCCATATCTGCGCTGGGGCCAGAGGCTTTTTAGTATCAGCCAGAAGTTAATTGCAGTCGCGATTCGCAGGGCAATTGCAAAGAATTGCCACAAGGCAGGCTTGTATCCCAGAATGGCGAAGCCGGGAATATATATCCATGCTGCACCTGGGCGTCCATCCAGGATCAAAAATTCCAGCAGTCCCTGTGGGCCGCGCGCGCTGGAATAAAACACAAAATTCCAATCATCCTGAAAATATCCCAGCCAGGGGATCTGTAAACCAAAAGCCAATCCTCCCATCGCGATGATTGCCAGCATATCGATTCGATGTGCTTTGTCCATCATCAAATTATATCAAGCAGGAGCTGATACATTCATGTTATAATAGAACACCCGTTCAGAATATTCACCAAATAAATCCTATGGAATTCAAACTTCAAGCACCCTTTCAACCGATGGGCGACCAGCCCGAAGCCATCCGCGGGCTTGTGGATGGCGTCAATGCGCGCATGAAGCATCAGGTTTTGTTAGGCGCGACAGGCACCGGCAAAACGTTTACGATTGCTTCCGTTATCCAGCAGCTGCAGATGCCAGCGCTTGTCATGGCGCACAACAAGACTCTTGCCGCACAGTTGTATGCCGAGTTCAAGGAGTTCTTCCCTGAGAACGCGGTTTCTTATTTTGTCTCATACTACGATTACTATCAACCGGAAGCCTACGTGCCCCGGCATGATCTTTACATCGAGAAGGAAACAGAGATCAATGAAGAGATCGAACGCCTGCGTCTTGCTGCAACAACTTCACTGGTCTCGCGGCGAGATGTCATTATTGTGGCATCGGTCTCTTGCATCTATGGTTTGGGCAGCCCTGAAGAGTTTGGCAAGGGAACAGTTACACTCAAGGTGGGAGAGTTATATCGTCGTAACGCGCTGTTACGCCAATTGATCGAGTCGCAATATCAGCG
>JAKEFL010000129.1 GCA_022616105.1 Anaerolineae bacterium | reverse complement strand
TAGACTAGGAAGAAGCCTGCCGGAAAGCAGAAAGATATTATAAGGGGGACCATCAAACATACTGCCAAGCAAATAGCGCAGGGCAGAGACGAAACGCGGCAGCTCATAAATATCCTGCAAATAGCGCGCGCCCAAAAATAACGCGCCCAGTATGGCAGCCAGCGGAACCAGGGCATAGCGTGCAACATTGAAATATGTCAATCCGCCTCGATCAGTTTCGAACATCAGCGATCCCACGATTCCCCAGCCAATGATTACAAGAAGCAGGCAGGCGATTCGAATCCAGCGGATCATAATCTTTTCAGAAAAGAGCAAATATTCCAACCAGTGGGCTGGGTTATCCCGTTTATTTGGTGAGGACGTGGTTTGATCCGGCATCAGGCAAAGGGCGCGAGGCTGGCTAGACAGGCGCGTCGTCCTCCCTTCCGTCTACGTCACCTTTTCCTTTTTGACGCCTTTTTCGGTCAATCATCTCTTGTCGTTCCTTCAATAACCAATTATGTAGGTTCTGGAGCATCGCCAATACTTCCTTGGGCGGCAAATCCCTGGGGTTTTTTAGATCAGTCGCCGCTAATTCCAAAGACTGGAAAAGAAGCAAAGCCAGGGCTTCAGTGGAGTACTTTTCCTCCTTGAATAAATTGGATAAGAAATAAGCGTTCTCGCGCTGCGCCCGAGCGCGCGCGCTGCTGATGATTTGCATCGCCTCGCGCTCCTGACGCGCGAGCACGACCTGGATCTCGCGCTCCCAGCGCGCTTTCCATCGTTCCACCAACTTTTCCCGTATTGTATGCGGCATCTTGAGTTCGGAGAATCCCGCAAATACCACTTTGATGCCCCGATCGCGCAGAGATCTTAAACCCATAAGCGGGTAGGCAGCAGAGAACTCCAATGTATCCAAACTGTATTTCTCTCCCAACTTCAAATAGAGAGGCTTCTCATCCAGCGCGATATTCCAATTCATGCCCTGGCGAGGCAGCAGCCCCGCGGGACGCGCCAATTGATAAGACAATACCCCCTCATACTTTACATGGCGCGAAAACTCAGGCTTGAATTCCTCCATCCACGGCAGATGTTCTGGATCATCCGCGGAATATAGATAATCCAAGTTATATTTTTCCAACAGGCTGTGAAAAATATCCGCCGCGATACTGAGCGGTAACTCATGCCATTGGAACTTATCGGTTGAAGAGATTCCAGACGATTGACCGTAAGCAGCATCAAACACCCGGTGTTGATCAAGCGGATATAGCGCAGAACCCGGTCCGGACGACGGTACAGTGGAGGATGGCGTAATATGAGCAGATGACACTGTCTGATGGATTTCTTCGGCGTCACGCGGATCAAGGCGATGGGTCTTCTTCACCATGACTGTATCTCCCTCGTTCTCACATTCCAACTCATGTAAATGCTTTGCACCGTTTCCGCCCCAATATCCAACGCGAATCACATCTGGAGGCTCGGACAGACTGAACACCACATAACAGTTGGTGCCCACCTCTATCGCATCGCGCGTGAACGCCTTGACCCCTGACTCCAGCCGTTCACTCCCATCTCCGGTGACGGTCGGTTTGCCGCGTGCAAATCGTACCTGTTTGCGTAAATCAACAGTGGCTCGTATTTTCTCCCCCAAATTTGTAAATTGAATCCCCGGTCCAAGCACGCGCGCCACGGGAATCACTTTCTCTTCACGGCGAAACAGTCTCAAGTTCCGCAGCAGTCTTCGGCGTTGTTCTAAAACTGGCTCTTCTTCCAGGACAGGCTTACCCGGGAAATCATTTGCCTCACCCAAATGAGGATACTCCTGCTCTACCACGACCGCGCTTCGCAGGTCCACAACAACCACGCCGGCATTGGCATTATCCTCTTCTCCCACCCTGCTTACTAGGCGGCCATTTCGCACAAAGACAGCCGGACCGCGAGACCATTTAATTCCATGTGCCACCAATCTCCGAAATGCTCGCTGACGATCCGTCCAAGTTTCCACGGGCAATACAAATTGGGCGACAACAAATGCTGCCAATACCCATGTTCCAAGATATACAACCATGTTAATTACAACCCGCATCATGGATGGTATCAGGGAAGTATCAAGCGGCGGCGGCTTGCGTTGAAAAAGGATTGCAAACAGATCCCACCAGCCTCGTGCCGCGGGCATAAGGTCTTCGCTAAATGACGCAAGGAACAAAATAAATAACCCCCAAAGAATAAGCCTCCTCCAAAAGATGGAATCGTCGTAGGGCAGAGGCTCGCTCATGGCAATCCCACCCGCCGCAAAGCCGACAGGGCCCTTTGAACGGAAACTGCCACGTCCCTGGGAGATCTCCTGGCATCCGGAAAGGCTGTACGAAAAAATTGGATTAGGTCTTGGTCGTCCACAAATTCCTTGTCCAGCGGCAGCGGAGAATACGCCCCCCAGTGTCCTCTAGTCTCGCTCGTATTACGGTCATTGAAGAAGTTCGCCAGAACTCCTGCAACGTGATCCAACAACGCCGAAGATAATCTCCCGTAAAAATTCGGCCACGTATGATACAGCAAACTTAGCAAGAACACCGTGTCGCGATCCGCGTCCGCCGGATTCGGTCCCGAAAAACACTCGGCAAATTTCACGGCGCTCTTTTTCAGGCGACGCGGAACCATTACATTTGGGATCAGCGGCAGGCGCTTCCAGTCGTTCAACGTCAGGTCGCGGCTTGTCACTGACCGAATTAGATCGTAAATACGCGGGTCATTCTCCTCGGGAAAGAACGAAAGATGGTATTGCTCCGGGATAATCTTGTCCAGAAAAGCATAGCCGTCCATCGCTGTTCCTTCATATTTGTGGCGAATGTAACTGGCGATAACGTCCGAATCCATTGCAAACAACCAGACGCAACCCGGCGCGGAAAAGAAATTCTTGACCGATTCGAGCAGATTGACGGCGCGATCCGGCGAACAGCGGTCCAGATTGTCAATGCACAACACCAGGCGATCGCATTTTTGCTCCTTCAGGACTGCACTTACAACTTCTTGAAACGCGTTCTCAGTCTCACGAATGGCATCTGTCAAAGTCTCCCAGCCAAACAAAATGCTGGAAGAATCTTCCTTGTCCCGCTTCTCGATGTCTTCCCAGATTGCCCGAATATCCTTCAGTTGAATGGGGGACTTACCCAATGCCAACCCCGCAAGTGATAATGTGGTAACCGTCAAAACGCGCCGGATGGATGCCTGCCAACTGCCGGGCAGGAACCTCTCATCACCCGAAAGTTTCTTCAGTTGAACGATTACGGGAACAAGTAAATTGCCCGCAGCCTCGTATTGCCAGGCATCAAGCAATTCCACATAAATGGTCTTTGATTCCTCCACAGATGGTCCTTGATTCAAAGCAAGCAACAACTTCAGCAAACTCGTTTTGCCTGTCCCCCACCCCCCGTACACCCCGATCACTTGTGGAGAATCTTCACTATGCAAACGATCATAAATCCTCTTTGCCAACGCATACCTACCCAGAATATCGTCTTTTTCATGTTCGATTGGCGCATGAACATCCCTTAACATATCCACCTCCACAGTTTGCTTGTGCAAGGACGCTAACCAGTATATACTTATCTCATCAACATTGTCAATACTCCACAAAGCATTTACTGGCGCGCCAGAGACCGCAGCAATCCGCCCGGTTTTCGTGATCTACTGATCGTCGAGCGATTCCCCCTATGAATATAAGCAAAAATCTGAGTCTTGTTCTATCCTCGAAAATCTCTCGATCATTGCAACGCTATACTCCCATCGTCGCGCTCGAATCGACCGTCCTCACACACGGACTGCCGCGGCCGCAGAATCTGCAGCTGGCGCGTGATATGGAACGCACAGTCCGTGAAGAGGGTGCAACACCTGCCACGATTGCCTTCCTGGATGGGCATCTCCACATTGGGTTGAACGATCAGGAGTTGGAGCGACTGGCAAATGCGGAAGAACCCTATAAAGTGGGCCCCCGAGACTTTGCAAGGGTGATTACTGACGAAGCGAATGGCGGCACAACGGTTGCAGGAACGATGCTCGCCTGTAAACATGCGAACATCAAAGTCTTTGCAACGGGGGGAATTGGCGGCGTGCATCGTGAGTCAAGTTTTGATATTTCAGCAGACTTGCAAGCATTGGCAACCATTCCAATGATCGTCGTATGTGCGGGCGCAAAAGCGATCCTTGACCTGCCAGCGACATTAGAATATCTCGAAACCATGAGTGTCCCTGTCGTTGGTTATGGAACGGATGATTTCCCTGCTTTTTATTCTCGCGAAAGCGGGTTGGATGTGAGCGTCAATCTTGATAACCCGCAGGATGTTGTTGAGTTCGCGAAAGCACATTGGAACGCGGGACTGCAGAGCGCGGTCCTTGTGGCGAATCCTGTTCCTTTAGCGGATGCAATCTCAAAGTCCGAAATGGAGCCGATCATTGAGAAAGCATCAAAAGAGGCACGGCAGAATGGAATCCATGGGCAGGCATTAACTCCGTTTCTGCTCCAGCGTATCAGCGAACTGACCACCGGGAAATCCATGAGAGCAAATTTATCGCTGCTCCTGAATAACGCACGGCTCGCAGCGCAAATTGCGGGTGCTTTGCGCACCACCGAAAAACGAAAGCTGGCATAAATGAAAAATGGATTTACCATCTCAGAAGTGATCCCTGCAAAGGTTTCAGAAATTTACGAAGCGTGGTTAAACACTGAAGGTCATACTGCAATGACTGGGAGTCCGGCGCAAGTGGATGGCAATGTGGGCGGAAAATTCACAGCCTGGGATGGATACATCTTCGGCGCGACTCTTGAACGGACACCGAATCAACGCATCGTTCAAGCCTGGCGGACATCTGAATTCCCCGACGACGCGCCTGATTCACGCGTTGAGATTTTGCTGGAAGAAGTTTCGGGCGGAACGAAAGTCACACTCACCCACAGTGACATGCCGGAGGATCAGGTCGAATCCTACCGGCAAGGCTGGGACGATTTTTACTTCAAGCCGATGAAGGAATACTTTGAGAAGCGAACGATATAGGAGCTTCCATCAATTTCACTCACTTTGAATTAACGGAGCATCGTCAATCAAGGGTTATAATGGACAGTTAGTAAGAACCATGTTATGGCAATGCACTTTGAATGGGATGAAGAAAAAGCAGAGATCAATCTTAAGAAGCATAGGATCAGCTTTGACGAAGCTAAATCTGTTTTTGGCGACCCATTTTCAATCACCATCGACGATCCAGAACATTCCAAAGAAGAACAACGTTACATTGACATCGGCAAGTCTGCCAGCGGAAAACTTTTAGTTGTTGTTTATACTGAATGTGGAAGCAAAACACGAATCATTAGTTGCCGAAAAGCAACACCAGCAGAATATAGGAAATATGAAGAGCACCCCTCGTAAACCTAAAAAAGTAGAAGAAATGCGCGCAGAGTATGATTTCAGTGGTGGCATACGCGGCAAGCACGCGGACACATATCAGCAGGGACATACTGTCACGATCCACAAGAAGGATGGGACAACCGTAATACAGAATTTCAAACTAGAGGAAGGCGCAGTGATCCTTGAACCTGATGTTCGCGAGTATTTCCCAGATGCAGAATCTGTAAACAATGCTCTGCGGATATTGATTGCTATTGCGCCCAGGGCACGCAAAAAGACCAGCAGGACACACTCCCAAAACAAGCGCGCTGTTCGATCTGTCTCTGCACGTGATTAATAACTTCTCGCTCACAGTACAACTTAAACCTTGACAAAATAGAACATACGTTCTAAAATTCGCCTCAGTTGTCACCTATCCGACAAAGGAGGTCGAAATGAATAGCTACCGTAGAAATGCAGGGGATGGTCTTGCCTCTCTCTTCCGTGACTTGACGAGAGGCCGCCATTTCAATCGCGGTGCGGCCTGGGGTTTGATGATCATCGGCGCTTTGCTGGCGTTTGAGATCTTCAACTTCAGTACCACACAGTTCGCGTTGCTGGATGTGCTCGGGGATCTGTCATTTGGAAGCTTCCGTTGGGCAACGATTTTGGCAATCGCCTTCTGCGGCATTGACTTCGCAGGTATTGCCCGCATCTTCACGCCCGAACAGGGAGCCGACGAACCGAAAGAAGTCTATTATCTTTTCGGAGCATGGCTTTTGGCGGCTGCATTCAATGCCATCCTCACCTGGTGGGGTGTTTCAGTTGCCATTGTCAATCACGCCAGCGCGGGAGGCGGAACGGTGATCAGCGCTGAGACCATGACAAAGGTTGTGCCTATCTTTGTCGCCGCAATGATCCTATTGATCCGCGTATTGATCATTGGGACGTTCTCTCTCGCGGGCGATCGCTTGTTCACAACTGATGAGCGACGGGCATATAGCAATCAGCCGCGTTCCGTTCAACAGCAAACATATCGACCTGCCAGCAATCAACCTATCCTTCGCTCCGCATCAAGTTTGAACCGGCCAACATATACACAAAGCCAGAATACATTCCGCCCTGCGCCAAAATCCAATATGCAGCAAACATCGTTCACACGCCAGGAGCCTACCTATCATCCTGTTTCCAATAGTGCCCAAACCGGTGATCGTTCTTACGATGCTTAATTTCAATTTGCCGGGCAATCATTAACCGGCAATACATTTCAAACCGAACTCATTTCGAGCTCGGGTCCCTTACCCAGAATAGAGGAACCCTTATGCCCCGTGCTCGCTTCCAAAATCAGGACGACTGGCAAACAGCCGCGGCCTATGAAACTGGCAGCGGCTGTTTGTCTTTTTATATGCTTCCACTGCTTGCAGTCTTTGTGATTGTAGGCTTTATTACCGTGCTTGCCTTGAACTC
>JAKEFL010000128.1 GCA_022616105.1 Anaerolineae bacterium | reverse complement strand
GCCTGACTGGCCGGTTTTTGTTCGAACGAGCAAATCTTCCATCGCATGTTCCAGTTCGCCGAACTGAAACTGAAAGCCCAATTCTATCAAACGTTTGGGTTGTGAATAGCGACCTTCGGTTAAGAGAATACTCATTTCGCCCAGAGTCATTTTTAGCAGCATCTCAGGGACATGGAACCAATATGGACGATGCAACACTTTCGCAATTGCACGTGTAAACTCTGCATTTGAAGTGGGCATGGGTGAAATTAAATTAAATGCGCCGCGCGCGTTTTCATGTTCCAGCAAAAAGCGCATTGCATTAACTTGATCTGTGATATGAATCCAGGGCATGGCTTGTTTGCCGTCGCCAAACTTCCCGCCAAAGAACAAGCGTGCTGGCAAAGCCATAAGTGGGAACAAGCCGCCTTGTTTTGAGAGTACCACTGCATTACGGGCAACAACCCGGCGCACGCCAAGTTTTTCAATGGGTTCTGTGACTGATTCCCATGGAACCGTCAGTTGCGCGAGGAAGTCATCTCCGGGAGGTGTCAATTCATCTGCAATGCCTTCGCCGCGCAAGCCATAGCGATTGATGCCTGAGGATTGGAGAAAAACGCGCGGGCGGCGCGAAGCGCTTTGAATAGCGGAGACAAGTGCAAGTCCGGGATTGACGCGAGAGTCGATAAATTTCTGTTTTTGTTTTCGAGTCCAGGGCCAGTGTTGTAATCCGAATCCCGCCAGGTGAATTACAGCATCCACCTCATTGACAATATGTCCCCAGCCGTTTGTCGTTTTTCCATCCCACTGGATTTGATTGGAATTTCTCGGCGCGCGCCGAGTGAGGATGATAACTTCATGATTATCATGTTTGAGAGAGTTTGTGAGAGCTTTCCCCAGGAAACCTGAGCCACCTGCAATTAGAACTTTCATATCCAACTCCTATAACAAGTTCATGACACTCCCGGGAGCCTGTTTTACGAATTCAAATATTCAGCAGTATAATCGTGCCTATTATGGAGACAGGATGCACGAGCCGGTTTTGGTGCTAAACGCCAATTTTGAACCGATCAATGTGTGTACTACGCGACGTGCCGTCGGTTTGCTGCTTGCGGGTAAAGCCGATATGATCCTGAATGGGCGTGGACACATCCGGACGGTCAAAGAGTTGATCCCGCGACCCTCGGTCATTCGGCTGGAGTTGCAGGTTCATCGGCCGCGCCCTCACGTCAAGTTGACTCGCCGCGAGGTATTTCGCCGCGATAATTATACCTGTCAGTACTGTGGAAAGCGCGAAGGAGGATTGACCGTTGACCACGTCCTACCGCGTCATCTGGGCGGCGAGCACATCTGGACGAATGTCGTGGCAGCCTGCCCCCATTGCAATCATCGCAAAGGTGGGCGCAAGGTGGATGAAGCGCATATGCGCCTGCTTCACATTCCTAAAGAACCACCTGCCAGTGCAATGTATATTTTTGGCAGGCATGTCGGTGAATATAATGAATGGGGACCTTATATCAGCGGCTGGTAGGTTTTACGCTCATCCCTATACATCTCCGTTCGATCTGAGCGGAGACAAGTACGGAAAATATTTAACGCCAAGGCGCAAAGTCGCAAAGCTTTCTTAAATTCTCTGCGCCTTGGCGTCTTTGCGTTTAAATTAACTTGTCATTCGACTCACCTGTCCCTCGTCGCTCCACGCGGGAGGTTATATGTCTATCGTCATGAAATCTGTTGCGATGATAATTTCACCCTTATAAGTCTTGCGGGCTTCGGCTGCAATATCGCCTTTTGCAAATCGTCCTGTGGGATAGTGAATTAGATACAACTTACCTACTTCGGCTTTTGTGGCGATCTCACCTGCCTGCTCAGCGGAGGAGTGTCCGAAGGATGCGCCGGCGGCTTCGTGGATGAGAATATCCACGCCATTGGCAAGTCGTATGGTCTGTTCGCATGGTTCGGTATCGCAGGAATACGCTAAAACCTTATTTGGATTCTTGCATTCCACACGCAAGCCAATCGTTGGAATCATGTGATGTACAGGTGACGAATATATTTTGAATTCCGAACAATCGAGCACATGTGCCATCTCCGCTTCGGGCAGGCGATAAAACCCAACGGGGAAGAAGTTGGGCCATTCTGCCCAGCCATAGAAGCCCATCAGGTCTTCGAGGCGATCCATGGTGTAATGCAAGCCATAGATGTTGATTGGCTTGGTCCGCCCCATCAGCCACATATCCATGAGTAGAAGCGGAACTCCAGATACATGATCAGGGTGAAAATGTGTAATAACAATGTCAGTTAAGTCATTGAAATCCACACCCGCTTGTTCAAGCCTGACAACCGGCGTACTCACACAATCCACAAGGATGGTGCGCTGATCCCCAATGATAACCAGATGGGTATTCTCGTGGTCTTTGGTCGGCACTGCGTTGGATGAACCAAGTATGATGACTTTTGGCACACGCCCTCTTTTTTTACAAAAATGGGAAAAACTGTTTAATCAACCAGGGCGTTATATAAATCTCGATCACTGCTGCGATTGCAAGGAGAGGGATGGCGATACCAATAAAAATTCTGAACCAATCCGCGAGAGAGATCAATAACATCTCACCCAGGCTTTTATCTGCCTGAGGAGTCACGAGTTGAGCACCTGTTTTTAACATGGCGGCAGTTGCAAGGAATACAGCTGATAATTCAAAAATTCCATGGGGCAAAATCCCTACAACAAACACGGCAAGGGGTGAATAACCAACCAGGCTCGCCGCGCCCAGCACACCTCCAACTAGCCCTATATTCACGATAAACAATGTCAATCCAAGCGTACCAAAAGAAACCAGTCCTAAAAGCAGAAAAACAACTGTGGTCCGCGCATTATAGTAGAACAAAAGCGGTGCAGGCAGCCGCTCACCCAGCCTGTCCAAGTTTGAGAGATTCTCTGCCAGGAATGTCCTGATCTCCGTGATGTGGTCAGGGCTAAGATCAAAATAGGCTGGCACATTCATAACCACCCACGTGTAGCTCACAATTCCTCCAACAAGGGCAAGTGCAATGACGATGATCAATGGCTGCCGCAGTTGACGCAAAGTGACAGGAATTTCGTTGCGATACCACTCTGATATGGATTTTGCATTGCCTATGAAGCGATTGCGGAATGCACGCCACATCCATTTGAGATTAATCGTGTCGATCTCGCGCCCGAGCAGATATTCGCGGCGGAAGTGCGCAAGACCCAAACGGACCAGCAGCCCCGCCAATAAAGTAACCCCCGCAATTGCAAACCACAACACATCTTCGTTGCCCCAGAAGATCAAAACCGTCTCACCTTGTAACAGGAATGCCACGGGCACTACTACGAAGGAAGCAAGCAAATTCGCAGCACGAATAGTAGTCGCCTGCACCGAGATCACAATTGCGGAACTGACCATCAATACCGCATGAGCGAACGTGAGCAAAAGGATCAACGCCAGCATATACGCGCTGGGCAATGCAACCTCACGACGCGAAACCAGAATCAAATAAATCCCTATGGAAGCATAGCTGAACACAAGCGGTGTCGTGATACCCACCAGCAACTTGCCCAGATACATATGCTTGTCTTCCAACGGCGAACTCAAAAGCGGCTCTATTGTTCCCCGCTCCTTTTCACCAACAAACGATTCCAACGCAACCACCAGCGTGAAGGACAACGGGAAAAATCCAATCACCAGTACCACAAACGGCACAAGATTATCCAGGATCAGATCGCCGCCAAAGCGATTCATGAAATTCACAGCCTGCCGTGTGGTGTCATCCGCGATAAATGGGAATAACGACACCAGCAACAACATAGGCACGATAATCCGCCAGTCGCGGAACTGATCGATGAATTCGCGCCGCGCCACCATCCAAATCGTTCTAAGATTACGCCGCATAAGTCCCTCCCTGCGCGTCCGCCATCGTCTTCAGATAAACCTGCTCCAGCTTTCTTGGGACTTCATGGAAGGAAACCAGCGGAGCATCGCGGGATGTGAGCATATGCACAAGTTTCGGATTGACAGCCTGCGGCGCTTCAATGCGGAACTTCAAACTGGTCGCGCTTCGAGAAGCCAAAGTGGCCCCTTGAGGCAGTTCCAGATCCCCCGCGTCGAAAGCCTCGGCGAATTTTGCTTCATATTCGACCGGACCCAACACATCTCGTTTCAATTCATCCAAAGTTCCATTCAATAAGATTTTCCCCCGATAAATGATCGCAATCTTGTCAGCCAGCGCTTCAGCCTCGGCGAGATTATGCGTACAGATGATAATAGTTCGCTTTGATGAACGTAATCGTGAGATCTCATTCCGCACCAGTTGCGCAGATTCGGGATCCATTGCTGAAGTAGGCTCATCCAGCAATAGCACACTTGGGTCGTGCATCAGCGCACGCGCAAGTGCAAGTTTTTGCTTCATGCCTTTCGAATACTCACCTGAGCGTCTGCGGGCTGATTCTGTCAGACCAAAATATTCCAACAGGTAGTCACTTCGCGCTTTTCTTATCTTAGGTTCAAGCCCATAGACCTCGCCGAAGAAATCCAGATATTCTTCTCCAGTCATACGCATGTAAAGCCCATGCTGTTCAGTCAGGACGCCGACATTCGTGCGTATCTCCTGTGGATTCTTAGTAATGTCATGTCCACCTACACGCGCCCAGCCGCGCGTCGGCTTTAATAACGCGGTCAACATCCGAACAGTGGTAGTCTTACCTGCACCATTCTGGCCAAGCAATGCCAGAATTTCGCCGGGCTGGACAGTTAATGTCACACCGTCCACAGCCCAGAAATCGTGATTAAATTGTTTACTTAAGTCGTTTGTTTCTATCATTGTCTTTCCTGAGTGTTATCTACCGCATATCTCATTAAATACTGAACTTTTAGATATTCGTGCGGCACTTTGCAATCGAGCATAGCATATACAATTAAAGGGTCAATAAGACAACAGTCCCTATGAACGCTCGTCAAGAGTCTGAGACCCCAGACGAGCATCTCCGCGATGCCGCCAATACAAGGCTGCGCCCGCACAAACTGCGACGACAGCCATGACCATCTGGTTGATGTTAATACCGCTGACCATCGAAGCGTCGAGCCGCAAAAAGTCCAGAAGGAAGCGGCCGACAGGATAAATGACCAGGTAAGCGAGGATGATGTCTCCATCCTTCAGGCGATCCGCGTATTGACGCGAGATCCATAGGAGCAGAAACATATTGCCGAAGTTCCAAATTGATTCGTATAAAAATAAAGGGTGATAATATTCTACATCCAGATATCCAGCCAGGCGATGATCAGGATCGATAAAAATCTTCCAGGGGAGATTGGTGGGCGCGCCGTAGAGTTCCTGATTGAAATAATTTCCCCAACGTCCAATCCCCTGGCCCAGCGCGAGACTTGGCGAAGCGATATCTGCCCACTCGGCAAAATTCAGTTTGTATTTGCGAGTGTAGAAATACAAAACGATCGCACCGCCGATGATCGCACCCGGAATTCCAAGACCGCCTTTCCAGATCGCCAGTGCATCCAGTGGATGAGTAAGATACCAACCGGCTGTCACTCCAGATGACGGAGGCGGGGTGAGGATATGCCAGATGCGCGCTCCAATGATCCCGCCGATCAATAAATAGGTCAGCAAGTCCCAAACAATCTCAGGTTGATGACCGCGTCGTTTCGCTTCCCGCGTGGCAAGCCAGGCGCCCGCGAGCGCGCCAAGCATGAGAATGATTCCATAGAATCGAATAAATATTGGACCGAGAGGGAAACCTTCGGGCATCTTATATCTCCAAAGTTATTTTTTCATCTTTGCATGCGCGTGCGTGCGGACATGCCAAATACGTTGTATGGCAGTAATATTTGCGAATACTGCGATGATCGCAAGACCAATATAAAGTTGATTGAACACCAAAGATGGAGCAAGGACAAGATAGCGTTCCACGCGGGTAAGCAGACCCACCTTTGCCTGATACCCCAAGCCTTCTGCCCGAGCCTTTACATAAGAAACCAACACTGACCCCGCCGCCGCAGTGAAGACAAGCATCCCACCCAGAGGTTCCCCCAAATTCAGGAAATGATATAACAGACCGCCGTAAATGATCAATTCAGAATAACGATCACTAACCGAATCCACGAATGCTCCAAAATCACTGGGCTCGCCGCGTAAGCGTGCCATCGTTCCATCCAGCGCGTCGATGGGAGTCAGGATTAAGACGAGAAGACCACCGATCAACATTTCTCCGCGTGCAAGGTAATACGCGCCAATGGAATTACCGATCAAGCCCAGAATGGTCACCATGTTGGGGGTCAAACCCAGGCGGTTTAGGAATCCTCCAATTGGATCCAATACCCACTTGAACCACAGGCGCAGGTAATCAGTCAATGTTTTTTTCGATGATTTATCGTTGGCAGTCTTTTCCATCGAGCGTCTCACATCCTTATAACTGGGCAATGATAACAGCAAAATGACTTTCTAATTGGGCTTGTCAATCTGCAATTGCCTTACTATTTTTCCCCGCTGATGTTATCGTCACCCATTGGGCTTACTAAGACGTCGCGTTCTTTGCCTCCACCCTGTGATGGACCAACGATCCCCATCTCTTCCAATTGATCGAGCAGGCGTGCAGCCCGCGGATACCCTATTCTCAACCGCCTCTGCAATAGTGAAGCGGAGGCGCGTTGACTCTGGCGAACGATCGAAACTGCCTGCTCAATGAGACCTTCATCTTCATTTTCGTCTGGTTCGGTCAACAACTTCTCCCAAGGCGGTGCAGCAGTATCAACATCAACAGATTTCTGCCAGTGCGAGACAAGCCGTTCTATTTCCATATCCGTGATCATCACACCCTGCGCGCGGATGGGGTTGCCCACCTCAGGGTTGAGGAAGAGCATATCACCGCGCCCTAACAAGCTCTCGGCTCCGGTGGTATCGAGGATCACGCGGCTATCCACACCGGATGCAACTCCGAATGCCAGACGCGCCGGGAAGTTCGCTTTGATCAAACCCGTCACCACATCTGTGGATGGGCGTTGCGTGGCGACGATCAGATGAATACCTGTTGCACGCGCCATCTGCGCGAGGCGGACGAGGTTATGCTCTGTTTGATCTGGTGCAGACATCATGAGGTCCGCGAGTTCGTCTATCAAGACAACGATACGCGGCAGAGGGTTCCTATCTTTTTTGCGTGAAAGGCGGCGATTATATGCTTCCAGATCGCGTGCACGATCAGCCTCCAACAGGCGATAGCGATGTTCCATTTCGACAACCACCCAGCGCAAGACACCGAGGATCCGCTCTATGTTCGTTTCAACTTTGCCATAGAGATGGGGTAGTCCATTGAACCGCAGCAACTCAACCATCTTGGAATCGATCATCACCATACGCAAATCTTCCGGCGAATTGTTCATCGCCAGACATGCCGCAAGAGCCGTGATACAAACCGATTTGCCGGAGCCTGTTGCGCCTGCGATCAATAGATGAGGCATGCGCGCCAGATCAGCGACAACGGCTTGACCTGAAACATCACGCCCTAATGCCATTGCGAGCGGCGTACCGATTCTATGAAACGAGTCTGTTTCCAGAATGGAGCGCATACGCACAACAGAAGTATGCGTGTTCGGCACTTCGATTCCAATATATGGTTTGCCAGGCACAGGAGCTTCGATACGTAATCGCTCCGCGGAAAGCGCAAGAGCCAGATCTTTTTGCAGTGAAGCAATTTGCGCAACACGCACTTTGATTTGTTGCGCTTCCTCCTCGGTTGTGCTGCCAGCCCTTTTCATAAAGCCGGGCTGCACCGCGAACTGTGTCACTGTGGGTCCGATACGAAAACCGATCACTGTTGTAACGATGCCAAATTCTGCAAGCGTTTTTTCGATCATGCCGGCAGTCTGGTTGATCGTCCGTTCATCGGGGCGGGCATTTTGATCTGCAAG
>JAKEFL010000127.1 GCA_022616105.1 Anaerolineae bacterium | reverse complement strand
TGTGCAGAGGTTGTATGTCCATCTTTCACCTATTAAATAGCTTGCTTCGCCTGACTCACGATCTCTGCAATCTGTCCCAGGTGGTCCGATGCATGCCTGAGCCCAGAAGCAAAACGCGAGACACAAGTATGCGGTACAGCTCCTTCAGAAGGGGAATATGTATTTTCCATGTGAGGTTCGTCGGGCCACATCTCCAAACTTGTCAGGCACATTCGGCGCGATTCTTCCAAGCGCGCACGACAAAACGCGATTGTGGTTGCTTCTCGCCATGGAACCTCTGAGCGCGAACGTCCATGATATGTCACACCACGCGCCAGTTCAGATGCAATTGCAGCGGCTTCCTCCATTGATGCTGTGAGATGCACAATTACGTGACCCAGCGTCCACGCGATGGTCTCTTCGCCTTTTACTGCGTAAGGGTCATCTGCCTTTTCATCCGCTGGCTCAAATGTGATATGCGCGTCAGTACAGTCGGTAATCAAATGCGAGACTTCGTCGTACATCTCATTCAATTCACGCCGCAGGTCGTCTTTGGTCAAATCTCTGACCAAATCTTGTAGGGTAATCTTCTTTTCGCGGACAGGTTGAAAGTCAAGCATGGTTCATCCTTGCCAGAAGGCTTCGTCATAGGCAGGGAGTTCACAGCGAAGCGGCTTGTCGGTTCTTTCACCCAAAGCATAGCCCGCTTGAATCAATGTTTGGATTTCAGAACTGCCTTCGTATATCATCGCGCCCTTGGAGTTGCGGAGATAACGTTCCACATCATACTCATCAGAAAACCCATACGCACCGTGAATTTGAATCGCTTCATTTGCCGCACTGAAGGAGGCTTCGGTGGCGAACTTCTTGGCGAAGGATGTCTCGCGTGTCGGGCGCTTCCCTTCGTTTTTCAGCCAACCCACTTGCAGATACAACAGTCGCGCAATTTCATAATCCTGTGACATCTTTGCAATTTTTTCCTGAATGAGTTGATGCTCTGCAATCGGCTTGCCAAAGGTCTTGCGCGTCTTTGCATAATTCACGCTGGCCTCCAGTGCAACTCGAATGATCCCTGTCGCGCCGGATGCCACGGTATAGCGTCCATGGTCAAAGCCAGACATGGTGATCTTGAATCCTTCGCCTTCCCTGCCGATACGATTCGCAACCGGCACTTTCACATCGGTGAATGAGATCCAACCTGTTGCGCCTGCACGCACGCCGAGTTTGCCATGCAGATCACCCGTTTTGACTCCGTCGCTATGCAGGTCAACGATGAACGACGACAAGCCGTCAGTTGCCTTTCGTGCAGAAGGATTCGTTTTAACGGTGACAAGCGCGAGGTCCGCTTTGGAGGCGAGTGAGATCCACATCTTTTCGCCATTGAGGATGTAATGGTCCCCATCCAGTTTTGCGGACGTAGTCATCGCCGCCACATCCGACCCCATGCCTGGTTCCGTAAAAGCGCCGCATCCTATCTTTTCGCCTTTTGCTAGTGGAACAAGAAACTTTTGCTTTTGCTCCTCGGTGCCCCACTGAAAAAGACTCATTGAACATAGACCCGTATGAACAGACATTGCCACGCGCAGGGATGTATCCACTGCTTCAAGTTCTTCGCATGCCAGCCCCCATGAGATGTAATCCATGCCCTGCCCGCCATAACGGACAGGAAAACAAATACCAAGAATACCGAGTTCGCCCATGCGTTTGAGCGCGAAAGGGATTGGTTTCTGTTTGCGATCATGTTCCTTGATAACAGGCGCTATTTCCCTTCGGACAAAATCGCGCACCATCTTTTGAGCCATTTGATGTTCGTTGGAGAGAGAAAAGTTCATATGTGTATGATTCCTAAGAGAAATTTTTCTGTGATTATACTTGACCTCTATACTCGGTGGTCGAGTAGTCCCGCGTGGTCTTCGCGGGACGTATCGAGATCACCTGTTTCAGGTCTATTCTCGATTTTATATTTATTTGCGACTTGTTGGTCTCGATATGGGCTTTCGCTCTTGATAAATATTGTTGATTGATCTCACCGCCCTACTCGACCAACGCTGTATACTTAAATAAAAAATGCCCGACGCGTTTTTGGCTTCGCATCGGGCTAGGGGTATGGGTATCATCAATCATAATTTTTTCTCGACACCCATGTTGCTCAACTCATCTGAATTGAGGTTCGAGACGAGCAGGTCCGCGCCAGCAAGGGCGACGAACAGGAGCAAACAGATTACAACGGCGACAACGAACATAGGGACTCCTTTCTCTCATTTAACATACGACTTATTTAACCTCTTTGCATGCAAAAAGCTACATCCCCTAACAGTACTGAAATGTTTTTATAATGATTTGACTTTTCAAGATTGAAAGGATGTAGACCTGACGAGATAATTTGTGCATTTGTTCCCCTTCTTAATACGGACATCAAACGGTGAAGTTGCCAAAGCAAATGTTCAATCAATAAAAACTCGTTTTGGTTGACAAAACCAGTCTTTGAGATAAAATTCATCCGCAATAAACAAGCCGAAGTGGCGGAATTGGCAGACGCGCTACGTTCAGGGCGTAGTGAGAGCAATCTCATGAGGGTTCAAGTCCCTCCTTCGGCACACAAGAGACTCATGAAAAGACTCGCTGGCTGGCGGGTTTTTTTATATGTTCCCTCGCCCCTACCCCAACCCCTTCCCCTCTCCCAAATTGGGAGAGGGGAAGGGGTGACGGGGGAGCGCTCAAAGTTTGTTGGGCGTATTTGGTTTCGGCGGACTGAAGTCCTGCCTCAGTTCGTGAAAGTCGACTAAAAGTCGACTCTGGTGCGCCAGTCCGAAGGACTTTCAGGCACTGAGCAGGCGGCTTTAGCCCCGCTCGTCAAAATCCATCTACAACCTTTTAGTGCACCCGGTGACGGCGTAGCCGTCGGGGATGGGGTGAGGGGTGGTATAATTAGATAAATTCAAGCAGTTGCTTCATTAGTTAAGACGCGGAGTCACAGAAACTCGTTCTTCGTGTCTTTTTAATGCCGATACCCATTTTCAGAGAGAAAAAATGGCTGAAGAGAACATTCAAGCTGGAAATATCCAACAAGTTGACATTGACTCCCAGATGCGGGACGCTTATCTCGATTACGCTATGAGCGTGATCGTGGCACGCGCGCTCCCAGACGCTCGTGACGGGCTGAAACCTGTCCATCGCCGCATTTTATATGCCATGCAGGAACTGGGCATTCGTTCCAACTCATCTTACAAGAAATCTGCCCGTATTGTGGGTGAAGTGCTGGGAAAATTTCACCCTCACGGCGACTCAGCGGTCTATGAGACAATGGCGCGCATGGCGCAGGACTTTTCCATGCGCTATCTATTGGTGGATGGACAGGGAAACTTTGGCTCAATTGACGGTGACGCCCCCGCGGCGATGCGTTATACCGAGGCCCGCCTTCACAGACTGGCTGAAGAACTACTTGCTGATATAGATAAGGATACCGTTGATTTCGGCCCCAACTTCGACGACTCGCTTGAGGAGCCGCTTGTACTTCCCGCTCGCGTCCCAAATATGCTTCTTAATGGTACGGCTGGGATCGCAGTGGGTATGGCGACCAACATTCCCCCACACAACCTGCGCGAACTGACCGATGCCATTATCTTCCTGATCGATAACTACGACAGAATGGATGATATCCCTGTTGAAGAATTGATGAAATTTGTTCAAGGACCCGATTTCCCAACAGGCGGAATCATTGTCGGACGAGAAGGGATCGTGTCCACCTATGGCACAGGCAAGGGACGCATCGTCGTGCGAGGCCTGGCGCATATCGAAGAAGGCAAAGGCGGCCGGCACGAGATCATCATCACGGAGATCCCTTATCAGGTCAACAAAACGACACTGATCGAGCGCATTGCGGAACTTGTCCGTGAAGATAAGATAGACCAGATCTCCGACCTGCGTGACGAGTCCGATCAACGCGGCATGAGCATCGTGATCGAACTCAAACGGGGCGCACAACCAAAAAAAGTTCTAAACCAACTATATAAATTTACATCTTTGCAGACCACTTTTGGCGCGCAAGTGCTCGCGCTGGTGGACGGCGAGCCGCGTACTTTACCGCTTAAGCGCTCACTACAGATCTTCATTGAGCATCGGCAGACTGTTATTGTCCGTCGCACGAACTTCGAGCTGGCAAAAGCCCATGCGCGCCAGCACATCCTTGATGGATATTTGATCGCGCTTAACAATCTCGACGCGGTCATCAAGACCATTCGCGAGTCACAGGATGCCGATGTTGCCAAAGCAAATTTGGTGGCGCGATTCAAATTGAGTGAAATTCAGGCACAGGCAATTCTTGATATGCAATTGCGCAGGCTTGCCGCGCTGGAACGATGGAAGATCGAAGAGGAGCATAAGCAGGTCAAAGAGCAAATCGAATATCTTGAAGACCTCCTGGCTCATCCGAAAAAGGTCCTTGCGCTCATTCAAACAGACTTGCGAGAACTGGCAGAAAAATATGGCGATGACCGCCGCACACGCATCGCTGCCGAGGCTACAGAGTCCCTCAGCGAAGCAGACCTCGTTCAGGATGAAGCGGTGCTGATCAGTCTCACTGAGCGCGGATATATCAAACGCGTGGCGGCATCCGTATTCCGTTCGCAGAGCCGCGGCGGACGCGGGGTGATGGGTCATACGACCAAGGAGGAAGATGAGGTCGTTGCATTGATCCCAGCTCGAAGTCTGGATACGATGCTCTTCTTCTCCGATAAGGGCAAGGTCTATAGCGAGAAGGTCTATCAGATCCCCGATGCAGACCGCACTGCGAAGGGTATTCCACTTGTCAATGTGCTTGCACTGGATGCGAATGAACGCGTAACGGCCGCGATCGCGGTTTCGGATTTCTCCGCACACGGATACTGTATGCTCGCAACAGCACGCGGCAAAGTCAAACGTGTGGTGATGGAAGAGTTCGCATCTGTCCGACCTTCGGGCCTGATCGCCGTTAATTTGGAGGATGGCGACCAATTAGGCTGGGCGCGCGTAACAAGCGGCAACGATGAAGTGATCTTCGTCACTGAAAATGGTCAAGCCTTGCGCTTCAACGAAAGCAAAGTCCGCGCGATGGGACGTCAGGCTGCAGGCGTGCAGGCTATTCGACTTAAGAACGGCGACTCGGTCACAAGTATGGATGTCGTTGAGAAGGATGGCTCTCTTCTTGTTGTCACAAGTGGCGGTTTCGGGAAACAAACCCCGCTGAAGGAATACTCTGCAAAAGGACGCGCGACAGGCGGCATCTCTACCATAGACCAGAAGGCTTTGAAAGATATTGGCAAAATCGTCTCGGCGCGCGTCGTTCAAAAAGCAGATGACCTGACGATCATTACTTCCAATGGCGTTGCGATCCGTATCAAGAACAAGGATGTCAAGCAGGCTGGGCGTGCTACCAAGGGAGTACACCTTATCAAGCCACAGCCAGGTGATAGTGTCGCGTCAGTAGCGCGCATTGCCGCAGAAGATTTGAAGAGAGCTGGTGCATCCATGAATGGCGAAGAGAAAGAGGAACCCCAACCTCAGTTGATTTAGCGAAATAAGTTATTCCAGCAGTTAAACTGCTGGAATAAAATAGCAACAATCAAAACATCGGTTCTTGACGCAGTTGCACTGCGTCAAGACAGGCGACACGCTGCACGCAACTGTCGCCTGAACTTTCGAGCGGATATAAAGCATGGAATCAAAACGGCGAGCAGCATTTGTTGCTCGCCGTTAGCTTTGTATAACATTGCTTACTCGTTAAAACAGCGACATCCTTCCTAATATGAACATCGCCAGCGTGCCGACAAGGCAGACCGTAAACATGAGCATCAAGGAAACAAAAAACCTTTGTTGCGCGCTCATCCCCAGGAAACGTCCATTGCTTCGATTACTTCGACGTCTGGGCGAAGCGGCATTCGGCTTCGGTTCTTTATAGAGATCGTTGGGTTCCTCCTCATAGAAGGATGATTCAGCAGAGTCACGAAGATTATCAAACATATTTTTTACCTCGATTTAGAGTATATCATGCCAAAGGACGCAGGCGCACATCCCCAAATCGTACTGCTACGGTCTTGTCATGCCCGTCACGCAGACGTAAGCTTCCATCGGATTCCAACCCAAGAAGCTGACCAAGAATAGGAGGTTCGCTTCCCACTTCAATCTGAACTTGTTCCCCCAGAAATGCTAGAGCCTCCCCCCATCGATTCAGGAACTCCTCTGTGCCCAACTGTGGACGCATATCGATCAGGTTTGAAAGAATATCAAACAGAACTTCCAGGCGATCGGGTGGATAACCCAATTCATCTTCCAAAGACGTTGCGGGGAAATGCAGTAGATCAGCGGGCGGAACTGAACCTTTCAATACATTGATCCCAACCCCAATGACCACACAATCTATGTCTTCTCCTGACCAAACTGACTCGACAAGAATCCCAGCTACTTTATGTCCCAGGAGAAGCACATCATTGGGCCACTTGATCTGAGGTGTGAGGCGCCGCGTCCGTAGGGCATCAGCCACAGCAAGAGCTGCCAGGCCTACAATCCGCGAGAGGTGCGGTCTTTCATCCGTTGTGGGACGCAGGATCAAACTAAAAGCAAGCGCAGTGCCAGGAGGCGTGAACCATTTTCGGTCAAGGCGTCCGCGGCCCGCTGTTTGTTCATCCGCAATTACCAGCGATAGATCTTTCGCGTCGTTTGCTGCCCATGCCAATGCTTCATCGTTGGTAGAACCGATGGATTCAAAATATTTAATATCACCCAGTGGAAGTTTTGAAAGAGCCTTATTGAGTTCGTTTGGATTCATGAAGATCAAAACCCTAAAGGTCTGCGAGACCTTTAGAGTTTATATATCAAGGTAACACAAACCACGGATTGATAAAGCCCCCATTCTGACGGACCTCAAAATGCAGATGCGCGCCCTGTGAGTTTCCTGTGCTGCCTGAGGAGCCAATCCATTGACCTGCGCTCACGCTTGCACATTGACCAACACCGATCACGCTCAAGTGTGCGTAAACTGTTGAATATCCATTGCCGTGATCTATTTGAATTACGTTTCCGTATCCATAGTTATATCCGCCCTGCGCCATCGTGACGACGCCGCTATCTGCCGCGTAGACTGCCGCGCCTTCACCCGCGGCAATATCAATTCCGAGATGCCCGGACCAATAATCATTACCGGAAAGGGAATGTGCATCCGCGGGCCATACGAATCCACCACTGCCCACGGCGCCCCCAGGGCAAAGACTCTGACTCGTTGATGATGTTCCCGATGCGCCGCTTGCTATTGTCGGTACAAGCCACACCACGAATTCACGTTTGCCACCCGGTATCATCACCCACGAGCCTGATTCAACCTTGGGATCGGTTAAATCAATATCATTCCCCGGGTAATTGAGAATATTATCTGTTTCCACTTCGAACTCAAGCGCAACAGTATCGAGCGTATCATTTTCCCCCCACTGATAATAAATGCCATCCGTAGGCGGAATTGTCAGAACCTGCCCTGGCTTGAGGCTGTGTGGGTCATCCTGCAAAACGTTATAGTTTGCCCATAATACTGTTTCAGGTTTAAGTTCATAAGATTCCGCAATGGCAAAAATCGAGTCGCCGCGCGTGACACGATAATCAACAATATCATAACGCGGCTTATCGGCAGGGACATTGGTTTTGATCAGGATTTCGCGTTCGATGGACAAAAACGCTTCAGGACCCCCCAAAGCTGGCATCTTTACCTCAGGCGGATTCTCATCTGCTGCTACGGTGGGCTGAGGAGCGAGGGCTTGCGGCGTAGATTTGGATTGTCTCCATATCAACGCGCCACCGATCAAGGCAACTACAAGAACTGCTGTGATAAACCAACTGATGATATTGAATTTATTGCTGTTGAAGAATGAGACAAGTTTCGGCATTCGATAAATAATTTAGCACAAACCGAAATTACGCATCTCTTCCAAGATTCTCAAGGAATTCCTGATTGTTTCGTGCCCGGTCCAGCCGGGTAACAATTGCTTCAGTTGCAACAGATTGATCCATGCCTGCACCTTGCGGTTGTGGAGAGATCATCTGAATGTACATGCGGCGCATCAGCCAGACGCGCTGCAGCAAATCGGGACCAAGCAACAGGTCCTCGCGACGCGTGGATGAGCGTTCAATATCCACAGCGGGGAAAATGCGTCGTTCCTGTAATTTGCGAGAGAGATGTAATTCCATATTGCCTGTGCCTTTGAACTCCTCAAAGACAACGTCATCGAGACGTGAACCGGTATCCACAAGGCAGGTCGCGATAATGGTCAACGAGCCGCCTTCTTCGATGTTTCGCGCCGCGCCAAAGAAGCGTTTCGGCGGATACAACGCCGAGGGATCCATACCACCTGAAAGCGTGCGTCCTGAGGGATTTACAACAAGGTTATAAGCGCGGGCAAGGCGGGTTATCGAGTCCATCAAGATTACCACGTGACGCCCAATCTCTACCAATCTCTTAGCCCGTTCTAATGCCAGTTCGGCTGTGCGCACGTGAGATGTGACCGG
Organism: Anaerolineae bacterium; assembly: GCA_022616105.1. Lineage (GTDB taxonomy): Bacteria > Chloroflexota > Anaerolineae > Anaerolineales > Villigracilaceae > Defluviilinea. Next base: position 570 of record JAKEFL010000127.1, on the reverse strand, counting down.
CTCGTCGAAGGTGGAGGCGACTACTTCGGCATCCACTGAGCGGTCCATATCCGTCACTTCTTCGGGGCGCTCACCGATCAGTGCAACGATCAAATGTACATCTGGATATTTGGTTGAAACGGAGTTCGCAATTTGCTTGAGGATTGTTGTTTTTCCCGCCTTCGGAGGTGAAACAATGAGTCCGCGCTGACCCCGTCCTATCGGAGCGATCAGATTGATTAATCGTGGGGCAAGTGTGTCGTGATCAGTTTCGAGATCGAATCGTTTGTCTGGAAAGATGGGTGTAAGGGTCTCAAAGACCGGGCGTCTGGAGGCCTCTTCAGGGTCCAGACCGTTGATCGATTCGACCTTTAACAATCCGAAATGTCTTTCGCTTTCACGAGGCGGGCGAACCTGCCCAATCACAAGGTCACCTGCACGCAGGTCGTGGCGGCGGAGTTGTGCCTGTGAGACGTATACATCCTGGTCACTGATCCTGTAATTCGTTGCACGCAAAAAGCCTATGCCTTCGCTCATGATCTCAAGGATGCCGCCGCGCAGTTCGATTCCTTCCTTCTGCGCCTCTGCCTC
>JAKEFL010000126.1 GCA_022616105.1 Anaerolineae bacterium | reverse complement strand
GTTATCCTCGCAACGAAGTTCGGTTATATTATCGATGACGAGAAACGTATCGTCACGCGAACTGAGGATGTCCTCAATCGCATCCGTCAGGAATGTGAAGCCAGTCTGCGCCGCTTGAAGACTGACTACATTGACCTCTACCAATTTCATAAGGGCGATTATGATCCAGAGAAAGCAGGTGAAGTACGCGATTTTTTGGAAAAGTTGGTTGAGGAAGGCAAGATCCGTTGGTATGGCTGGAGCACCGATAATCCTGATGGAGTGCGCGTGTTCGCACAGGGTTCTCACTGCACGGCGATCCAGCACATGATGAATATGTCAGACGGTGTGCCTCAAATACTGAACATGTATCAGATACTGAATATCTGTGAGGAACACGATTTGGCTAGTATCAACCGAACCCCGCTAGGCATGGGTATGTTAACGGGCAAGTTCAAAACCGATACCACATTCCCGGAAAACGATGTGCGGCACAGCTGGGACTTGCGGGCGGAGCGGCCCGCGCAATACCTCCAGCGTGCTGAGGCAGTGCAAAAGATGTTCGCCGATGTTGGCGACCCACGAACCCTCACTCAAATTGCCCTTGCTTGGATATGGACTCGCAGCGAGCGCACCATTCCCATTCCCGGCTTCAAGACCCTGGCGCAAGTGAAGGAAAATATTCAGGCGCTGGAGTTTGGTCTCTTGAGTAACGAGCAGTTGAAGAAAATTGACGAGATCTATGAGCGCGCCTCGGCTGTCTCATAATGTTCGACCCGCAGCCCCAAGAGCTGACGCCTAACAAAGCCCCGCACTCGGCTTTATGCCTAAGGAGCAGTATCATGCGCAAACTCATCGTCAGCAACTTTGTCACATTGGATGGTTACTACGAAGATAAGGACAAAAGTCTCAACTCCCTGTTTGACTACTACCACGAAGACTACTCCGGTGATGATAACTTCGATTTCTATAATACGGAACGGATGCGTGCCGCCGATACCCTGCTGCTGAGTGGTCGCACTTCATTTTTAGGTAATAAGGAGTATTGGTCAGGCGTGCTAACTGATCCCAATGCCACTGATATAAGACGTGAATTTGCGGGGCTGATCAAGTCCATAGAGAAAGTCGTGGTTTCGGATCATCTGACCGCCGATGAATTAGGGCATTGGGATAATACGCGCATCATCAAACGCGCGGATGCGCATAGGGAGATTGCCGCGCTCAAACAGCAGGCGGGCAGAGATATCTTCATGTTTGCGGGCCGCACGCTCTGGAATCATCTGCTGGTCTATGATTTGGTTGACGAACTGCACCTTACGTTTTTTCCATTGATCGCAGGCGCGGGTACACCGCTATTCGAAGGACGCCCGCAAGTGTCACTGAAACTCATTCACACTCGTACATGGCAAGGCTCAGGCAACATCCTTGCCTGCTATAAAGTTAGCCGCAAGAAGTCGTAAACCGAACTGTCATTTGTAGCTGTCCGTTTGGCTCATAGGAGTTGTAATCGCCAGTGGTTTGAAAAAGCACTTGACTAATCGAGCCAAAAGGTGTATCTTTTTTGTAGATACAGACAGGAGAACCCTATGCTCACAAAAGTTCAAAAATGGGGCAACAGCCTTGCTGTACGAATACCCAAGGCATTTGCCCGTGACGCACAGTTGGAGAATGATTCCTTCGTGGAAATTACTATTATCGAAGGTCAAATTATCATTACGCCCGTCGAAGCACCAAGCTGGACACTGGAAGAATTAATAGCCGGTATCAACAAAAAGAATATCCGTCATGAAGTTGATACTGGTCCTGCGGTAGGAAACGAAATTTGGTGAACCTATGGCATATATCCCTGAAAGCGGTGACATTGTTTGGATAACATTTAATCCACAAGCGGGGCATGAGCAGGCAGGGCGACGACCTGCGTTAGTTTTATCACCAGCCGCATATAATGGGAAAGTTGGTTTAGCTATCCTCTGCCCCATTACAAGTCAAGTTAAAGGATATCCTTTTGAAGTTTTAATACCCGATGGGCTGGAAATCAGTGGAGCAATCTTATCTGACCAGGTGAAAAGTCTTGATTGGAAGGCAAGGAAAGCAGAATTTGGTTGCAAGTTGCCTCCCACAACATTTAATGAAGTTGTGCAGAAGTTAAGTACCTTAATACGTCAGCAGCTTCAAAACATATAGTCCTGTAAAGGCATAGGCACCCAAGAAGCCCTCCCACATTGAATTAAATGTTTATATTTCTATTCTTGAGGCGGAATCTAAAAGTCAAGAGTATGTCTCTTCTTTTCGAGAAAGCTGCCTTTCTGTCTTAGAATGCCGACAGAAAGGAATACCTCCATGAACAAATTCAAATCAATCCTCCAGAGCATTGGCGCGGTCATTGCTGGTTACCTTGTTTCGGCACTATTGACAGGTATTACGATTGCTGCACTAGGGGTGCTATTTCCGGAATCATACACAGCCGAAAATATCGCATGGGTGGTTTTCAATGTCATCTATGGTTGTGCATACGCTGTTATTGGCGGGTATGTCGTAGCGCGGCTGGCTCCTGCTCGTCCATTCACGCACGCGGCTGTGTTGGGTGTGTTGATGGCAATCTTTGCAGTGATTACAGGTTATGCAGTTTCGGTGACTCCTCCCTCGCCAGAATACGCGAACCAGCCTGGTTGGTATTATCCCATGCTGGCGATCACAGTCCTGCCATCCATTTTGCTGGGCGCGTGGTTGTATGTGAGAGGCGCAAACAAATACACATTAGCATCTCAAACCACATGAGAACTAATTGAATTCAAAAATCTTCCCTTACCCCGATGATGACAGTTCCTAATAGGGACGGCTTCCCCCTCTCCCGCTGGGAGAGGGCAGGGTGAGGGTTTATTTATTCTTCCAAATCCTGAAATCCTTCAGTATCGAACCCCCAAGAAATTCGCGCAAGATCGAGGTCTCTGGCACAAAACTTATATCAAGAGGCAGAAACCATTCAAGAAAAGCCAGTAATCGCCTTGCCTCAATGTACTCAGGTGTGCCATGCTGCACTTGCCTCAGCAAAGGTTCAGCCTGCGGCTTGAGCGCAGCCAGTTCATAGACAAGCGCGGAGTTGAACATCACATCCGCATTCTCCTGAAACGGGAAGATATGCCGCTTCTCGCCGCGTCGCACCGACTCCCAGCGTGAAATGGTTTGCGCGGCAGAATAACCGCGTTCGCGTGCATCGCGCACAATGCGGCGGATGAGACGCGTGTCAGTGGTGGAGACGCGGTTGTGGCGATCCAGGTTCAACTGAGTCAGAGCCGAGATGTAGATCCGAAACACTTCGTTCTGAAGGTTGGCTGGGATCAGGCGCGGGTCGAGTCCATGAATCCCTTCGATGATAAGTGGCTGTCCGTCTTTGAGCTGGATCACATCCCCCGCTTCGCTCAACCCGGTCCTGAAGTTGTAACGCAGCAATTGGACTTCTTCACCACGGATCAGTCTTTCCAAATGTTCTGCAAGTGAAAGCAGACTCAGCGCTTCGATGGATTCGAAATCAGGCTGGCCATGTTCATCGAGAGGTGTTTTGTCGCGGTCGAGGAAATAATTATCGAGTTCGAGCGGGAACGGAGAAATACCAAGCGCGAGCAATTGCACCGTGAGCCGGCGCGAGAATGTGGTCTTGCCTGCGGATGACGGACCCGCGACCATGATCAAACGCGCATGCTCGATCTGATCCGCGATTTGCCGCGTCACCTGCGAAAGACGCTGTTCATGAAAAGCTTCAGATACCAGCACGATCTCAGCTGCGCGGCCCGCATCAATTGCCTCATTCAGCGCGCCCACGTTTTCAATCCCTAGTTTGGCAAGCCAATCACCGTATTGAAGGAATGTCCCAAGCAATTTCGGATACTCAGGCATTGGCAGGAGTTGATTGGGCGTATGCCTGCGCGGGTATCGCAATGTAAACCCGCTCTTTGTATATACGAGATCAAACACATGCAAATAACCTGTTGATGGAACCATGTACCCGTGAAGATAATCCATGCGCTCGCCGAGTCGATACAGCGTGAGATAATTCTTGCGACGATATTTCAACAGCAGGACTTTATCTTCATAGCCGCGCGAACGGAAATATTCGATGGCTTCCTGCAATGGGACTTCCTTCCGCTCGAAAGGGAGATCGTCTTCGACCAATTTTTGCATATGGGATTTAAGCGATTCGATCTCAGAATCGGATAAGGGGCTGCGTCCCGTTACCTGGCAGTAATACCCACCCGACGCGACCGAATGATCCACATAGAGGGTTGCATCCGGGAATAAATCTGTGAATGCCATCTCGAGCAAAAAGGTGAGAGAGCGACGGTAAATACGCCCACCATCGGGCGAGGAAAGAGTCACCGGCTCGACACGCGATTCCAACTCAATGGGATAGGTCAGTTCACGCAAATCCCCATTGACAATTGCCGCGACAAGCTGCGAGTCATGTTCCATCGCGGAAAGGAACTCCCCCACCCTCGCCCCACGCGGACCCGACAGCACGCGCCCATCGGGCAGATGGATTTCGACTTTGTCTCGAGGGGGAACGAGATTGATTTCTTTCATAACCATTTACACTCGTTGGTCGAGTAGCCCTGAGTGTTCGTCGAAGGGCATATCGAGACCAACATGCAACAAAATTATTCTGCTTATTTGGTGGTCTCGATACGAGCCTCACGTTGTTCGGCTCTACTCGACCACCGTGATTTTCAAGATAGCTTTTCTAACAATTTCTCCGGCTTGTGCGCAAACTTTTTATTATTATGCTTTAGGCGGCGTCCCCGCCGCCGTCCCACGGGGATGCTTCGCACACTTGCACCTGCGTGTGATTTGCTTGGCAAATCATGCAGGTGAAGGACGGCGGCTTGAGCATGCTTAAAGATTGATTTCTTTCATAACCATTCAAATCCGGTGGTTGAGTAGCCCCGAGTGCAAGTCGAGGGGCGTATCGAAACCACCACTTTCAAGTTTACATTTAGTTGTTACTGGTGGTTTCGATACGGGCTTGGTTTCGATACGCTCGCAAAGTGCGCTCGCTACTCAACCACCAGCCCTGCTCAACCACCGGTGAACTTTGTGCTCTAGGCGGCAGCTTGAGCACGCTTAAATTTTTCAAGTAATTTCTCTGGCTTCCGCGCAAACTCATCCAACGGAATCCGTTTATTCACCAGAGCCAATAGTGTTTCTGTAAGTACCTTATTTACCGGTGTTGGCACGCCGAACTTTTCTCCGGCACACACGACCTCGCCATGCAGATATTCCACTTCGCTTTTGCCGCGGCCCGAATGTAGATCAATATGAAAGGATGGCATCTTGCCACCGCGCCCGGCACCTGCCGCGCGGCTCAATAAGGGTCTTGATAACCACAATGGCAATTTTGTCGCAAACGCCAATGCGCGCACGGGTGTACCGGGCAGATCAAGGACATTGAGTCCCTGCGCTTTCATCACTGCCAGGCATTCCTTCAACATATCAATTTCAAGTTTATATAAATCCTTATTCGCAAAGATTTCAGCGGGAGCCATATCCAAAATCGCGGAGGTCGGGTTTGCAATCAGATTCGTCAGCATCTTCGACCATTTCATGCTCGCGGCGTCCTCGAATAACTTTGCATTGAGATAAGCCTTGTCAAAAGCCGCAACAAGTTTCTCGGATAATATATGCCCTTTGGCGATGCCAACACCACGCAATTTCTCCAAAACAATATCGCCCGCGCCGCGACGACCAACAGCAGTTGTCACTGTACCATAAATGACTTTATCTTTTCCAAGTGCGTCAGCAATCGTGTCTTCATTTGATACACCATTTGACAAGCATAGAATGGGAGGTATCTTATCTGCAAATGGCTTGACGTTATCCAGTGCGGCTCGAGTGTCGAAAGATTTGAGGGCAAACAAACCCGCGTCAAAAGGTCCATAGCGAAGCGCTTCTTCCAAAGAGGGGACAATCACAAACGAAGATGGGTCAACACGAAACGCCTCTTTCGTCCCTTCGACTCCGCTCAGGGCGTGCTTTCTTCTTTCATCCAAAGTCAGGTCCAACCGCAATCCACGTACTCGTAACTCTTCAACCTTAGCAACTCTTTCCAAAAACACAACCTGATGACCCGCAAGCGCGAGGCTGCCACCGATGTATGTCCCGATTGCGCCCGCGCCAAAAGTTAATACTTTAAATTTTCCATTACTGTAGTTGGAGGATTCTGCCATAGCCTATTGATTAGCAGTACTTCACGAAAGTTCTGTCGCCTGCCTTCACGCAGTGCAACCGCATCAAGAACAAGTAAAGACCCTAAAGGTCTTAAAGACCTTTAGGGTCTCCGTTAGTATTTAGAGATTTCAAATGGACATGATCATTGAGCGTTTCAATTGCCCAGCGATGCTGATGCGATAAATAAAATACACGCGCAAACGCAGTGTTATCAAACCGGAATCGCACACCAGAGGGGTCTGCATGAGGGGCAATGCCTACAATCGCATGCATCAGTTGATTCAGCAAACCTCCATGCGAAACAATGAGATAGCGACCAGCAGGCCGCCGCAACAAACTATGCAATGCCTGCCCGGCACGCAGGAATAAAACCCAGTCGCCTTCTCCTACTCCGCCGATTGTGTCATACGGGGTAACAAACGTGGGCCGCGGGCGCAGTCGAATCTCATCTATCGTCAAGCCGGTCATCTCGCCAACATTGCGTTCCATCCAAAGCGGATCAGCCTCCACTTTGACATCCAGCGCAGAAGCAACGATCTCTGCCGTATTTTTCGCGCGGATAAGCGGGCTGGTGATCACCAGATCAAACTTTGCCTTCTCCTCCTGCCAGCGCTTTGCCAATGCCTGTGCCTGTGCACGGCCCCTTTCCGTTAGCGGATAATCGGATTGTCCCTGCCAGCGCGACTCCACATTCCCTACAGACTCGCCGTGACGCAGAAAGACAAAGTGATAAATCGGCTTTTCAGTTGAACTCATTTCTCATCCTTCTTCAACAAGTATACAGGCCGCTTTTTAACTTCCTGAAAAATGTACCCAACATACACCCCGATAAACCCAAGCAATATCATCACCATGCCACCGATCACCAATGTCACAGACATAAGTGAACTCCATCCCGCGACCAGTTCCGATGAATGCCCTGTAAACCAAAACGAAAGCACATAGATGATCTGCGCCGCGGCAAGGCAGAGCAATATGCCTCCCAACGTCATGCCAATATAAAGGGGCACAAGTGAGAACGAAAAGAGTGCATCCATCGCAAGGCGGAACATTTTGCCGAACGAATACTTCGACCTGCCTGCCATACGGCGCGTTTCGTGATAAGGCAGGATCACACTCCGATACCCCATCCACGAGATCATGCCGCGCAGAAAACGATGATACTCCGGCATGGATTTCAAGGCATCCACAGCCTGCCTGTTCAAGGCGCGAAAATCTGCCGCACCGGGTTCGATATGAGTCCCGCTGATTGCATTGATCAATTTATAAAAAGCTGAAGATGTCGTTTGCTTAAACGAAAATGCGCGGCCATCTTCGATACGTTGTGCCTGGACAATGTCATATCCCTGCTTACACAGGTCGATCATTTGCGGGATCATTTCGGGAGGGTGCTGCCCATCACCATCCAATGTGATGACGATATCTCCCATTGAATGATCGAGGCCGGCTGTCAGCGCCGCTTGATGCCCAAAGTTGCGGCTGAAAGAGAGGACGGTCACGCGCGGATCTTCGTCTGCGATGACTCGAAGCGAATCAGCCGTCCCGTCGCGGGATCCGTCATTTACTAAAAAAACATGAAAGTCATAAGGGAGTCCATCCACCACTGCGCGGATCTTTCCATATATTTGTTCGATCACACCCGCTTCTTCAAAAACTGGAATTACCAGATCAACTGTTGTTTTATGCTCGGGAATCATCAGAATTATTCTACCACCCCTTGAATACCCTTTTTGCTAGAATGTGTATGCAAAATTCTTTTTCATGTCATTCTGAGGAGCAGAGCGACGAAGAATCTCAGATTTTGCCTTCAAATAACTTAAACCGAGACTCTTCGCTCCGCTCAGAGTGACATAGTCTTAATTTGCATACAGACTCTGACCTAATCTGCCTTACAGAGCGTATTTCGCAATAAGTCACGATCATAATCCGCAGGCTGACCTTGTAATGCCTTCATTTGTTCGCAAAGCCCTGTATATACGTACCTGTTGACTCGGATCAAACGGGCGATTTGCCTGCTTTTTTTTGTATCACCCACATGGATATAGGCTTCCAGGGCTGGCAGCCATTCCGAGGTATCTTTTGGCGACAAACCAAGTGATCTTGCCTGGTCTGCCAGCTCAGCCGCAGCCTGCCAATCCATTCGCTGACGAGCCAGATCAATTTTTTGATAGAAGTAACACCAGTCATGCGGCGGCTCAACGCCGAAGATCGCACGTGAAGGGATTGCAGGCGCGCCAGTTGTATCGATCCATTCAACATTGGAATATTTCGCAACAAAACGCACTTCGGGTGGCTCTGATACCGCCTGCTCTGATCGTCCACCATCGAGGACATGCAGGCAGGCAAGAGGTGTGGGCTTGGAGAGAATAATAACTTTTCCATAATCGCGTTGTACTGAGATTGTATCCCGGATGAGGCGGTCTTCCTGTGTACCGCGCGCCATGTCCACCCATAGCTCATCAAGCATGATTTGCCCGGTCAATTTGAGCGGCTCGTTGGGATAATAAACCAGGTTAAGCGGAGCCCACACTTCGTACTCCTCTGCGAATCCGTAATCTTGAGGCATATTAAAGATCACGGTTATTCTGTCCTCAATATGAGGCGCGCGCCAGGAAAGCTCCCATATCATATTGCGGTGAAACGCCCAAAAATCGCGGTAGTAATCTGCGCTAAGAAATTGAGTGGTCACACCCGAAACAAATAAAGCGCCTAACAGTACCCAGCGAAACCTATCTCTTAAGATGTAAAAAATGAATCCGCCCACGAACAAGACCACGCCTAAGATTGACTGAAACGTATAACGATCAAATTGCAGGCTAAAGAAAACATCGCGTCCGGCAGCGATGATGGGAATTGTGGTAACTATCACACTCGCCGCACCTAGAATAAGCCAGTCACGCCCTGCGTATGGATATGGATCCGCCTCTGACACAGCTGCAGCCTGTTTCCGTGACAGGAACCAATAGCCACCTGTGAGAATGACCACCATAAGAGCCAGCACCAATGCCTGAGCCAAAACGCGATACTCAGCATGAACCGTAAACTGGTAAAAAGGCACCCCCCATGCAAGAATGGACGTTTCAAACAAATCCTTGAGTGTTTCAAGGATCAACCGCGCGGCGTTATGCAACGGGAAGGATAGATATTCATCCACCAGGATATCCACGCGCGTGGAACGTCGCGTGGCTTGGAAAACAAACAGACGCCACAATACAAAACCAAGCGCAAGCAGCAGGTAGGGAGAAAGCCTGATTAGTGTATTGCGAATCGTGGTCTTCCAATTTGATGCATTTTGTCTGTAGTAAAAATATCCAATGAGCAACAGCCTCACAGCTTCCATTCCGATCAGCGCTTCATAAGTAAAAATATAGAAAGCCGCCAGAGCCAACCCGAGGAATGAATATACAGAGTGGCTCCATGCAGAATTCGTTTTTAATGTCTGAACCGTGCAAGCCAATGAGAATATTGCAGCAGCGTAAGCCATGAAATGATTCATGAACGTCCCCACATTGGGCTGCTGAAAGAAACCCGGGTAGACCACATACAAAAGGGTCATCAAGGTTGTTTCCAGCCTGTGCTGCGGCCAGAGGCTCCGCAGCAGCCATAATGTTCCCAGCGCAGTAATGATCTTGATCATCAATCCCAAAATATGCCAGCCAAGCGGTGCATCCCCCAACAACAAATAATCCAGTGCGTACAACCACCCGAAGAGAGGGCGATCTCCTCTGAATAATGCAATGATCCCCTCAGAACCCTGATACTGAGCCACCCAGATCAAGTACCAGTCATCACGATAGAAACCCAACTGTGAGATCAACGGAGCATACGTCAGCAAAGTGACGAGGATGACAAGAATCGCAGAAAGCCAGTTTTCGCGTTTCCAGGCTCCCGGCGGCTTGAGCATATTGGAATTCATCAAAAAGGAAACTCCCGAATTGCTTCAATCACGATTTCCTGCTCACTGCTTGTGAGGGCGTTATGAAATGGGAGGCGGATCAACTGGTCACTGATACATTCAGTTACAGGGCAATCGCCCTCCCTGCCGCCAAACTTCTGTCCCATATCCGAAAGGTGTAAAGGAAGATAATGAAAAACGCTGTAAATGCCACGCTCGCGCAAGTAAGAGATTAATTTCTGACGAAGTTCCAGTGTGGGCAATAGCATGTAGAACATGTGATAAGCCTGTTCACAATGATCGGGGATATAAGGCAATCTCACATCGTGCGCGGCAGCCCAATCTTTGAGTCCTGTAGCATATGTCTTCCAAACTTGTTTGCGATGCAGTTGAATTTTCTCCCGTTGTTCAAGCTGGGCAAATAAAAACGCAGCCAGCATGTCTGAAGGCAGATAGGAGGAACCAATATCCACCCAGGTATATTTATCCACCTGGCCGCGGAAGAAGCGCGAGCGATTCGTCCCTTTTTCGCGTATGATCTCAGCGCGCTCGATTAAATTTTGATCATTGATGAGAAGCGCGCCGCCTTCGCCACTGGTGAAGTTCTTTGTCTCGTGAAACGATTGTGAAGCCATTGAGCCAAACGTTCCAAGCAATTTCCCTTTATACTTTCCAAACAATCCATGCGCGTTATCTTCGACAACTGCAATGTTGCGGTGACCCGCGATCTCCATGATGGAGTCCATTTCACAGCCGACGCCCGCATAATGCACAGGCAGGATGGCTTTCGTGCGAGGCATGATCGCAGCTTCCAGCTTGGACTCATCCAGATTAAGGGTATCCGGCCGAACGTCAATGAAACGAGGTGTGGCGCCGCGTAAAACGAACGCATTCACCGTTGAGACAAAAGTAAAATCAGGAATGATGACTTCATCGCCGGGTTGGATGTCCAGCAATATGGCAGACATCTCCAGCGCATGTGTGCAGGAGGTGGTCAGCAAAACCTTCGGCACACCAAGCTCCTGCTCGAACAAAGCATGACATTTCTTCGTGAAAGGACCATCGCCAGAGATGTGCATGTTTTCGATTGCCTGGCGCATGTACTCAAATTCGTTGCCAACCGTGATGGGGCGATTGAAATCAACTCTTAGTTCCAAGAGAGATTCTCCACAATAATTGCACAAACTTGTTCAGCCTGTTCCGCGCTGAAATGATGATCGTTGAATAAATTAATAACTTCATCTGCCAGTTTCTCAGCATTTGGCGCTTGACCATCAGCCATGATCCCCGCCAGTGAAGCATAATGTGAACTGGCAAATAATCCTGCATTAAAGATCGCATCCAAAATACGCTTCTTGTTTTTCACACGGAGGTTGAAACGCCATGTTTGATATACCTGAGGTAACTGGATCTCAGAAGGTAATTGACCTGAATAAATTTGGTTCAACGTTCCGCGCTGTCCAAGAGAGTCGTTCATGTGCATTTCAATTTGCTGGCGATAATCATACCATGCAGGTAAATCAGAATTGGTTTCCAGCCAGTTTGTATCATGATAGGCAAACCTGTCACGTTTTGAAATGGACTCTTTATAAGCCTTCTCCAATTCCTCATGTTCTTGAGGAGTGAAGGGTAAATGTACAGGCTGATATGAAATATCTTCTTTCATCAACGCATAGCCGCCAAAATTCAATTCGACGATCTTGGCGTAGCCTGTGCTGTATAGAGTCACATCAGCGGGTGAATCGGTATCAGGCTCAAGGTCTGGGATGCAGAGGCAGCGGTCATCGAGAATCAACAATTCAGGAGCGAGGATTTTGGCATTTAGGAAAAATTCATTCGGCGTGGATGATTCGCCATAGGTATGGGCATATAACAATCCCCCATATTTGCGCTTCTTTAATAACGCCTCAGCCTCCTCCAAGTCCATATGCAGAGTCTCGCCTGAAACGTCTACAAACTCAAACGGGACACGTGCTTTGAAGAATGTGATGGGAACAATGGGGCAAATGTTAGCGGGCAGGAGCCAGGGATGCGTCTCCGTTTGGCTGACCAGCACGTGGTAGAGAATAGCAGATGCGCGTGGCGCTTGGGCAATTCGCATGAAATAATTTACTCACCTTACACAATCCTGCTCAAAGGCGGTCTCCGACCGCCGTGTTTTGCAGGGAAGCAGCAGGGTCACAGACCCTGCTGGAGCATGTGAGTTAAACATTCTTGCGGACCAGTATAGTGAAATCGTATAAGCCATAATCATGCAGGAGTGCAACATTGCGAGAGAAGTTGCGTTTGCAGAAATCAAAGAAAAATAACGGGTCACCATAAAACAAATCCGGGCGTTGTGCCATTCGGTCAGCATCCGAGTATTGGGTGAGCATATTGAAAGAGAAGCCTTTTGAACAGAGGGAATTCATATGCAGTAAAGTCTCGCATACAAATTCCTGCCAGCTTTCATACGACTCATCCAGTTTGATGTTGAAGATCGCACCTGCCAGCAGATAATCTGCTATAGGGACTTCGCGTTCATCGGTAGTGAAGTGCGCGTTGGAATAATCTTTATGTGCTTCACGCCCCGCAATGACCATTTTTTCGATCAGGTCTATGCCGTAGTATTCAAACCGCCAGCCTTTTGTTTTTAGGAAATCAAACATCGCGCCGTAGCCACTTCCATAATCAATAACAGAGAACGGCTGGGAAGGGTTGATGACCTTCACGAGTTGGTCAAAACGGCTTGCTTGTGATTCAGTCCCGTTGTAATCTACACCTTTGGGTGTTGCGCCAAACTCTTCCAGCTTTTCTGAAAAATATTCGTTCAATTTCTTTTGAGTTTCGTCGATACTCATTTCTCCTCTGTGCTAACTGGTAATGATTCTCGCGCCCCCGCCGCCGTCCCACGGGGATGCTTCGCAAAGGATGGCGGCTTGAGCAAAGCAGATGGGAAATATTCCAACGCCCGGCTGCCTGTCATAAACATCAGATCCAGGATTGTTATATAGGGATCATACGGCGGATGCAACTGCGGATATTCAGGGTAATTGTATTCCATAAACTCAAGCGTGATACCCGCCGCATCGAACTTTTCACTCTCGATATAATCCTTCGCAGCAGGTCCGCTGATGTAATGAGCTGCTCCCGCGTGCCGCAGGATTTGGATCAAACGATCTGTCTTCTGACCAGTGATATTCGGGATTTCAGATGAGCGCATGAATTGTGTATGAGAAATCCCAATTTCGCGCGCGATCTCAATCGTCAGCCAGATGGTGAAATCTGCCAGAAGGTCCTCGCGGCGATTGTAAACGGAATCAAGCCATGGGGCGTAAGCAGCGAAGTACGGGGTCTTCTTGTATGCAAATGTAAGAGCCTTGAGATGATTCCCTGCCCACGGCTTCGACCAGTCGATCTTCACCTGGTTGATAGGAATTCCCTCCGTCACACCCTTGCTATGAACTGGGATGGTGAGCCACTGCCTGCCTTGTGCGGTCTTGATCTGGTTGCGATTGCGCCAGCCATGCTTATCGTATTGCACATCATCATAAAAGATAAACAGATCAGCACGGCGGATTTGATCGAAGTAGCCGCGCCAGGGAATATAGGATGGCTGTAAAATAACGACGTTCACTTCCCCGCCGTCTCTTGAATGACATATGTCGGTCTGTCCATGCTTCTATCAAACATGCGCGCCAGATATTCACCAAATATGCCCAGAGCAAAAAGTTGCGCGCCACTTAACAATGCGATGAGAGACGCCAAAAACGGAAACCCAGGCAGGCTGCCCAGCGTGAAATATATAACCAATACATAAACGAATACGCCCAGCCCAAAAAGAGTCATTGCGAAACCGATCCAACTGGCAAGGCGCAAAGGCAGTGTGCTATAGCCCGTTAGAATTAATATGGCGGCTTTCACCAGCGCGCTGAATTTATAATTCGATTGCCCTGCTTCACCAATCTCAACCTCCACCGAAGTAAAACGCGTCGTTCCCCACGAAAGCAAAACATCTATTGTCAGTGTGGGGCTTTGAAAATTTGCAAATGCAGAGCGCAACTCGGTCCGAAAGGCGCGGAATGCAGAAATATTCTTCACCGAAGGGATACCCATGACGTACGCAAGAATCCGTTTGATATTCGCAGTGAGCAGGTTGCGGATGAATCCTTGCGGCAATTTCTTCGGCGCGCCGTACACGACATCAAAACCTTCTTCCAGTTTTGCAAGTAACACTGAAATTTCTTCGGGCGGGTGTTGCGAATCCTGATCCATTGTTATCGTCACTTCATATTGTGCAAGCCGCACGCCGCAGAGTGTAGCATTGTGCTGTCCGTAATTACGCATCAAACGGATGCCGCGCACCCACTTGTATGTTTTGGATAGGCGCTCGATCTGAGTCCAACTATCGTCCGGGCTGCCATCATTGACAAGGAGCACCTCATATTTTTTTGCAAGCCCAGGCAAAGCCATTGCCAATTGTTCAACCAAAGGCTCGATTAACGTTTCACCGCGATAGACTGGAACAACAATGGATAGATTCATACGGGCGACATTATACCCGCCTCATCCTTCGTCTCTGCTCATATCGTCCCGATGATGTTTCGGGAGGACGACCCCATGCCTGTCCTCCAATATGGAGACCGTACGCGCCACTTCGGCTGCTCGCTGTTCCGCGTCCCAGCCGAGCGCACTGCTCACGACCTCTGCAAGTTCATCAATCATTTCGCGAGTGAGGTGCCCAAGCATCGCCAGCATGGAACGCCTCAATACAAAGTCATCAAGATGGAATATCTTTTCATGCTGCACAAGGAAGGTGATCTCGCGGCGCGAAGTATCGGGCATCGTTTTGAGAAAAAAGTCAGTGCCGCCATTCATATAAGTTGCAACAGCCTCGGCGCGCGTGCCATAACGCTCAAATAACACTTTCAATCTTTCTCGCGTGACACCCGTCCATGCGGAGAGGCTTTCGATCTGGCGTTTCAATTCTGTGGGATCACGCGGGTAGCCATGCCCTCCACCGATGGGAAGCGAGCGTGTATCTTTTTTACGCGGCAAATTAAGATGCGCGAGCGCTTTATCAGTCACCTGCTCAGCAAATGCACGGAATGATGTCCACTTGCCGCCAATCAGGGAATACACCGGAAAAGTCAGATTCGTCCAATCTCCACTGACGACTTCAATGCTATGGTCCCGCGAAATCTGAGAAGTCGTTTTTGCAGAGGAATGAGGCAGCGGACGAACGCCCGAGTATCGAAAAACAATGTTTGACCGAGACAGCTTCAAGTTTGGAAAGACGCGCTTGATCATACCCAGAAAATAATCTGCTTCCTCATCCGTACAACGTGCTTCGTCTGGATTCTCCATCGAAATATCTGTTGTTCCGACAAGCACGCAGTCAAATAATGGATAGATCAGCACTAGGCGGCCATCCTTGTTTTCGAAATAAAATTCGTGATCGCCGATGGCTTTTCGCAATTCGTCATGATTTAGAATAATATGTGAACCTTTCGTCCCGCCAATGAAACGTGTAGAGAGACCAAGTTTGCGATTGGCGGAATCGATCCAGGAGCCTGCCGCGTTGATAACCAGCTTTGGGCGCACATCATAAGATTCATCTGTGAGTTCATCGCGCAGGATGATTGTATCTTCGCTCCCGCCCACCATGGTCATGTAATTGAGCGCATGAGCATTCGGGTTATGCGCCTCTGCATCAAGCACCAATTCAATCGCAAGACGTTCGGGTCTTAAGATCGCTCCGTCATAATAGGTCGCTGTGTTGACAATTTCAGGATTCAATTGATTCCATTTTGTGAGCGATTCGTTACGTGACATGAATTGATGCTTGGGCACCACACGCTGTGAGCCCTGGGCACCTGAATACGCATCGTACATCATCAATCCGATTTTGATCACCAATGAACCGCGCTCTGATGGTTTATCCAGCATTCCCAGAAACTTCAGTGGTGCATTGAGCAAACCAGAGAATCGTTTGAATATGGGGATGGTTGTAGGAAGAGGCTTGACGATATGCGGCGCGTTCTGTAATAAGCGATTTCGTTCCTGCACCGCTTCGCGTACGAGACGAAACTCTCCGTTCTCAAGATAACGAATGCCCCCATGTGCCATGTGGGAGGAAGCAGAGGACGCGCCCGAGCAAAAATCCCCGCGCTCGACAAGTAATACATCCACATCATTTAACGCGAGGTCACGGAACGTGCCAATGCCATTGATGCCCCCACCAATAATCAGCACAGAAACGTTGGGGTTTTCTTTGAGAGAGGAAAGAACTTCGCTGCGATTCATTTTTAAACACAAAGGACTC
>JAKEFL010000125.1 GCA_022616105.1 Anaerolineae bacterium | reverse complement strand
CCCGCTTCGTGTAAGAGCAGTTCTGCCCCATCTGCATCACGAATGATGATCTCGGCATGTCCTTCAGTGATCACATAAAACAGATCTCCTGTCTCGCCTTCGCGAATGATGACTTGACCCGGCTTGAATTTCATCTCCTGCATAATGGCGCGGATGTCTGCCACTTCCTGTTCATCCATTTCGCTAAAGAACGGCACTTCTCGCAATTCGATTTCAGCCATAAGTTTCTCCTTCTAACTTTCCTCAATCTCTACCAGGATTTGCTCACGCTCAACGGTTTGACCTTGATTCACAAATAACTTTTTAATCACACCATCCCGCGGCGCTTGGATTCGGATTTCCATCTTCATCGCTTCGAGCACCAAAAGAGTCTGACCCTTTGTGACCACATCTCCCTCACTGACATTCACGCCTCTTACCTGACCTGGCATCGGCGCGGCCAATTCGGACGCGTGATCATGCCCCGCGCCCCTCCGCTTCGCATCCGACGATTTGGTCAACACAAAAGTTTGCCCATTGACTGTTACCCAACGTCTCGCGCCATCGGATGAAACGTAAGCAGTTACGCGTTGACCATCAATCAGTAAATCAAGCTTTCCGCTTTCGGCGTGAATAATTTCGACATCAACAGTTCTATCGCCAATGCCGACGCGATAAGATTTTCCTGAGCCAGAAGGTGTCAGTTCAAGGGTTTGAGTATCAAAAGTGATTTTCATGAGAACATTTTCACGCGCTCTTTTAGGAATTTATCCGCGTTGATATAAATCAGGAATAGCCCGACCGTATCAATAAAGCCATGAGTAAGGATTGGAAGCCAGAGATTGAATCCGCTGGTGATGAACAGAATCCCAAGTACCGCGCCGATGATGCCTGTACTCAACGCTCCGCTTTTCCCTTGATACCAATGTGCCAGCCCAAACAACGTGGAACTCAAAATCAAATTGACCGCGAGTGCAGGCTTCGATGTTCCGATCAACTCAGCAATATCACCCATCATGTAGCCACGGAAGATGATCTCCTCCAGAAATGCAACCAGTACCCAGACCGTCACCAACAGGAACAAGAAGTTCTTTAGATTCCCACGCAAGCCCTCAAATAGAGAATGATCTGTTGTGCTGTTGGTCACTTTATCCGAGAATGGCTCAAGGATGAGCGTGGATACAAATTGTATGGCGATGCCGAGCAGGAAACTCGATAAAATGGTCATTCCCCAATTCTCTGGAGGAAAAAAGCCCAACGTAATTAATCCATCCCCTCTGAGCCAAATAAGAAGACCAATGATCACCAGCGCGGCGATCACGCCAATACCAGGAACTCGCCTGAAACTGGTGATTGTTATTATTGCCGCGACCAAGATCAATATGATGAGTGAAATCATAGGCGTCCCATTTGGAATCCTTTGTATGATTCCATCAAAGATGTTTTTTGGAATATTCAAGTTTTTTTCTCTCAGATGGCGTTAGGAATTCATCCATGGTTTCAAAAAGCGTGATAACTCTTGCATAATCCCTCTTTAGCCATGAAGATTCGGCTTCCTGTCTTGTTTCAGAAAGAAATACCTCAAATTCTTCTCTCGCTATTCTTTCCTCCTCTAATTTTCTTTGTTCATTAATGTATTCGAACACCTGTTGCCAGCCAGAGAAATTCCCTTGTAAAAACTGAGTACAATATTCCCCTAGCAATCTAGCTTGTAACTGGGTTTGTCGTTTTATTGATTCTTCGGTTGTTAGGAATCTCAATTCATCATCCTGATAACCCAAACTCTTAGCGATCCATTCGACTGCAAATCCCCGATCAGGATGCTTTAGTGGGACATCTAATCGTTCAATCCAACATCCAATAACATTCTTATCAAAATCTATTACCACATGACAATTTGATGATTTAGCAACAAAAAGATAATCTGACGCTTTTGTTATATTAAAACCAAAATTCTTTTGCAGGAAGACAAACTCTTCCATTACTGTTGTTTCGAATATTTGGAGAAGCGTACTCATTGTCCTATCCTAAACCCGCTCGGACTTTTCCATGGACTGTACGGATCAGACTCATTTCGATTGACGATTTCAGATTGACGATTGACGATTGTTAGGTCTGCGAGCGCGGCGGCGATAAGACTCTGGAGCGCGGGAGCTTGCTCCCGCATATTGGATAGCAAGCTGTCCGACTCCAGAGTTTTTTCAACCCATCTTGTGGAGACTTTGCCATTTGCAAAATCTTCGTGCGCCAAAACGGATTGCATGAAGTCAATATTCGTTACTACACCATGCACCACAAACTCTCGCAGCGCAGCTTGCATACGCTGAATGGCTGTTTTGCGATCCTCCGCATGGACAATTAATTTTGCCAGCAAAGGATCGTAAAAGTGTGTCACTTCATCGCCAGCGGTGAAACCTGAATCGACGCGGATGCCGGGTCCGCGCGGCTCGATGTATTGCAGGAGTTTTCCGGTGCTGGGTAAAAATCCATTCGATGGATCTTCGGCGTAGATACGGCACTCGATGGCATGTCCATGTTGAGTGAGTTGCTCTTGTTGATATGGAAAATGCTCTCCTGCCGAGACGCGTATTTGCCATTGAACGAGATCGAGGTCGGTGGTGAGTTCGGTAATGGGGTGCTCAACCTGGAGTCTTGTGTTCATTTCGAGAAAGAAGAAAGCCTGCCCTGAGCCGCGTCGAAGGGAGGAAAGAATTGGGTCGAAGATGAATTCGACAGTTCCAGCATTGTAGTATCCAACTGCGCGCGCGGCTTTGATTGCGGCTTCTCCCATTTGCACGCGGAGTTCGGGTGTGAGTAATGGTGATGGAGTCTCTTCGATGATCTTTTGATGGCGTCTTTGCACAGAACACTCGCGCTCAAACAAATGCACGAGATGTCCATGCTGATCGCCGAAGACCTGAAATTCGATGTGGTGTGCGTTGGGGAGGTACTTTTCGATCAATAGTCTTTCATCGCCAAATGCGTTGAGTGCTTCGCGCCGCGCGGACTCAATTGCTTCACTTAATTCATTTTCTTCATTGACTACCCGCATCCCTTTCCCACCTCCCCCCGCCGCGGCTTTGACTAAAACAGGATAGCCAATTTCTTTCGCGGCTTTTTTGAAATCATCTTCTGATTCGAGTCCTTCCGCGCCAGGGACAGTCGACACACCCGCTTTCTTCATCGCCATCTTGGATTCCGCTTTATCGCCCATGGCGCGGATTGAGTCCGCTGAGGGGCCGATGAAGGTCAGTTTGGCGGAGGCAACCATCCCTGCGAAAGAGGCGTTCTCTGAGAGGAATCCATAGCCCGGGTGAATGGCATCTGCTTTTGAGTCCAGCGCGGCGCGGATTAAGACATCCGAATTCAAATAAGATTCTTTGGGAGATGAGTCGCCGATACGAATCGCTTCATCCGCATATTTAACGTGCAGGGAATTTTTATCCGCGTCAGAATACACCGCGATGGTTTTGATGCCGAGTTCCTTGCAGGCTCGCATGATGCGGATGGCGATCTCGCCGCGATTGGCGACCAGGATCTTTTTAAACATAATTTATGCCATAAAATTTCCGAGTCATGTCACCCTGAGGAAGCGCTCCCTTCGACAGGCTCAGGGCAGGCTCTGCGACCGAAGGGTCTCGAATGCTGTATTGGAGATTCTTCGTCGCTCCGCTCCTCAGAATGACATATCATAAGCACTTTATAGAAAATGCTGAACAAAGTATATGAGTGTGCTGACGATCAAGCCGGTGAAGAAATATAGATATGCAATGCGGATGTATCTGTATTTGATTTGCAGGAGATATTTGCCGGCGTAATAAATGTCTTTTACCATGATCTCGTAGGTGGCATCGGAGTCGTTCATGATCTCTTCGAAGTTTTTTGCGTATTCGTCGTAAGGGACATCGCCATAATTCCCGAAGAAGAGCGGACTGTAATCTTTATCGTTGACCGAATGTTTCTTGCGGTCAAAAACCTTTACCTTTCCAATCACGGTTAACAAAGCAAAGAAGATAGTGATGAGCAGGAATACATCCAAACCTGCGATGGCTAAAGTAAAACTTGAATTGGAAATTTGTGTGAGTGAGAGCGATAGCAACACAGAGGAAAGGCTGAGCAGGATGTGTGCTTTTGTGTCAGCCATCTGACTGAAGCTCACTAGATTATTGCGCGTCTGCCTCAGCATGTGGTCGAGTTGCTGGCGGGGTTCTTTGATTTGCACGGGATTCTTCGTCTCCTGAAGTTGAGAATTAGATCTGAACGATATGGTTACATAATGAAGAAAGAGGAAAGAGGAAAGATATATTAGGGGAAAGGTATTTCTGAGTCGAGCGAAAAGTCGGACGGTTGTGTATCGTATTCGGCTTGTTCTTCACGAATAGCATGTTTGCGTTGATGTGGAATCATCGGGGCTAACATGCTGACGATACGAGTTGTGAGTCCCATGCGATGTTTGACAAGTTCGATATGCAAAAAGTGTCGGGATTTGTAATACCACTCACGGCTTTCGCGAGCAGAGCCGAGCGAACCCTCGATAAAGCGGGCGCGGTCAGGTCCTTTGCTCCGTGAATATCCTTCCGTCAGGTTTACGCTGATCGAGTCAATTGAACGATGGAGTTGATCTGCAACGCTGAACATCAACGGTTTCTTTGCCAGAAATTGAACATCCTGCCAACCAATGTCGCCTGCGAACAATGCAAGCCGATAAACTTCAAGTTTCCAAATTGGATCATTGGTGATTTCAGAAGGAACTTCAACAAGCCAATTGGCGTATTTCATGGTCCTATACTCCTCTTTCCTCTTTCGTCTTTCACGTATGTAGTAGCCTCAACAATTCTTCCTCACGTTCTGCTTTTAGCCCTGCGCGCCAATTATGATCTGATGGGCGCGTGTTTGCCCATTCAAGTGTATCGCGGACTGTATCCTGCAATGGTCGAAACCTCAGTCCTGCGTTAATCGCTTTGGATATATCTACGCGCGAGAAGCCTGCGTCCTCTTCTGTATCTGGAAGCCAAACCGGCATATCGCTCCATGCCTCCACTTTGTTTTCTGCTAAAAATTCAACGGAAGCCCAATGGAATTTCGCATCACTATTGCTCACTTGTTTGCTGGCATCCAGCATCGCTCCGAGGGTCAATTCATAATCTGGACCTGTTGCATTGTATATGCCCGAAGCATTTTCTTCTATTAGCTTGATGACGAAATCAGATAGGTCGCGCACATCAATAATTTGGACAGATACGTCTGGCTTCTCAGGTGCAAGCACGTCTCCGCCGCGTGCTGTTCTTACGGGCCAATATGTAAATCGATCTGTCGGGTCGTGTGGACCAACGATCAGTCCCGGGCGGATAATTAGGGCGCGTTCTTTATATACTTCCTGCACTGCTTTTTCACATAGCGCCTTCAATGGACCGTACGATTCACCGGTGATCTCTTCAAAGGATTCGTCTTCGATTACCCCAACCGGATCGTTTTCATCGATGCCGATTTTGCTGAAGCCAGCGTAGACTGAAATGGATGAGATGAAGACGTAACGACTCACGCTTCTTTCCAGCCTGGAAGCTGAGAGGCGGACGATGCGCGGCACATACCCTGATGTGTCAATCACTGCATCCCATTCACGACCTGCAAGCTTATTCAGGTCATGTTCGCGGCCACCGAGGATCGTATCATTATTTAGAAACAGATCAGGGTTCGATTTACCGCGATTGAAGAGAGTCACCTCATGTCCGCGCGCGAGGGCAGAGTCCACGAGATGCCTTCCGAGAAAACGCGTTCCGCCGAGGATGAGGAGTTTCATGGGCGACTCTCTCCCTCATCCCCGGCCCTTCTCCCAGTGGGAGAAGGGAGTTGAGTTGTCCCCTCTCCCCTTGGGAGAGGGTTAGGGTGAGGGCGCATTTTATTTCTTCACTCTCATCAATCTCGCTTCAGTTGCCTTGGCTTCACCACCTTCAGGATCAATGTTGTAGGCAGTGATGATGAGATGATCTTCATCTAATAATGTAACTTCCGTGCGCCAGCCCCAATCCGGTCCGCCGGTGGGATCGGGATAATGGCCCAGCACGAAGAATCCGTTTTCGGTTGGGTTGCCTGTGCAAAACATGATGGCGGTGTTGTTATGGTATGAGTCCACCCAACTCGCTTCGTAACGATCAAGCAATGTGTTATAGCCAAAGGTGAACATTCCATGCTGTGGCTCGCCTTCGATGGAGCCCTGATAGAGATACAGTGCAAAGCGTCCATCAAGGATGATCTGAATGCTTCCCGCTGCAGCGGATTCATCTGTCAGTGAATCAGGTTCGAGCCAGAGCCTGGATGTGCCAGTCCAGTTGCCAGCAAGTTGAGCTAGGAAGTGATGAGGGCTGCCTGAGGATTTTTCGAAGGTCATATAGTTTCTCTTTCCTTATTCTGATCTTATTCCAAGTACGCAGAATGTTGTATCTTCGGGCTTGACAGGTTCAAACGTAAACTCATGAAATACTTGAATATCCTTGAAGCCTGCTTCTTCATACAAAGCTATAGCTTGATGCTGTGTATAGGAGCGCGTGGCAGGTGATTGATGATGTTCTTCGGATGCTATTACCTTACTATCTTTGATGATCTCATAACGGTCAATGGTATGTTCTAGATCAGTGTTCTGGTCAAAGCGCGTGTGTGACCATCTGCGGACCGTCGCGCCATCTTCGGGGCGCGTAGCTTCATCTGTGGATTCAGTTTCCAATGGATCGCCTTGTTTCCAGAGTGTCATAAATGGCATGGCTAACACACCGCCTGGTAACAAGTGTTCATAAAAACGACTAATAGCAACAGGTGGAAGATTCTCATCCAATAAAAGTTGAAACGAACTCGAAGGGACAAGGATGGTTTGATATTTGCGCGGTAAGGAAAGCTCGGTCATTTCCTGCTGATATACAGTTGGCTTCAAATTTAGTTTTTCAGCTTTCTGTTGCAGCAGTGCCAACATATCAGGTGAGTTGTCAACGCCGTCAATGTCAAAGCCTTGCTGCATAAAATCCAGCAGGATGCGCCCAGTCCCACAGCCAACGTCGAGCACAGGCTGCCCATATTTTTTGACGACATCCAGAAAAAAGAATCGATCATCCCAGGTGGATGTGTCACCGCGGAACAAGTCCCAGAATTCCGCCATCATGCCGTAGTACTCGTAGGAGGGAGGTGTGGTCATAGATAAGTTCCTAATGGGATAGAGTAATTGGAGATAGAAGAAAGATGAAAGAGGAAAGAAGAAAGATATGTTAGGGGAAAGGTACTTCCTCATCGAGCGAGAAGTCTGTTGGTTGCGTATTGTATTCGGCTTGTTCTTCGCGAAGAGCATGTTTACGTTGGTGCGGAATCATCGGGGCTAACATGCTTACGACGCGGGTTGTAAGTCCCATGCGATGTTTGAGGACCTCAGCAGGCAAAACGTGTCGAGCTTTGTAGTACCACTCTCGGCTTTCGCGTGCAGAGCCGAGCGATGCTTCGATGAATCGAGCGCGGTCTGGTCCCTTGCTTCGAGAGTATCCTTCCGTGAGATTTACGCTGATTGAATCAATTGAGCGATGGAGTTGGTCTGCTACGCTCAACATCAAGGGTTTCTTTGCTAGAAATTGGACATCCTGCCAGCCAACATCACCCGCAAATAATCCCAGCCGATAGACTTCAAGTTTCCAGATCGGATCATTAGTGATTTCAGACGGAACCTCCACAAGCCATTTAGCATAATTCATGATCGCGGACTCCTCTTTCTCACCTGCACTTGCGTGCGGTGCAAGTGTCTTTCCTCTTTCATTGCTACATCCTAAACACTCCAAAATTATGCTCTTCCACCGGTGAATTCAGAACAACTGATAACGCAAGACCAAGAACTTGTCTTGTATCCACTGGATCAATCACTCCATCATCCCACAATCGCGCGGTGGAGTGATAGGGATTGCCCTCGTCTTCATACTTCTCTAAAATGGGACGCTTGAATTCATCTGCTTCGGCTTGGGACATGGCAGGCTTGCCTTCGCGCGAGAGTTGATCCTGTTTGATGGTGAGCAATACATTCGCGGCTTGTTCCCCGCCCATGACGGAGATGCGCGCGTTGGGCCACATCCACAGAAAGCGCGAGCCGTAGGCGCGTCCACTCATGGCGTAGTTGCCCGCGCCGAATGAGCCGCCGATGACCACGGTCAGTTTCGGGACGCGAGTCGTTGCCACCGCGTGGACCATCTTCGCGCCGTCTTTGGCGATTCCACCGATCTCGGCTTCACGTCCCACCATGAAGCCGGTGATATTTTGCAGGAACACGAGCGGGATGCCGCGCTGGTCGCATAACTCGATGAAGTGAGTCGCTTTGAGCGCAGACTCGCTGAACAGGACTCCGTTGTTGGCGATGATGCCGATGGGGTATCCGTGAATGCGCGCGAATCCTGTTACTAACGTCGTGCCGTAGCGCGCTTTGAACTCGCGGAACTTGCTTCCATCTACTAATCGCGCAATAATTTCATGTACATCATATGTCTCTCTAAATGTGCTGGGCAAAATGCCATAGATTTCTTCGGCGGAATAAAGAGGCTCTTCAGGCGGGAAAGAGGAAAGATGAAAGAGCCACGTCTTTCTTCTTTCCTCTTTCGTTAGACCTTCAACAATGTCGCGCAATATCTGAATCGCGTGATCATCGTCTTCCGCAAAATGATCTGCAACGCCAGAGAGACGCGTGTGTACGTCCGCGCCGCCGAGTTCCTCCGCTGTGACATCTTCCCCCGTCGCGGCTTTGACGAGCGGAGGTCCGCCGAGGAAGATCGTGCCCGTGCCTTTGACGATGATGGCTTCGTCGCTCATCGCCGGGACGTACGCGCCGCCCGCCGTGCAACTGCCCATCACCGCCGCGATCTGCGGAATCCTCTTCGCAGACATACGCGCTTGGTTGTAGAAGATGCGACCGAAGTGATTCACATCGGGAAAGACTTCGTCCTGCAGGGGCAAAAATGCCCCACCCGAATCGACGAGATACAGGCAGGGCAAGTGATTCTCTTCGGCGATCTGCTGGGCGCGCAGATGCTTCTTGACCGTCATCGGGAAATAGGATCCGCCTTTGACCGTGGCATCGTTGGCGACGATCATCACTTCGCGATTGCTGACGCGCCCGATACCCGTAACGATGCCCGCGCCGGGAGCCGCTTGCGATTCACTATCACTTGCTCTATCCTCATACATATCCCATGCTGCAAGAGTGGAGAATTCGAGGAATGGAGAATTTGGGTCAAGCAGTCGTTCAATCCGTTCTCGGACGAAGAGTTTGCCCTGCTCTTCCTGTCGCTTGCGATATTTTTCGCCGCCACCTTCACGGACACGCGCGAGGCGTTCTTTGAGTTCATTGGCGAGTCCTTTATGATGTTCGGAGTTTTGTTTGAATTCAGTTGAGGATGAATTGATTGAGGAGGAAAGAGCTTCCATGTGGCGAGTTTAGCATAAAACTAACCATGGAGACACTGAGTCACGGAGAAATTTATTATTCCAAACGGTGGTCGAGTAGTCCCGCATGATCTTCGCGGGATGTATCGAGACCACATTATGAAATTTCAAACCTACTTGTCATTGCTGGTCTCGATACAGCGGAACGAGCACCGCCTACTCGACCAGCGGGGTATCACTTTAAACACTTACTCACTGGTTACTGATTACTTCACAGTTATGTCTGACTCCACACTCATCACTCAACCCAATTACGCCAACTGCTTTAGCAATCGTTCCGCCTCCTCATACGCCACCTTGTAATAATACGGCAGACCGTCGCAGGTGGCGAGTTTGAGCGCGGTTTCGGCATATTCCCTCGCTTTCCCTCTCCCGAGGGGAGAGGGATCAAGGGTGAGGGTTAATTCCGCCAGGAACAAATTCACATCCGCGCCTTGGAGGACGTAGCCGCAACGCTCGGTGATAAGCAGCGCTTCTTCAGCAAGATTTTTGGCTTCTTCATAATTCTTTTGATCGTAGCGCAGGCGGGCAAGGTCAAGGAGAATGTTGGCTTCATGGTCAACCATATTGATTTGCCGACACATACTGATGGCTTTGGATAGGTTTTCTTCGGCGCTGGTCAAATCGCTGTTTGTGCGATATGCCGCGCCGAGCAGCCAGTAAGCGCGAATATAATCGCGCAGGAATTTCATCCATATGTTCGTTGTCTTGTCTGCCCACTCTAAGGCGCGCTTGCAATAATTGATAGCAGATAAATAGTGTTCATGTTTTTTTTCAAGTTCAACGCTTAACATAAGCATATTTCTCAAAGCAAGACATATTCACAGAACCATAATTAGTTCTTGGGCCTACATTGTCAAACACTTTTTGAGCTAATAGTAAGTGTTCCTCTGCCTCCTGCCACACCCCGCGATAAGATAGGATACGTCCCAATTCTTGATGCCCAACGGCCTCCCAGAATTTATCCAATATCTCACGGCATAGGTCAATACTGCGATGCAGGTTATGCTCCGCCTCCCTCAGCGCGCCGATTTTCACTTGGTTTTCTGCTACATTCTCTAACGTAATTGCTGGATCTGATGACTTATCGTTATTCTTCTCATCAATCCCAATAACCATTTTAATGATTTGCACGGCACGGCGAGGCTGTCCGCTCAGAGAGTAGGAGTTGGCAAGGGAGTTGAGCGTCCATGCCTGGGCGCTTTCATCTTTCAAACGTGGCGGCTTATCTTCGCCATCAAGGAACAAAGCAGATAATAATTCAATTTGAGTTTGATACGTTCCAAACTGAAAATAGATTGGCTCTGCCAAACGGTTATTGTAAAGCCTTCGTGCCTCATCCAACTTTCCCGCACTAACCATGTGATGGTACAGTTCAATCACGGGCACGAGGTCTTCCAGTTTTTCAATTTTTTGGGGAGTCGGAAGAACTTCAAAGTATATAATCAGGCGAGTGTGTGAGGCAGTGCGGTCGGGTGCAGGCAGGCGTTCATAGGCATAGCGTCGCACGATGGGATGGAGATCGAATTTCTTGTCCTTGTCGTAGAAATGAAGCAAGCCGCGTTCCACCAAATCGCGAAGGTCGTTATCAAGGCTACCATCGTAGATACCTTTGATTTTCTTAAAAAAGCCAAGCAATCCTTTCCCTCTAGTTGGTTTGGACAACGCTTTAAGTGTATTGAACAAAACAGGTGAACGAAAACAAGCAATTGTGCTGAGCAATTTCTGTTCTTGTTGCGGTAAGCTGTCGTAAGAAACTTCAAGTACATGATGTTTCTGTTGTTTGATATCACCGTCAATTTTGAGTTTTTGAGCAACAATGATATCGGCGGGGTTTTCAAAGTCTTTCAGCCAGTAGGCGCAAACTGAGTGGGTGATAGCCATACGGCGCGCAGGCGGCTTCGAT
>JAKEFL010000015.1 GCA_022616105.1 Anaerolineae bacterium | reverse complement strand
TCTCGAATGCGTTCTGCCAATGCCAACATGGTCGTTTGGAATAACAAAATCACTGCTTCTCGCCCATCAGCATATGCGACATTTATTTCTTCTTTACTGGGCAGGTGTAATGCGCTCACAATTTGTATTTTCACCGAGCTTTATGTTTTTGACAACCTGCTACACTATTTTGCCTGAGTAGTTACCAGAAATCTGCCCCAATTATCTTTAAGAATTGTACCTATATCCTTAAAACGCGCAGCTATTTGCACTTCGATAATGTTTAGGTTATTCTGCTCCTGAATTGTCAATAATCCCTCGTCCAGGGGGAAGTTTAATTCTTCAAGAAGAATACGCCAGTATATGTAACCGCGAATATCATGTTTCCTAAATTTCACATCAATCCAATTTGGATATTCATATTCAATGATCACTCGTAGGGTCTTTGATATAAAAATTAGATTTGCTTCATTTTTCCACGTGTCCAGTTCGGGTTTTCTGAAGCCAAAGTCATCCCGCAAAAAATAAAATTCATTGAGAGCAGGAATAAAGAAATATGGGAAAACAGATAATTTCTTTTGATGTTTTTTGGATAACTTAATGTGACTTTTTAATTCCATGAATCTCTCTATTTCTGTAATTCCTGTTATTGGTGGTTTCAATACGGCGGGCGAACGCCGCCTACTCAACCACCGGAGTGCTTAAGTAACTGGCTAATTATTCGTCAACTCCCTCAATATCGCAAGCGCCTCTTGCTTTCCTCCATAGCCATTCTCGCCGCCGGGACCCACGCAGGAGGGGCAACCGTCCGCGCAGGGACATTCACTCACGAGTTCAAGTGCGCGTGCAATGAGTTCATCGTGCATCTCGAACAGTTTCTGGCTAAAGCCAATCCCTGCGGGAATTGAGTCGTATAGAACGACAGTTGGCTGACCAAAGGTCTTATTTTCGACAGGTTCGATGTGTGTGCCGAGGTCACCGGTGTCGCACATGAGGAAGAGTGGTGCGAGGTTGCCAAGCACATAAGCGAGTCCCGCGAGTCCGCTGCGCATGCGGACGTTTTGTTCCGCTTTGTGATGGCAGGACGGACAAAGCGTTGTGAGATTCTCCAGTCGATTCGCTTCTGCGATTGAAGTAAAGGCGCGAAAAGGAGTCTTGTGATGCACGTCATGCTGGCGTGTTGTCTCTGGTGTGCCGCAAACCTGACATGTATATTTATCGCGTGCGCGTACTCGGTCGCGGATCTTGTGCCAGTCGGGTCCATAATTGTTTGGGTCGTTGGACCAGGCTCCCGTTTCGCGCAGATGGGTCACTGTCTCTTCGGAAATAGAAAGCCAATAGCCTGTCGTTTGTAAATCGCTGGGAGGCATATCCAGCGGCTCTTCTCCGAGGTCCTCGTGTGTGTACCAGCGGCGTTTGCGAAAGCCGGTGACTTGTGTGGTGACTTGTAGTTCGCCCCACTTCTTAAAACCGACCTCACCCTTACCCTCACCCCTAACCCCTCTCCCATTGGGAGAGGGGGATTCTTCTGTGACAGATAAGACTTCAATGTTGGTTTGTTGGAGTGGCTCGGTGTAGTAGTCGCTTTCGATGGGGTGTAGGCGGGCGATGTGTTCTTCGAGATTTAGTTCCTGGACAAAATAGGACTGCGCCTCATGCAAATAGATCGCACCGGGGTGGGTCATCCATGTGGCGCTTTCGCCGTCGACAGTGCCAATGGTCAATGGTCTGTCATCCATCGTCGTTTGAAGGACAACACTTTGCGGCGACGCGGAACGCAATGAAATATTCGCGGCGGGATATTGATCTGCCATCCAATAATATTTTTCTTTTGAGAGATGCGCTTCGTTATTTTCAACCAGGAAGTTCAGATAATCTTCAATGGTTTGCGCTGTGACTGCACCAAAGCCTTCACCCTTTTGAAATGGCAATTCAAACATCGCACAGCGCAAATGCTCCAGCAGGATCAACAAATGATCGGGATTCACCAATGCCTGCTCGGGAGAACGCTCAAAGAAATATTCGGGATGATGGGCGAGGAACTGGTCAATGGGACTTGCAGAGGCGACCATCACAGCCACTGCGGATTCGAGCCCGCGTCCCGCGCGACCTGCCTGCTGCCGCGCGGAAGCGACAGTGCCTGGGTAACCGACAAGGATTGCCGCGCCCAGCTCGCCGATGTCGATTCCGAGTTCGAGCGCGTTTGTGGCGACGACGGTTTTTACGGTTCCATCTCTTAATCCCTTTTCTATATCTCTTCTTTGTGCTGGTAGATATCCGCTTCGATAGCCGCGGATTTCTCCCTCACCCCTAGCCCCTCTCCCCGCTTCGTCTTCGCTGCCGCTCCGCTCAGCGCGAATGGGAGAGGGGGACTCTTGCAGATAACGCAGAACAATTTCCACACTTCTTCTTGATCTTGCAAAGACTACGGATTGAATATTGTTTTGCAGCAGGTCTTGCGCCAGGCGCACGCTTTCAAGCAGAGATGATTTTCGCAAGCCGAGCGATTCGTCTGTGAGCGGTGGGTTGTAGATAATGAAGTGACGTGGTCCGCGGGCGGAGCCGTCGTTGTCAATGAGATGAACGGGTTCTTCGATGAGTTTCTCTGCAAGTTCCTTTGGATTGCCAATCGTCGCGGATGCAAGAATGAATTGCGGATTTGCGCCATAAAAATTCGCGACGCGTTTGAGTCTGCGAATGACGTTTGCAACATGTGAGCCGAAGACACCGCGATAGGTGTGCATTTCGTCAATGACGATGAAACGAAGATTTGTGAAGAACTCCAGCCAGTTGGTGTGATGCGGCAGAATGCCTGTGTGAAGCATGTCGGGGTTGCTTAGTATGATTCGAGCATTTTTACGAATGGAGGAACGTTGTGATTGAGGGGTATCACCATCGTAAATTGACGATTTTGGATTTACGATTTTGGATTGAAGAGATTCGAGATTGGAGAATTGGTCCTGGGTCAATGCTTTTGTTGGAAAGAGATATAAGGCTCGGACACTATTATCTTGAAGCAATGATGCGAATACGGGCAGGTTATAGGCGAGAGTTTTCCCGCTGGCGGTGCCTGTGGCGAGGATGATGTTTTCGCCGTCGCGGGTGTGAGTCCATGATTCGAGTTGGTGTGAGTAGAGGGAGTGAATGCCAGAGGCGATCAGAGTCTGTTTAATGGGAGCAGGCAGGTCATCCGGGAAAGGATGCGTTTGCGCGGGGCGCGGAGGCAAAGTCCGCCAGGCGACGAGGTTGGGCGCGGTGTCCGCGTCACGTTTCCAGAAATCCAAAACAGAGGCGAGAGGCATATCGGAAGTTTAGTCCTGCATGTGCAAACGGCGGAGTGCCCATGCGCCAACCCCAAAGGGCACCCAGAACGTCACGAAGCGATAGGTGAGTGTCACAACGACAGCCTGGCTCCAGGGCACGCGCAGGGATGATAGCGCGATGGGGAGGATGCCCTCCACAATGCCGATGCCCGATGGGGTAGGTGAGACGACGAGGAAAAGATAGGCAATTGAAAACCCGCCGACGACCGTACCCGCGTCAAAAGGGACTTCAAAACATAGGAAGGATGCCGCAAGGATAAGAATCATCAGGGCTTTATTTACGAACGAATATAAAAGCGGGAAGATCAAACTGCGGGCGCGGTGGGGAAGGGATTGGAGGTCCTGCGCCATTTCGTGTGCGAATGTATGGGCTCGTTCTTCATGCAGATAGTCCCTATGAATGAAAGGATGGACGATTTTGTTGATCAACCGTGCCATCCATGCAAGGAACCTGCCAAGTTTATCGCCTGATATTGAGCCGAGGTATAACGTGACACCCAAGCCTGCCGCGATAGCAAGCATGATCAATGATGCAATGATCTCACTGAGCTGCAGGTCCTGCCTGAGGGAGAGGATGAAGAGTCCGATTGCAAGGACGCAAAGGAAGGCGAGGTAATCGAAGAAGAGGAAGATCATTCCCGCGATGGTGGCTTTGCCAGGAGAGTAGCCGCGACGGCTGGCATCGCTAATGAAGACTGCAAAGCCACCCATACCGCCACTCGGCGTGACGAAGTTGACAAAGTTCGCGGCGGCAGAGAGCAGGCTGAGGTTGTAAAGCGAATCTTTTACTCCAAGAATATGATAAATGGTGAGATAGGTCTGAGCAGAGACAAGGAACCATGCGCCCTGCAGCAGGAGCGCGAGGAGTAAATATCTTGTATGAGCGTTTTGCAGGGTTTCGAGGATCGTTTCCAGTTCGCCAAAACTGAGGATGATGACAGCAATCGCGAAGAAGATGACAACCGCGAAGATGATTTTTTGCATGGAGATGGATTATACACAAACACCCGCGAGGTTTTCGCGGGTGTCAGGGAGTGCGAATGTTGTGGGCTTGTCCAAAGATTTAACCACAGAGTACACTGAGAGCACGGAGAAGACCCTTAAAATTCTCTGTGGACTCTGTGTGCTCCGCGGTGAAAGATTTCAGCCCACCCTTTTAGCCACTCCGGGGTGTCTTCATGTGTTGGGTGTATTGGGTGATCAATCTCTACGTCGTCCGCCGACGAGGAAGACGTAATAGAGCAATTGCAATATGGCAGTGACCAAACCAGCGACGTAAGTTAACGCGGCAGCGTTGAGCACCTGATTGACGCCGCGTCTTTCCTCTTCGGTTTGGATGATGCCTGTTTCATACAGCAGTTGTTTTGCACGAGCGGAAGCGTTGAATTCCACAGGCAGGGTCGCAAGCGCAAAGAGTGCCCCGCCTGCGAAGACAAACACACCGATCCATGCCAGTTGTATGAAATTCAAGACCAGCCCGATGATGATCAGGAACCATCCCAGGTTGGAGCCGATGTTGACAGCAGGCACAAGCGCAGATCGGACCTTCATCGGGAAATATTCCTCGGCATCCTGCATCGCGTGACCGAGTTCATGCGCGGCGATGGCAACTGCAGCCACCGAGGGGACGTTGGCTACACTCTGTGAGAGAAATAAAGTTTTGTTGCGCGGATCATAGTGATCAGTGAGTTCGCCGGGCGTTCCCTGCACCTGAACGCCATACAAATTGCCTGTAGAGATCAATCTCTGCGCGGCTTGCGCGCCGGTGAGTCCGCTCGAAGCGCGGATCTGGCTCCATTTGTTATTGGCATGGCGCACATACCAGGATGTAGCAGCCATCAAAATGAAAGCCGGGATCATAAAGATGAAATAGAAGGGGTCGAAGTAAAACATAATTTATCTCCAGATAGGTTATTGAACAGGGGTTGGGATACGGGTTGGCATCGATGTCGGGGCTGGACTCCCGTTGAGCACAGCAAGCAACGTTTCTATGGCAGCCTGGACTTGTATATCGTTTTCGGTTTCCACTAAAATACATTCGCTGCAATCCACATAGACATCAGGTGTAAGACCAATTCCATCGATGGCGCGTTCCTTGGGTGTAAGCCATTTGGCAATTGTCACGCGCGCTGCGCCCTGATCGTTCGAGAGCGGAACCCAGTTTTGTACGGAGCCTTTTCCGTAGGACTGTACTCCGACAAGTGTTGCACGTCCGTAATCCTGCAAGGCGCCTGCCAAAATTTCAGAAGCGGATGCCGAGCCTTCATTAACTAACACCACAATCGGCAGGTCGGTTGCCTGTCCGTTGCCGTTTGCATTGTAAACATCGCGGCGGCCATCTCCATACTGTTCGTATAGGACAACACCTTCGGCTATGAATTCAGACGATACCTCAACTGACGTGTGCAAATATCCACCGGGGTTATTGCGCAGGTCAATAATGATGCCTCTCGGATTTTCCTTCAACAGGGTATCCAATGTACTGCGAAGCTCGGATGTTGTATTGTCGCCAAAGGTATTGATATCCACATAAGCAATACCGTCCTCCAGCATTTTGCCTTCTGCGCTCTTGATACTGATGCGCGCACGAGTGATTGTAAATTCCAGCGGTTCAGGCTCGCCTTCGCGCTGTATTTTTAAGATGATCGTTGTCCCTGCCGGACCAAGCACCTTTAAACGCGCCTGTTCAGGGGCAACACCCGTCATATCTTCGCCATCGATTGCAATGACTTTATCTCCGGGGCGCAAACCAGCCATCTCAGCCGGGGAACCTGCAATTGGACTGATGATCGTCAGATATTCTCCATCTGTATCCACATACGCACCGATCCCTTCATATTCACCTTGAAGGGAGGATGTTTCGGTCTCGTATGTGATTGGATCCATATAAAAGGTTTGTTTATCGCCCAGCGCGTCCATCATGCCGCGGATGGCGCCGCGCATCAGCGCAACGTCATCGACGGGTTGGTCCACATATTGTTCATGGACGATGTTCCACGCCTCCCAGAATGGGACAAAGAGGGTTTGCAACTCGTCTGGTGTGGCAGCTTGTTCTTCAGGAGTCACGCTCGGTACAGAAGGGATAAGGTCACTGAAAAACGGTAGTTGATTGCTGGCAGGCACAAGGTGCCCAACTAAAACACCACCCGCAAAAGCCCCCGCCAACAGGATAATTCCCACGAACAGACCGAGAATTGTTTTCATGGTTCTATTCACACATGCCTCCAAAAGAAGAAATCAGCCAAATATGAGATAAAGATACAATACTGTGCTTAAAGCACGATGAATTGATTGTTGTGAATGTGTATGAAAGACGTAAGCATATTATATAATTTCAAACGATTTCCTCTCCGTTTCATTCGGTAGGGATGACCCTTACACATATACGTGATTCTGCTCTTTATGGTTCAGATTTGCTGCAATTCTGTTTTATTACCCCAACAGGATGGGCAAATGAGACCAATCCGTAAAAACTCCGCTTGCATCTGATGTCGGTTCCTCGTGTCCGTACAACAGGCTCGCCATGCCCACATCCAGGGCGGTGCGCGTGGTGCGCGGCAGGTCATCGATCATCACACATTTACGCGGGTCGGGTTCGTTTGCCAGGTCCATGGCTATGGCAAAGGATTCAGGCATGGGTTTGCAGTAGGGCGAGACGGCATTCACGTCCACAATGACTTCAAAGAGATCGTCAAGTTTCAGCGCGGAGAGGACGCGTCGAGCGTGGTTAACGTCTGCGTTTGTAAAGACCAGGTTGCGGGTGTGGAGTGAGGCGATGATTTCGCGTTGAAGCGGATCTGGTGTGAGGTAATCATTGAGGGGCAGATCATGCACAAAGGCGAGGAAATCCTCCACATCCACTTGATGACGCTGCTGCAAGCCGCGTAAAGTGGTGCCATACATTTTGAAATATTGCTCGCGAAGTTGAGGCACGTCCTTTTCGGGGATCCCAAGACTCTCGCGCATGTAAATGTTCATGCGGTCCTTGATGGCTTTCCACAAACCTGTGGAGTTGGGGTAGAGCGTGTCGTCGAGGTCGAAGAAAAGAGTCGTAAAGCGCATTGGGCGATTATACCTTTACGGCTTTTATCCGCTAATCCTCGCTAATCTTCGCGAATCGCGCTAATTTACGAATGTCGCGAATATTTCCTTTAAAAATTCGCGACATTTGCTCATTCGCGGTATTCGCGTTTCAAAAAACCGCGAATTTCCCAAACAATGTTGAGAAGCCATTTTTACGGCGCGGTCAGATATTGGTTAAAGAATTGAACTGTATTTTGAATGAACTGCTCATCGCCCTGACCATAGAATGTGTGAGGCATACCCTCATAGTAATGACATTCCACATTCTTGCCCAGCCCTTTCAGTTGGTCGCAGGTTAACACAGACCAATCGAGCGGAACAAGCTCATCTGCCATACCATGATGAATGCTGACTGCGGCAGTGATGTTTTGGAAGTAATACATGGATGAGATGCGACCAAGCGCTTCCATTGGGATGTTAAGTTCATCCAATCCGCGTATGTCCCCTGACCATTGTTTGATGGCCTCATAATTTTTCTGCTCGTCGCCGCTCATCGAGCCATACAGGACGGCCGCCTTAACATCATCAGTGACAGTTAATACGCGTGTGCTGATCCCGCCTCCCATGCTGTGTCCCCATAAACCGATGAGATCCGGATTCGCGTTTTGCAGCGGATCAGTTCCACCGCTTTGAGTTTGAATCAGAGCGATGAGATTCAACACATCTGTTGCCATTCCCACGCGGAAGAGGTTATCTCCGTTATCAGACGGTCCGTAACCGCGCAAATTCGGATGGAAAACAATGTACCCCGCGCTCGCCAGTGCATCTGCATAGTGGGTGGTATAGTCGAGGGTGTAGTAGACCGCTGGGTCGATATATCCGTGCAAGGCGATGATGACCGGATGCTGACCTGCGTCATTCGGGATGTTGGCAAAGCCATAGATGTTCAAACCATCGCTTGGGTAACGGATCGAATAACGCGTGAAGTAAAGGTTTTGCCCCATGACCTCCACAAATTCGATCTGCCCGCCTCCGTAGGCGCGCGACCTCAAGTAATCATTAGTATATGGAAAGTATGGATCAGGCGTCGGTGAAAGTGTAGGGATGGCGGTGGCAGTTTGCGTAGCAGTTGGAACCTGAGTTGGCGAGGGTGTGAAGGTAGGTATGATCGTTGGAGGTTGAATAGCAGGATTGCAAGCAGTTACTACTATTAATATAATGGTGAGTAATAAGTGTTTCATTTTGAACTCCGAGGAGGTATCTGTAGCTTTATGGCGAAAGATATGTTCTGTAAAAACCGATCATATTTTCAAGGAATTGGGTCTTAATATCGTCACTGAATATGTGATCTTCGCCTTCATAGTAAATGCAATTGATGTTTTTTCCGGCTGTGCTTAGAAGAGAGCAGGTCTCTTCTGCCCAACTCATCGGTACTGTTTCATCTGTTGTGCCCTGATAGAGTTGGATGGGTGCAGTGATATTTGCATAGTAATACATTGGGGAGATGCCCAGCAGCAGACTTGGAAATATGTTCAATTCGTTCTGGAACTGTGGCTCGAGTGTAATCTTATATAGCTGTTCAGAATTTTTTAGCTCATTGCCACTAAGCGATGAATAAAGAACCGCCGCTCTGACATCCTTACTTACAGTCAGGACGCGCAAAGCGACGTTACCGCCCAGGCTCTGCCCCAAAATGCCAATGTGTTCAGGCATCGCTTTTTCGAGCGCGCCTGCTTGTCCGGCCTGTGCTTTTATCAATGCGATCAAATTGAGCATGTCAATTGCCATTCCGACCCGGAACATATTATCACCGCTATCAGAGGGTGGATAACCTCTCATAATCGGGTGAATGACGATATATCCCTCCATTGTCAAAGCATCTACTATGTCACTTCCAAAATTTAGACTGTTGAATGA
Source organism: Anaerolineae bacterium (assembly GCA_022616105.1). Taxonomy (GTDB): domain Bacteria; phylum Chloroflexota; class Anaerolineae; order Anaerolineales; family Villigracilaceae; genus Defluviilinea. The sequence continues at coordinate 12,877 of JAKEFL010000015.1, read as the reverse complement.
TCCCGAATCACCCAAGCCGTGCATCATAATAATCACGGGAAATGGACCTTTGTCTGCTCCCTCACCTGCTGGGATATTCATAAATCCATACAGGGTGAGGTCATCACTGGAATATCTGATCAGAGTTCGGGTAAATGGATCTAATCCTTCGATTGTTCTGACAATTTCGATTATGCCTCCGCCATACGATCGTTGACGTAAATAGTCAATCGTATATTGCTCATAAGGTGCAGGTGTGGACGTGATCGTAGGCGTGGGTGAATATGGAGTCGCTGTGGCAGTAGATGAAGGAGATGTAGGGGTTGCCAGCGCCGCGAAAGTCATCGCAACAGCAGTCGGGATGATATCAGGTGGTAAGGGTGTGGGAATAGAAGGTGACGCTGAACTGCTCCACTGACAGGCGAGAGCTGCCAGTACGAGTACAGGGATCAATCGTCTCATTCAGCCTCCTGAGCCAATAATTATAGCGGTTATAATCGCCCCATGCCCATCCGGTTACTTTCATCTGAAGTCGCATCACAAATCGCTGCGGGCGAAGTGATTGAGCGGCCTGCCTCAGTTGTGAAAGAGTTGCTTGAAAATTCACTGGATGCCGGCGCACATATGGTGACAATTGCAATCGAAGAGGCGGGAAAAAAACTGATCGAAGTTGCGGATGATGGATCAGGGATTCCATCTAATGAACTGGAACTTGCGGTCTCGCGTCACGCGACCTCGAAGCTGGTCCGCTCCGATGATCTTTTTTCCATCTCCACGCTGGGATTCCGCGGGGAAGCCCTTGCTTCAATCGGCTCCGTTTCGCGGATGACGATCACTTCACGTGTTGAGGATGAAATGGAAGGCGCGCGCCTGCACGTGGATGGGGGCAAGGCAGGCAAACTCACAAAAGTTGGAACGACAGTCGGCACAACCGTACGCGCAGAGGATTTATTTTATAACGTTCCCGCACGATTGAAATTCCTCAAGACCGATGTCACTGAACGCCGCGCCATTGACTCACTTGTCACGCGCTACGCGCTGGCATATCCCGATAAACGCTTCAAGTTATCTGAAGGAAAGAATATCACCCTGCAAACTTCCGGTGACGGTGATCGCCGCGCCATCCTCGCCGCCTTATATGGTGTGGATGTAGCGAAACAAATGCTGGAGATCATGTCAGAAGAGGATGGTTATCGGCTCACCGGGCTCATCAGCCCCACCTCTCTGACGCGTTCCAATCGCAAGGAGATCACATTCTTTATCAACGGCCGCTGGATGCACGATGCTTCCCTCAGCATGGCTCTCCTGCAGGCGTATCATACACTGCTGATGGTGGGGCGTTATCCACTTACGGCATTGTTCCTCGAAATTAATCCTGAAGAAGTGGATGTGAATGTTCATCCCACAAAAGCGGAAGTCAGGTTCAGGAATCAGGATAAGATTTTCAGCTTCGTCCAGCGCTCTGTGCGTAAAGCTTTACTTGCATATTCACCTGTCCCAAATGTGGCGCCATCTTTGTGGGGAACGACTCGTACGGTCCAGGCTGAGCCGAGGCGGAATACAGGTATTGATTGGACCATTGCGCATGATGAGAAGCTCTTAGCAAACAGTGATCAGTTGCCAGAAAGTAGTAATCAGTCATCAGGTATTGATAATTCTCCAATCTCCAATCCTCAACCCTCAATTACTACTTCCCAATTACTAATTACTCCTCCCCGTCAGACCGCCATCCCTCTCCTCCGCCTTATCGGCCAGATCGGCGCGACCTATCTCGTTGCCGAAGGTCCTGATGGACTCTATCTGATCGATCAACATGCTGCACATGAACGCGTGTTATTTGAAAAACTCATGGCGCAACATGCGATGAAAAATATCCCATCACAATCTTTGTTGACTCCTGCGGCAGTGACTCTGCCTTCTCAAGCAAGCCAATTACTAATTACTCAATTACCCCTATTACAACACTTCGGCTTCGATGTCGAGGAGTTTGGACCGAACACATTCCAGGTACGCGCGATGCCAGCCTTGTTCATGGGCAGCGATCCCGCTGTTGCATTGCGCGCATTGGTCGAGGATTTTGAAGAGGATGAATCTCCGTTTCAGAATGAAATCGAGGCGAAGCTTGCCGCGCGCGTCTGCAAACGGATGGCTGTGAAGGCGGGGCAAGCCTTATCCAGCGAAGAACAGCGAGCTTTGCTTATCGATCTTGAAGCCTGCGATTCGCCGCGGACCTGTCCACATGGCAGGCCCACGATGATCCACCTTTCTGTGGACGTGCTTGAGCGTCAATTTGGGAGGCGTGGTGCCAGATAAACGTAAGACATCCAACGAATTGACCGTATTATTCGCTCAATATGGGATTGAGTCTTTCCTCGAGTCCACAAGCCTGCTGGTCGTGCTGCTCGAGAAGGACGGTGAATTGCTTTCGTGGAATCCGGCTTTTGATTCGCTCAAAGAGACTCTGCCCGATAAAACACACCTGAAAGATTTTCTTTCCTCATCGAGCGCGGATACCTTTGAAGCGCTCTTCATGGATGCGAAACGTGAACGAGCCAGAGCGCGTGGAAACCTGGAATTCGCCCATGGGAATCGAAGCGGCAGTTTGGCATGTCTCTTCGTTCCCTTGCCGGGCAAACGTGTATTGTTTATAGCAGAGCCGAGCGCTGCGAACGATCTTGAAGCTGTTGCCGCAGAACTGCAAACAACGAAACAACGCCTTCAGCGGAAAGAGACGGAGTTGAAGGCGGTCATTGCCCAGGCAAATGAGGTCTCTCACACGGATCCTCTGACGTACCTTCCCAACCGGCGGCAGATCATCGGAGACTTGCAGCGCGAAGTAATATTCGCCGAGCAATATGGCACCCCGTTTGCAATCTCCCTATTGGATATTGACCACTTCAAAAAGATCAACGATATCTATGGACATACAGTCGGTGATGAAGTCCTCCGAAAACTGGCGGATGAGCTGCGCCAGCATATCCGCCACCCGGATACGATCGGGCGTTATGGTGGTGAAGAGTTTCTCCTCATTTTGCCTCACAGCACCGTGATCGCTGCAACGGAACAGGCTGAACGCCTGTGCAAATATGTTCGTTCACTGGTCATTCGGGCGGGTGAACATGATATTTCCCTGACTATCAGCATGGGGGTGGCGCAATACAAAATACGCAGGGAAGACTGGAATACATTTCTCAGCCGCGCGGATAAAGCCCTATATCAGGCAAAGAATAATGGGCGCGATCAGTGGGCGGTGGCTGAGAAATAAAATATGCATGCCCTCTGGCTTGAAAACAACAAAATTGACCTACGCGACATTCTTCAACCACACAAGGACAATGAGGCGTTGATCAAAATCCGCAAGGCGGGGATTTGCAGCACTGACCTTGAATTGGTCAAAGGCTATTATCCTTATACGGGGATTCTTGGTCACGAGTTTGTTGGTGAAGTGATTTCCCTCACCCCTAGCCCCTCTCCCAGCGGGAGAGGGGTTGGGGTGAGGGCCGGTGACCGCGTGGTAGGAGAGATCAACGCGGTTTGCAATGAATGTGAACAATGTTTGAACGGACGCTCGACCCATTGTGAAAATCGGACTGTGTTGGGGATTGTCAATCGTAATGGCACGTTTGCGGAATACACGACTTTACCGATTGCCAATTTACACCGTGTGCCCGATTCTGTTCCGGATGAAATGGCTGTCTTCACGGAACCTCTCGCCGCGGCGTTGGAGATTCAAGAGCAAGTACAGATCAGTCCTACTGATAGAGTCTTACTGATTGGCGCGGGGCGGCTCGGGCAGCTCATTGCCCAAACGCTTGCACTGACAGGTTGTGACTTGCGCGTCGTTGCACGGCACGCGCATCAACAGGATCTGTTGAAGAGGCGCGGGATCAGAATCATTTCTGAAGAAGAGATCAAACCCTGGAGGTGGGACGTAGTGGTGGAAGCAACCGGGTCGCCGAGCGGCTTTTCTTTAGCGCGGCAGGCCATTCGTCCGCGTGGGACGCTGGTGCTTAAGTCCACATATAAAGGGGAGATAAACGTCAACTTTTCATCTATTGTTGTGGATGAGATCAACATCGTCGGTTCGCGCTGTGGACCGTTTAAGCCTGCACTGCGTTTGATGGAGTCGCGGCAGGTTGACCCGACTGTTTTGATCATGGATGAGTTTGAATTGACTGATGCTTTAAAAGCATTTGAGCGCGCCGCGGAAGTTGGCGTGCTCAAGGTGTTGATCCAAATGTAATGTCATTGCGAGGAGCGTTGGTTGCGACGAAGCAATCTCCAAATAATATGGGGATTGCTTCGCCGCCTGCGCTTCGTCTGCAGGTCTCTACTTGCACTCGACCCTCCGCTCAGCGCGAAACGGCGGCCCGCAATGACATATGTTATTGAGATTCGTTGTTGCGCGGCACTGTTTTCATTGTGCGCGGCAAGTGAATGCTGAAAGATGTTCCAACGCCCATCTTGCTCTTCACTTCAATACGTCCGTTGTGTCCCTGAATAATCTGTTTGCAAATGGACAGGCCCAAGCCTGTGCCAGAGGCTTTGCCTTCATGTTCGCGCACTCGATAAAATTTTTCGAAGAGGTGAGGAACAGAATCTTCCGGTATACCTACCCCTGTATCCTGAATCGTAATGGTCAATTCTGCGTCTGTGAAACTGCCTGTTATGATGACAGATCCATTTGGGCGGTTGTACTTGATCGCGTTGCTTATCAGATTAAGTAATATCTGTTTGATCTTATCGCGATCCGCCTCCATGAGCGGCATGTCGCTGGGGACGTCGACCCGTATTTGAATATTCGTCTCCTGAGCCTTGGACATCATCACATCGCGGCATTCATAGATCAGGTCCGCGGCGCTGAAACGTGTTTTACGGAATTGTACGCGGCCCGATTCCAATCGAGCAAGATCAAGGAAGGAAGATGCCAGTGAATTCAAGCGTAGCGTCTCATTGTGAATGTTGTTCACGATCTGGTCGCTTTGTTCGCGCGACATTTCGGGGCGAAGCAGCAGGTAGGTTGCTGTGCTAAGTGAAGCCAGCGGCGTGCGCAATTCGTGAACGAACTCTGCGATCAAATCTGACTGCTGGAATAAGCGCGCGTTCTCTATCGCCACTGCCGCCTGTGCGCCCAATACGGTCAGCATGGATTCGTCTGCGTCGGTGAACTTGCCTCTTTTCTTGTTGACCACTTCCAGCACACCGACGACCTTGTTCTTTGTGATCAATGGAATGCCTAATAATGATTTTGTTGAATAGTCAATGGTCTGGTCCACGTCGCCAAAGAAACGCTCATCTTTGTGAGCATCATCAATGCGGACGGATTGGCGATTGGTCACGATCCAGCCTGCAATGCTTTTATCAAGCGGCACGATCAATCCGCGCATGGTGGGTTCATCGATATTGGTGGCAATTTGAAAGTAGAGTTGGCGCGCTGTATCGTCATACAGCAGAATGGATGCAGCCTCGGCAGCTGTGATGTCTGCGGCGGCATGCACGATGTCCGCGAGCAGAGTGTCCAGATCCAGTGTGGATGCGAGGTCGCGTGAGATTTCGATCAGCCGCAGGTAGCCGTCAAGTGTTCGTGTTTTGATCTCAGCCATGCAAAACTCGTTTCGTTATTTCAGGGATGATGCTTGCAACATCGTCCATGAGGACGACATCTGCACGCACGTTTACATAAGTGGGTGTGTGGTTGATGACGATCAGATGCGCACCCTGATCAAGAGCCTGCATCGGCAGCCCCGCCACAGGCAGGACTTCCAATGAAGAACCCGCGACCAGCATCAGGTCACATTGACGCGCCGCGCGCTGTGCCTCAAGCCACGCGAATTGTGGGAGTTGTTCCCCAAACAATATCACATCTGGTTTCAGGATTCCATTGCAATTTAAGCATCTTGGGATGTTTCCATCTTTGATATAAGGCTCTAAAAAAGAGTCTGATTCAAACTGCTTGAAACATTCTGTGCACGATAATGTCCGTAATGTGCCGTGCATTTCCACGACCCGCATTGAGCCAGCCTTTTGATGCAGACCATCAATATTCTGTGTAACAATCGTTATTTCAAGTCCAGCATTTTCAAGTTCAGCCAGAGCTATATGTGCGGCATTCGGCTTTGCATTATAAATTTGCCCTGCCAATGGGCGGAACCAGTTGAAGAATCGTTCGGGGGAAGCGCGAAAAGCAGTTAAGGATGCAACCTCCATCGGTTCATCGCGGGACCATAAGCCTGATCCCTCTGAACGAAAGTCTGGTATGCCTGATGGTGAAGAGATTCCTGCCCCGGTCAACACAACAACTCGTTTTGCCTTGCGGAATAATTGTGCCGCGTCCTCGATCGCCGCGACGAAGGCGAGTGTCGGACTGGCGCTTTGGCTCATTTGGGGAGCGCCTCTTGTTCGGTGATGAAATCCACAAGTTTTGAAATCTGCCGCGCCGTAAGGCTCTCCGGCTGACATAACGTGGCTGGCGTTTGCATTCGCGTTGCCTGTACGAATAATTCTGGAGCAGGAGTAAGCGTGCTTACGATCTCGTGATCCAGTTTCGTTTGCACCTGGCTTGATGGTAATTGTGTATCAGAACGAATGCGGTTATTCAATACCGCGTTGACGTTTTTTCTATGGATACCCAGTGTGGAGATATCATCGATCAGCGCCTTGGTGTGAATGATGGTATTCGGTACACCCTCAAGGACGATCAGGGTTTGATCGCAGAGTGGCAGAATCTTTTCAGCAAAGGGTTGCAGCCCCATGCCGAGGTCCAGGATCACAAAGCGTGCGAGACCGGCAAGCATCCTGACAACCGCCTCATAATTTGCGGTTTGATTGATTAGATGCATATCGCGCGGCCGGTCGGATGCAAGCAGAAACTTCAAACCCGATGCATGAGAAACAAGTGTTCCGCGCACTTTATCACGAGTGATTTCACTCAATTTGCTGAGGCTCAAAAGGTCCACCAGCCCTTGGGAACTTGTCATGCCCATGTCAAGCGCGAGTGCGCCCTGGCCTGGCAGCATCTCTGCCACAATAACTTCGCTCTTGGTGCGTGTGTGCAATCCAGCCGCCAGGTTTACCGCAAGCGTAGTTGTTCCAAGCCCGCCACGCGCCCCCAGGACTCCGATGACATAACCATGTTTTTCATTTTTGGCTGATACGGCCCCTCCCCTCTTTTCACTCATGCGGGCAAGCAGGGATTTCACGCGCGCTTGCAATTCTGTGGGATGTGTGGGCTTGGTCAGGTAATCATTTGCACCGACTTCGAATCCAATCACTTTATCATCGAGCTGTGTTTTGGCGGTAAACATCAGAATGGGAGTTTCTATCGTGGACGGATTCTGCCTCAGTCGGCGCGTGACTTCATATCCATCCATGTCCGGCATCATCACATCCAGCAGGATCAGATCCGGGTCCTCTTCGAACGCTTTGTCCAGCCCCTGCTGCCCGTTGGTTGCTGCGCTGATCTGGTATCCCTGCCGCTGGAGCATTAATCCCACCAGTCGTAAGGTGTCCAGGTCGTCGTCAATGATGAGGATCTTTTCGCCCATAATAGTTCATTGTTCCTATAGAATATTAACAGTCTAGCATAAAGCGATGTTAAGAGCAAGATAAAGACACTGCTTGCAAGTATGCTATAATGAAAATGTAGTTGTAGTGCAAGTTAATTTGCACTACTCCGGGGATGACAGGCTTCGACGGGAGAGGCTGGTCCCGGAATGCGAGCCGAGAGGCGCCGAACTCGTAAACTCAGCGCAAAAAAATCAAGTGCCAATCGCACTTCCTACGCTGCTATGCCCCTCGCCGCGTAAGCGATGAGACCATAACAGTCAGCCTCCTTTGATGAGGCTGCGTCCGCCATCACCTTCCTCCGCCGGGTGACGGATCGGGCGAGACAATGGCGGAGTGCCGCGCAGAACTCTGCTAACTGCGCGAAAGACCAGCAGATGGTCGCATGGAGTTCTTGCCGGACGAGACCCCGCGATGACAAACCTCGACCGGCTACGCTCGTAGATTTCCGAGGGTCGATTCTTTCGGACCCGGGTTCAATTCCCGGCATCTCCACCTAAGCGATGTCCATCTTTTATGATGGACATCGCTTTTATTTTCCCCTTGACAACTATATCCGTCGCGGATATAGTGTAATCATGACATCCTCAACTTCCCTGCCGCCTCTCACGCCCGCTGTCTTTCATATTCTTTTGGCTCTCTCAAGAGGAGAACGCCATGGCTACGGCATTATGAAACAGGTTGAAGTGGATTCGCAGGGAAAGGTGACCATGGGTCCAGGCACGCTCTATGGCTCGCTTAAGCGAATGCTCGACGCTGGACTGGTAGAAGAGAGCGACAAGCGTGTTGATCCTGAAATGGATGATGAGCGGCGCATCTATTATCAGATCACAGGGGTTGGCGTGAAAGCGCTGGAAGCAGAGCTTGAGCGTTATCAGCGCATCGTCACGATCGCGCAACAGCGGAAGCTGTTCCCGAAAACCTTTGCTCATGGCGTATGACCAGAAGACAGTTCGTCAGCTCTATAAGAAACTCCTCAGCCTCTATCCGCTGCCCTTCCGAGAACAGCTTGGCGAGTCCATGGAGCAGACGTTCAATGACCTCTACAAGGAACGACAGACAGAGCATGGATCCTTTGGCTTCGTGTTCTGGATGTTCGCCGAAACAAGTACGGGAATCGCCCGGGAATATATGCTTCTAATTACCCAAGGAGATACGATGAAAAGCCTCATCTCGAATCCAAGAGTAGCGGCGTTCGTAGGTTTTCTGCTCGCCCTGCCATTCCTGGTTATGAATACGATTGTTGGAAGCCGAATAGAACCTTTCTATTCACTCATCAGACCAGATACCCACACAAGTCCTTTTGAGTATGTCCTGCTTGCTGTCGTTTTGCTTCTGCTCCCTGTCGGCGCGTTCTTTGCCGTTCGCCCCATTTTTCAAAAAGGAGTGGATGGGAAACGGAAATTCTATCCCATCAACATCATCCTCGGAGCAATCCTGGTCATGGGTTTTGTCGCGCTATCCATCGGCTTGGGGTCGGATATATATCGGTGCGACGTTCTACACATTCCGAATTGCGATTAGAAGAAAAATAGCAACATCTCCTTCCTGAATTTCCCCGTGAATGAACAAGCAACGGCTCACACGCTCTACAAGAAGCTTCTTACTCTCTATCCACATGAGTTCAGAGAGCAGCTTGGCGAGTCCATGGAGCAATCGTTTAATGATCTCTATAATGAACGGAAACGACAGACGGAACAAGCGCAGTTCAGCTTCGTGCTTTGGATATTCATCGAAACTGCCATAGGAATTTTTAGAGAGCATCTATTGCTTATTTCTCCAGGAGATGTTATGCAAACCATACTTAAGACCCTCGGATCATCGACACTCATTAGTTTTCTCCTCATCCTTCCGTTCATGATCATGGAAGTCGTCAACAGGCGAAATTTCAATGAAGAGTTCCCCGTCTTTCTGTTTTCCTTCATGTGGCTCATCCTGTTCGCCATCAGTCTGATCCTCCTGCCGATCCTGCGAGCCAGATGGACGGGCAACCATAACATGGCGAATCCGATTCCTGCACAGGGAAACACTCTACTCACAAACCCCAAGTCGGCCCTGATAATTAGCGTTGTCCTTGTCCTGTCCTTCGTGACAGTCTTTTTGCTGGATTACCTTGGTTGGGTGCCCATGGACCGTCTTTTCAACGGCCCGAACCCTGAACAGATGTATGTCCCTGGTCTGTTCATCGCGCTAGGTCTCTTTTCGCTCCCAGTAGCGGCGGGGATCATTGCAGGCCGGCCAATCGTCAACACCTTGCAGGCTAGAGGCAGCCTGTTTGCGCATCCCATCCATCTGATCATCGTCGTCGTTATTTTGACATCCCTTGCATGGTCGTGGGGATCCTGGGTGATCGACCAATGGCCCTGTTTCGTTGGTGTCCCAAACTGCGATTAGCAGAAAGAACCAAAGCTCTTTCCCGTGGCTGAACAGGAAAAAGTAAGTGCACTCTACAAGAAACTCCTCCGCCTTTATCCACAAGGATTCGGAGAGGGGCTTGAGAGTCAATGCAGCAAACGTTTAATGATCTCTACCGAGAAAAAAGGCCGAAGCCTCCCTCATGTTATGGATCGTTATGTGGTTCCTGTCCGCGGTATTCATTGCTATCCTTATGCCGATCGTACGAAACCTTCGGCGAGCGGGGAAGGCCATCCTGGCGAATCCTGTTGCTCAGAGTCGGCTTTTTGGCCGTCCTTGCATGGAACTGGGGAGCCCTCGTTATAGACCAAATGCCCTGTTTTCTTGGCGACACTGGTTGTTAAGTAAGTGGTGACCAAATATAGTGTATGACCAGAACATGGTTCATATTCTCTACAAGAAACTCCTCCGCCTCTATCCGCGAGGATTCAGAGATCGGCTTGGCGAATCTGTGGAGCAGACGTTCCGCGATCTCAGCAACGAACAAAAAGGAGGGCTCACTCGTGGATTTGTTGTGCTATCGTTGTTTGCCGAAACAGCCGTAGGAATCGTTCACGAACATCTAATACTACTCATAGAAGGAGATGTCATGAAAACTATTCTTGCCAATCCAAGATTGGCAGCGATTACCAGTTTGATCCTTTCCCTGCCACTTGGGCTCACTTTTGTCGCATTTATGTTTGACATAGAGCTGCTGGTAAAATCACTCAAAGATCGGTTCACCATGGATGGTCAGCAGATAAACAACCTCGGCCGCATCGTAATCTTTGGCGGATTATTGCTCTTGCCCCTCGCGTTCGCGCTCAACCTTCAGACCATGTTGATAAGGGAAGGACCGGAACAAAAAAGAACGCTCCATGCAATCAATTTCATCGTCGGCGCTATCATTTTATTGCTTATCATATTCACGTGGGGCGGCTTGATCGTAGAAGAGATTTACTGCCTGAGAGGCATACGCTGCGATTGATTATCGAGTTTGTCGCGCCTCTTAAACACAATTGCCTGGAACAAAGCGCCAGGCAATTGTGTTTTAATAAGCGCCATGAAAAAACTTCTTTTTATTGGATGTCTCATCCTCATCACAGCCTGCCAAACAGCGACTGCTGCGCAAACTCCCGTGCCTTTACCCTCCCCAACTGCGACGTTTCTCCCTACACTGATACCTGTCACTGATACTCCCGCGCCGACTCCAACCCTTCAGCCTTCTCCGACTCCGTTTCCTCGATTTTTTACCAATGAATTTGACTCTCCATTAATTGACTGGGCAATTTTGCAGGCCGGGAATGATTTCGTTCCAAACATCAAAACCGAAAACAGCAGCCTCATCCTTCAAATGGACTCTCCCTATTCATGGACCTATGCCGTCTATGGCGCACAGACCTATGCAAATGTTCGCATTGATGCCCAATTTGAAAATCGTGCGGGCGGCCCATCTTCTGTTGGGTTGCTTTGTCGTTATTCTGAAGCGAACGGATGGTTTGAATACAACGTCTTTACCGATGGAACGTATAACCTGCTTTATGGCAGTTGGTTGTCCGTTGGCATTGCCGATTATCTTCCCATCACCGATGGATCATCGAATCTAATCCAACCCGGCGGCGCGCATCAGCAGATCGGGCTCCTTTGCTCGGAAACAACAGTGACACTATTGATCAATGAAACGATCATCCGCAGTGTGGATGTGGCGCGTTATGAACTCACCGAAGGCAACGTGGGAATTACTGCCTCTTCGTATGAGAACACTCCTATCACTGCCGCGATAAATTGGGTGACAGTGCGCGAACCATGATTCCCCTCTCCCAGTGGGAGAGGGGCTAGGGGTGAGGGAGAAATCCAATTCAATTTCTACATATTGTTAACAGTATTCTTGCACATGACAGGTAAGATGTGAACATTGAAAATTCTTAGATCTGTCATCGCGCTGAGCGGAGCCATCCGTTTTTTGGATGGCGCAGACGAAGTGCTCTGCTCGTAATGACAAATGCAAGGAGACTCTTATGAGCAAAATTATTGGTATTGACCTCGGTACGACAAACTCTGTTGTTGCTGTGATGGAAGGTGGATTGCCAACCGTTATCTCGACCGCGGAGGGAGGCAGACTCTGCCCTTCGGTTGTAGCCTTCAACAAAAACGGCGAACGGCTCGTCGGTCAGACCGCGAAGCGACAGGCAGTCGTTAACTCCGAAAATACAATTTATTCCATCAAGCGATTCATCGGTCGTCACTTTGGCGAAACTGAAACTGAACGCAAGATGGTTCCCTATGAAGTTGTAAAAGGTCCGTCGGATGATATACGCGTGAAGATCCCGATCACGAATCGCGAATATTCCCCTCAGGAGATTTCCGCGATGATATTGGGCAAACTGAAAGCCGATGCGGAAGCATATCTTGGTCAGCCTGTCACACAGGCTGTTATCACCGTTCCGGCATATTTCAATGACAGTCAGCGACAAGCCACAAAGGACGCGGGCAAGATCGCCGGTCTTGAAGTGATGCGTATCATCAATGAGCCGACGGCTTCTGCCTTGGCTTATGGTCTTGATAAGAAAAAGAACGAGACCATTTTGGTCTTCGACCTTGGTGGTGGTACGTTTGACGTGTCCATCCTTGAAGTGGGTGAAGGCGTCATCGAAGTAAAAGCCACGAACGGTGACACACACCTCGGTGGTGATGACTGGGATCAGCGTATCGTCAACTGGGCTGCCGATGAGTTCAAGAAAGATCAGGGCATTGATCTGCGCAGTGATCGCCAGGCGCTACAGCGTTTACGCGAGGCTGCGGAGAAAGCCAAGATCGAACTCTCGACTGTGATGGAAACTGAGATCAATCTACCCTATATCACTGCTGATGCGACTGGCCCCAAACACTTACAGTTGAAGCTGAGCCGCTCAAAATTCGAGCAAATGACAGAAGACCTGCT
>JAKEFL010000124.1 GCA_022616105.1 Anaerolineae bacterium | reverse complement strand
TTCACCGCCGCGGCAGGCAACACATTGTTGTTGGGAAAGAGTGTTCATAGATAGTACTCCAACAATTCGATCAATCAATATTGTTATCAATAAAATACAAATATCCCTGACGACCGCCCTCCTTATTCCACAAGTTCACAGACTTGCGAATACGCTTCAAACAATCCATGATTTCAGCAACGGAAATGGGCGTTGGCTTGGCTTTAAACCAGCCTTTGGTTTTTACATTACTGGAACGCCCCAGTCGAAACTCACACATATCCTTGACGCGATCATAGACCAGTTGGGCATTCTCGCCAAGTCTCGGCGCAGGTGTTGCCCTGCCCTGCTGCTCGTGACGATATTCTGTCCAAAGCAGGTTCAAGACTTTATCAACGTCATAATCCAGCAAATCCTTGTGTTCGCGATACACGCTCACAATCGCCATTTCGATGTTTTGCAGGACATCCAAGTACTGATCTTCAAAGGTTGACATTCCGTCACTCCACGTGCCTACTTGTTTCCCTGTCTACTCATCCTAACGCATCCACCAACCTCTTCAGATCCTTTACCGAAGGCAAATGCACACGCAATACTTTCCTCTTCGCTTCAATCAACGCTTCATAATCGCCCAGTGCCTGGGCGCGGATTAATGTTCCAAAAGTCAAACCTTGAGCCGGAATTTCAATATCCTTTTCAGGGTCAGCAGTGATTTGAATGAACAGCGCGTTTTTAGGGCCGCCTTTATGGAACTGTCCTGTTGAGTGCTGAAAGCGCGGACCAAAGCCAGCAGTCACCGCGTTGCCTGTTTTGGCGCGAATTGCAACGCGCATCTGCTGTAACGCATCGGTCATCTCGGCATTGCGCGGCAAGTACGCATTGATGGCGACATACCCACCGGGCCGCCGCCCTGACTGGCGAAGCCGTGTCGAAGGGTTCGCGTTCTTCAAGTAATTCCTGAGAATCGTCTCCAACTTTGTACCGCTTACACTCGATGACGCAAACACAGCAACGCCGTTATCTTTCCACACAGGTTTGCCTTCTCGCAACTTGCCTTTCTGCTGATACTCCGCAATCTTCGCCTTCGTGATTTTTTTACTTGTTTCAACATTCGGCTGGTCAAACGCGTTGACGCCCAAAATTGAACAGGCTATTACAGTAGCAACTTCCCAGCGATAGATCTCAGCGCCTATTTCATAGAGACTGGAGATTGGAGATTGGATGACGGGATGACCTGCTTCGCGAAGCGCGGCGACTGCTTCATCATGTTCACCTGTTTGACGTAAATAGACAAAGATACGATCATCGCCATAGACTTCTGGACTACCAATCGGTTCGAGCGGCACAGGCAGGATTCCTTTTCCATCTTTGCCACTGGATTCAGCGATGATTTGCTCGATCCATGCTGCAAATGCAGACAAAGGCGCATCACTCAGGACCGTCAACTTGTCGCGGCCCCTCAAAGCGGATTCTCCCATGACAGCTCCCAGCGCCAAACCGGGATTCCGCGCGGCAGGCACACGTTCCGCGCATTGGACTCTCATCCAATCTGCTTTGTCCAGCAGATGGTTCAAGTCTATGCCAAGCAACGCGGCGGGGAGGAGACCGAAATCTGTCAATGCAGAGTAACGTCCACCAACCGATTCATCAGCAGAGAATATCTTTCTAAAGTTGCGTTTCCTGGCAAGAGCTTCGAGTGACGTGCCTGGGTCAGTGATGGCAATAAACCGCGAGCCATCTTTCTTGCTGAGTTTCCAGAAGTAATCAAACGCTGCCATTACTTCGGCAGTGCCACCTGATTTACTGGCAACGATATATAAGGTTTTTTCAGGTGGATATTGGTCTGCAGTTTTTGCAACTTGAGCCGGGTCAGTGGAATCTAAAATTGCAAGACGTAAGCCCTCACCCCCATCCCCTCTCCCATCAGGAGAGGAGTGCGAGGCAAGTAATTCACTGAATACTTCCGCTGTCAATGACGAGCCGCCCATACCTAAGACCAAGACACGATCAATCTTTGCTCCTTTGATTTCCTCGGCAAAAGCTTGATACTCATTAACAAGCTTGCGCGCTTTATCGGGCGAATCCAGCCAGCCCATGCGGATCTTGACTTCGGCTTGACCAGCGGGGTCTTGTGCCCAAAGAGTTGGATCATGCTTCCATAGCCGCGCGGGAACCGAATCCGCTTCGAGTTGCGCGATACGTTTGGCAACGGAATCAGCTACCGGTCCAAGAGAGGATGCGGCGTTCTTCCTTCTTTCATCAATTGTCCCAATTAACTGTGCGAACGCCTCTGAAAAAGCTTTGACTCCCTCATCTTCCAATTCCTGCGTTACAACATCCATTGAGATGCCCAGGGCTTCAAGCTGCTCAATGGATACTTGTGCTTTGTCAACGTCACGCGAAAGAGTTATCGCCGCGACGCCATGGTCACGGAAGGCTTCGAGCGTGGCAGGTGGGACAGTGTTGACAGTTTCGGGACCGATCAGGTTATCAAGATAGATCGTGTCAGGATATGCAGGATTCTTCGTGCTGGTACTCGCCCACAATGGACGCTGGACGCGCGCGCCTTTGACTTTGAGATTCTCCCAGCGGCGCCCCGCGAAAGTTTGATGATACTGATCGTACGCAAGTTTCGCATTTGCGATGGCAGCTTTGCCGCGCAGCGGCGAATCTTCGGGAAGTTTGGGATCGATTTTGGTGTCCACGCGCGAGACAAAGAACGATGCCACCGATGCGATATGATCAATGGGGTGACCAGCATTGGCGCGGTCTTCGAGCCCGCTAAGATAGGCATTCATCACTTCGGCATAACGTTTGAGCGAAAAGATGAGCGTGATGTTGATATTGAGTCCCGCGGCAATTGTTTTGCGAATCGCGGGGATGCCTTCTTTTGTAGCAGGAATTTTCACCATAAGATTCGGGCGCGCCACGCGCACCCAGAGTTGCTCGGCTTGGGCAATTGTCTTTTCAGTATCGTGTGCAAGATCAGGGCTGACTTCGATGCTGACAAAACCATCGCCGCCATTGGATTCTTCATAAAGCGGGGCAAATGCGTCGCAAGCCGCTCGGATGTCTTCAATCGCAAGTTGCCAGAAGATTTTTTCCGCGTCCCAGCCGGCCCAGGCGAGGGGCATGAGCGCGGAGTCGTAATCGTTCGTCTTCGCAATCGCGTTGTTGAAGATGGTTGGGTTGGAGGTCATGCCGCGGATGTCGCCGCGTGCGATCATGGCTTTGAGTTCGCCGTTTTCCAGCAGTTTACGCTGAATGTTATCCATCCAGAGGGATTGGCCGAGGGAGGTGAGTTTAGTGATTGAGTCTGACATAGTTTCCTCTAATTATCGGTGGTCGAGTAGGACGGAGCGACACTTGCACCTGGCGCAAGTGCAGGTGTAGCGAAGTCCGTATCGAGACCACCAGTTTCATGTAATATACTATTTACAGGTTAGTGGTGGTTTCGATACGCCCCGACTTGCACGGGGCTACTCAACCACCGAGGTATTTCCTATTTACTAATTCCGCCGCTAGCTGCATTTCATTGGCAAGAATCTTCATTAAACAGATTCAGCAATAGGATAAACAACATCCGCCCGCAAGGCTTCACGAGCGAAATTTAATGCAGCTTGAATGCCTTCGCGCGTCAAACGTGGATGGGCTTGTAATAACTGCTCAAAAGATTCGCCTGCTGAGAGTTTTTCAAGTATCAAGTCAACCGTTATCCGTGTTCCTGAGATAACAGGTTGTCCCATCATAATTTTGGGATCTGAAACAATCAGTTGTTGAGTCATCTCTCACCTCCAGATGTTCCGATAAGGTTTATTATACTTATTTTTGAATGTCGCCGTGCTGGATCATAGCTTTGAGTTCGCCATTTTCCAGCAGCTTGCGCTGAATGTTATCCGTCCAGTGCGATTGACCGAGGGAGGTGAGTTTGGTAATTGAGTCTAACATGGTTACCTCTCAATTTCGGTGGTCGAGTAGGGCGGAGCGACACTTGCTCAGGTCGAATCACGCAATCACCAAGATACAGTAAAAGACTATTTCTTCGCAATCAATTCCTGCAGTTCTTTCCGAATACGCTCCAATACTTTTTCATTTACCTGACCAAATGTTTTGACAATAATGGATTTGGAAATCGTGTAGATCTTATCCACACGAACTTTGCCTGGGCGATTTAAGTTCCCCGTTTTCAAATCAGATGATGTAATAGTAAAACTATAATCGGCTTCCACGGGATTGGAAGTCATGGAGACAACAACCAGGTCGGTTGTTTTTTTGGTTATAGGAATTATTGGAAACAACAATTACAGGTCGCCGCTTTTGTGACGACAAATCGGTAAAAGGAATAGGGACAAGCAGAATGTCACCCTGTTCAGGCATTGTTCCAATCCTCGTCATCCAAAGGATTGTCCCAAAACCCCAGGCTGCTTTGCGAAGCAAAAAGCAAGTCTTCAAAAGTATCGCCTGCTCCCAGAACAAATACTGTTACACGCGCGCCAGCAGGGAATGGAACATCTAATTCAACATGCCCATCTTTATCTACTTCCACATCATATTTCAAGGCTGTTTGCGCCAACATAAGAAAGCTCCTTCTTGCCTACACAATTATACTTTTATTCATCTTCCAGTTTATGTATCTTCGCAACCCTTCGCGCCAATCTTTCACCGCCCTCATCATTCCCGATGTAACGCGCTTCCAGGAACGCATTGATCAGCGCTTTCGCGAGTTCAGGTCCGATCACGCGGCCGCCGAGGCACAGTACATTCATATCATCATGCATCACACCTTGCGCGGCGGAGTACGTATCATGACAAATCGATGCCCACACGCCTTTCATCTTGTTCGCGGCGATGCACGCGCCGATCCCTGAGCCACAGACCAGAATCCCTCGCTCAGCTTCGCCGTTCTGAACCCCACGCCCAACTTTTTCCGTGATGTCAGGGAAATCCACTGGCTCGGCGCTATTTGTCCCCATGTCAATCGGCTCGTGCCCCGCGTCTTGCACTGCTTTCAGGACCGTTTCTTTCAACGGGAATCCAGCGTGGTCAAATCCAACGGCGATTTTCATGGTAACCTCTGGTGGTCGAGTAGCCTGAGGGTTGAGTAGCGAGTGAAACGAGCGTATCGAAACCCGAAGGCATATCGAGACCACATTATGAAATTTCTTGTTTGCTTGTAATTGGTGGTCTCGATATGGGCTTCGCCCTACTCGACCACCAGACAATTTACAACAACTCCTTCGCTCTCGCAACAACATTCTCAACCGTAAAACCAAAATTCTCAAAGATCACTTTGTACGGAGCCGACGCACCGTAATGGTCAAGTCCAATGACGGATCTGGTGTATCGTTCCCAGCCCAGGGTTGCCCCCGCTTCGACAGCGAGCCGCGCCGTGAGATTTTTCGGCAGCACAGACTCACGATAGGCTTCATCCTGTTTCTCGAACAACTCCCAGCTTGGGAAGGAAACAACGCGCGTTGCAATTCCTTCTGCAAATAATTTTTCCGCGGCTTTGTAAATCAGACTGACTTCTGAACCAGAAGCGATGAGGATTAATTGTGGGTTTTCACCAAAATCTTTCAAAACATATGCACCATTGCTTAATAGCCCGCGATTTGTTTCTGCTAATGTTGGCAGGTTTTGACGGGTAAGAGCCAGAGCAGTTGGAACATCGCGAGAAGTGATGGCGAACTTCCATGCCTCGGCGACTTCATTCGCATCAGCCGGGCGAATCACCACCAGATTAGGAACAGCACGCAAAGCCATGAGATGTTCAATAGGCTGATGAGTCGGCCCATCTTCACCAAGCCCAACACTATCATGGGTAAAAACGAAAATGGATGGTACATGTGATATCGCCGCGATGCGAATCGCGGGTTTCATATAATCAGAAAAGATCAGAAAGGTTCCACCATAGGCAATTAGACCACCGAACAGGTTGATGCCATTCAACGCCGCGCCCATCGCATGTTCACGCACGCCAAATCGGAGATAACGCCCCATTGGGTTATCTTTCTGGAAATCGCCCGCTTCATCAAATTTTGTGTTGTTCGAGGGGGTCAAATCTGCCGAACCGCCGATGAGTTCTGGGAGTTTCACAGATAACGCGTTCAGCACTTTTCCAGAAGAAGCACGTGTCGCCATGCCTTTTTCATCTACTGGAAAGACTGGCAAATCCTTATCCCAATCTTTTGGCAACTCACTCTTAAAGCGACGTTCCAAGTCCGCACCCAACGCAGGATGAATACGCTTGTAAGCATCAAATTTCATCTTCCAATCAATCTCTCGTTCGCGGCCCTTATCAATCGCATCACGATAGAATTCGAGTACTTCGCCAGGGATCAGGAAACGCGGCTCCAGCGGCCAACCGAGATTTTCCTTGGCTGCGTTCAACTCTTCGTCGCCAAGCGGCTCACCATGCGCTTTCGCTGTGCCCTGCTTCTTCGGCGCGCCATATCCGATCGTTGTGCGGACAGTAATCAGGGATGGACGCGGGTCAGCCTTTGCAATGCGGATCGCAGCGTCAATTGCTTCCACATCATTGCCGTCTTCAATTTTCTGCACATGCCAGTTATAGGCTTCAAATCGAGCAGCGCGATCCTCTGTGAAGGCTAAGTCTGTAGAACCGTCAATTGATATATGATTGTCATCATAAAGATAAATGAGCCTACCCAGGCCTAAATGCCCTGCCAGTGACGCAGCCTCGGATGAAACACCTTCCATCAAGTCGCCATCAGTGACGATCCCATAGATATAGGATTGAATGATTTCATGTCCGGGCTGATTAAATGTCGCAGCCAAATGCGTAGCCGCAATTGCCATTCCCACACCCTGACCGAATCCCTGCCCAAGAGGGCCCGTTGTTACCTCAACTCCGGGTGTGAGTCCATATTCAGGGTGACCGGGAGTCTTGCTGTCAAATTGACGGAAGTTCTTGATCTCTTCCAGTGGAAGATCGTAACCGGTCAAATGCAATAAAGAGTACAACAGCATTGAACCATGTCCACCTGAAAGGATGAAACGGTCACGCCCGGGCCACTTCGGGTTGCGCGGGTTATGGCGCAAATGGCGCGTCCACAAGGTATATGCCATCGCAGCAGCTCCCATGGGAAGCCCCGGATGACCCGAGTTTGCTTGTTGAACGGAATCCGCTGAAAGGAAGCGGAGAGTATTGATGGCGCGTGATTGGAGATCGTTGGTCATGCATCTATTTTACCATTGGGAGATTGGATGTATAATGACGGCAGGCAAAGGAGGAGCCATGACAAAAGGGAAAAATTCGCGAAGAAGTGAGACACACGGGGAAAAGATTATTTACAACAGCCATATCCATACGTTTACTGTTAGAAATACGCCGATCCTGTTTCCTTTGCTTTTCTTTCCAGATTCTATCACCGGCAAACTGAGTATAAAGAGAACACTCTTTATTATTACCGTGTCCTCGTTAATTGTATTAGTTGTAGCAGTTACAAGTTTCTTGTTGTCGGTGGTATTTGGCAAATTGATCCAGTTCTTCCAGATCCCATTCCCAGAGATGCAACAATGGATCGTGACCTATTTTACCCAGACGCCAAGCCTGGCAATTCTCCCCGCAGACACGCCGTACCGCTCCTGGATAGACACACCCCTCCTGATCATCAAAGACTCATTGACCCTAATGATTGTATGGATCCTCCTGGAACGGGCAGGTAACCTGATCGCCCGAACGATAAAATGGTTGTTCAGAATTTGGAAGGCGGAAAATCCCAACAGGCAATTATTCAGCGAATTTATCAGTTTCCGCCGGGACGTTGATCGATTGACCAAGCCATTAAGAAAAAACCCGATGCTCAATTTCATTGGAAAATTGAATCCTGCGCCTAACGATGTGCTTGAAAGGTATTCGCGTTTTCTTAATACGGCGCTTCTCGGATCACAGTCAAATGTATTCACGGAAGTACAACTCCAGTACCCGAAGGGCACAAAATTTGTGGTATTACCTATGAACCTTGAACATATGGGCCGGTTGCTGGGATGGGTACCCAGGAAAATCGACCATCAACACGACGAATTGCTCCAACTAGCGAAATGCTTTAATGGAGCAGAGGAGAAAGATAAAGTCATTTATCCGTTTTACACAATTCACCCCGAGCAGAAGAACCTTGCCGATGTTATTAGTAAAATGAAATCAGGTTTGATCTTTGGAAAGGATAAGTTCCGCGGACTCAAGATTTATCCCAATCTGGGGTACAAACCCAATGACAAGAGACTCAAAGACGTGTATGTGGTTTGCGAAAAACAAAATGTGCCGGTCATGACTCACTGTACTCCGACGGGAATCTGGAAATTTGGCTTATCGGAATCACAAAGGAGAGGCTTCGCGCACCCCGAAAACTACGAGGAAATTCTAACCACACACAAAAATTTACGCGTTTGCCTTGCACATTTTGGCGGCGCAGAGGAATGGGTGCATCGCCTTCAAAAGCCGGAGGATAAAACTGCCTGGGTACGTGTCATTTATGAGATGATCGATGGTGGGAAATACAAAAACCTTTACACAGATATCTCCTATACGATTTTTGAACCAAAGGTGAAAGGGCTGACGATTGACCTGATTGATTATCTAAAAGTTATGCTGGAATCCAGTAAAAATGTAAGGGAGCATGTGCTCTTCGGCAGTGATTACTATATGATAGAGCAGGAAAAAGTCACCGAGAAGGAAGTTGGCATTTTGCTTCGAAGCCGCCTTGGGGACGACCTCTTCTTTCAGATTGCCTACACAAACCCGAGAAAATTCCTTGGAATAATTGGAATAAGGTAAGACAACAACCCTTGTCCACAGGAAAACATGAATTAAGAAAGCAACCGCCTTTCATGAAGAAGCTGTACATAACCTGCAACGCGCACTTGTGCAGTTCAAATTGACTGAATCGATAGAGGCGCATGAAACAGATATCCGTAATATCATTCAAGGTATGGTTTCGCTGGCAGCATGACAGGTCAATATGAGGGAGGAAACGCGCATTCAACGGCTGCAGTTCAAAGTCCAGAAAGATGCGGAATGTTTTTCGCTTGAGACCGCGCTTGATTTGAATCCGATCATCGCTGAAGATAGTTCAATTGAAGCAGGAATCACAAGTGTTATACAAACAAACGATGGAGGAGAATCGTACTGGGCGTTGGTACATCCACATACAAAACCAGACTTTCACTTGAGAGATAGCTTCGTCCTTGAGTTTCCGTGAACTTAATGAAATATCGAGCCAACTATGTGCCTATCTGGTGCCCAGTTTTTTTCTCCACCAATTTTTTTCCTCCCTGGGTATTAAAATCATTCCTTCCCCCTGCTCTCTTGTAAGATCAACCTGCACAGGCTTGTTGATCAACATCCACGTTACATAGGCTGCAGCAAGTGCATCCAACTCAGAGGCAGAGTAAAGCAACTCTAACGGCATGGCTCCAGCCATCAAGTGATGACGGGTAATCTCTTCAAAGAACTCCATGGGGTCATTGATCTGCAATCCCTCACCATACAAAATCAGGGCACGCTGAAGCAGTCCTCCGAGTGTGCGGCGAGCTTGGGGAGTTTGTCCTGAGAGTGAGCGAAAACATTCGAGAGGGTTGGTTTCCACCCACTGCTTCGGAGCGTTATTTGTTAAATAGGGTTTGAGTCCGGCCTGAATGATTTTCTTCTTGATATCTTCACAGATCTTTTGCCCACGCTGTGAAGATGCAGCCCTCCCTCTGGATGGTAAATTGACTCCCAGTATCGCTTTCTTATGCTGCTCAAGATGCGCCATCACATAAGACATATCGCATCTTTCGAGAAGTACTACACTTAAGTCATGGTCGAGCACCGCGTAAATGATTGGCTTACGTCCCGATGAAACCTCGATGCCAGCAAAAACAAAATCCACTGTTGACATAATCATTACACCTTGCTTCAACAGGTCAATAATACCACCTTAGTTGAAAAGTTGAAGTACGAATTTCAATTCAAAACATTTATTTCCATATTTCTGATTTGAACTTTGTCTGAAAATATCCGCGATCATTCAGCTTGAATAAACTAATTAAACGGAAACCTATGCTCCCGCAGGGTCTGTGACCCTGCGGTGCAACTTGCTAAACACGGCGGTCACACATAGTACTCTTTAGAGTAGACCGCCTTTGAGCGAGGCTGAGTAGGGTGAGTGAAACGAAAACCGCCTCCCTTGTAGTAAGAAAAGAGGCGGTCCGTTATTGATAAACATCCTAAACGTAAAAGTGTCGAAGTAACGCGCCAGTTCTCTCATCAATGCGAACGTCTGTTATCAATTTCGCAGCACAATCGGTTTCAGATAGGAATCAAGCAAGGCGTCCATCTGCTCAAATGACTCGCATACGAAGAACATCGGGTTAAAGGCGTAGACCGTTTTCGGGATCTTGGCAATGGTTTCGATGTCGAACGGAGCCAGGATCACTTCGCCTCCCAAGTAACCCTCATGTGGAATGCCAAGATTCTTGTACAGCGCGTGGACGACGTTCCAGCCTTTATCTTGTGACGACATCTGTCCCTGCCGATGCAGTTCATTGACGCCTGCGACAATACGGTTGATATCCTCTTTGTGAGTGAGGAAATGATCCTGAAGCTGCTCAAATACATCCCCGTTGTAATCGAACACTTTATCCCGGCTGAGTCGGTAGAACTCCATGATGGTATTTGCAAGTTCCGCGCGGCCCGAGATCGTCCCGGCACCGAACACCTTGAAACGGTTATCCTCCATCACCAAGCCAAACTCTGTGCTATACCAAGCCAGGCGTTTAATAACTTCCCTCTCTTCCTGGGTCGCTTTCAGATAGGCTGGGGCAAATTTATCCTCTATGCGTGCATAGAAGTCCTGAGTCAGATATGGCAGGTGACCGAAAATGTCGTGGAACATATCGGGTTCAGGTGTAAACTCCATCTGGTCGCGTGTGCGCAGATAATCTGTAATTAGAAAAATGCGCTGCGCGAACTTTCCATACCAGTCATCTGCAAGCGTGTATCGGACAGCCGTCCGTTCAATGCGCCAGCCAGTGCGGGGTTGAATGTGTTCATTGAGGTACGCAACTGTGGGGATATGAAGGGGATCGAGCTGCAGGTACGCTAATCCATGAATAAATTCATGAGAGAGGTGCTCCAGCAAATAGGGGCGATGAATGCCGGCGAATAGATCTGCCCAAATCGCATGTTGTTCAGCGGAAAAGATGATTTCCTGGTTTTCGGCAGTATACTCCCGGGTTGGATCAATACGTTCCTCAGCAATATCCCCAGTGTAAATCGTTGCATTCTGATTCTTATCCATATTTCTACCTTTCAGATGAAGAAGGATTATAGGTACCTACTTCATAGGATGAAATTATCTTAGCACAACCGAATCTTTGCGTCAATAACATGACGGGAAAACCCCCATTTTGTAAACAACCTTCGATGATACAATTTTCCAACATGAGTGATTTGCGACTAATGGACAAATGTATTCTAGTAACAGGCTCGGCACGGCGCGTAGGAAGGATCTTCGCGCTTGCCTGCGCGCGGGCCGGCGCGGATGTTGTCATCCACCATGGGCATTCAGATACAGAGGCGGAAAAGGTCCGCGATGAAATAAAAGGATTGGGACGTAATACATGGATTTTCAAAGCGGATTTAAGCGACTCATCCCAAGCCCTGGGCCTGATCCCGCGAATAAACGAATCCACGCCTTTGCATGGTCTCGTTAACAGCGCGGCGATCTTTGAGCCGTTGTCGCTGGAACAGATTACATTCGAAAAATGGGAAAGGCACATCTCGATCAATTTGACTGCACCGTTCCTGTTAAGTCAGGCATTTGCAAGACAGGCACAAGAGGGCGGCCGGATCGTCAATATTTTGGATTGGCGCGCCCTGCGTCCCGGAGCAGATCACTTCCCATATACGATCAGCAAGGCTTCACTTGCAGCAATGACAAAGTCTCTCGCGGTCGCGCTTGCCCCAAACATTCCTGTAAACGGACTGGCTCTCGGCGCCATCCTCCCGCCTTCGGATGGAGCACGGAATCCTGAAATCATAAAAAACGTCCCAATGAAGAGATGGGCGAATGAAAACGAGATCGAACAAGCTCTTATCTTTTTACTTACAAGCCCGGAATATATTACGGGAGAAATCATTCATGTGGACGGTGGAAGGCATTTGGTGTAGGGTCGTGAGTGGCTATTAGAAGTCGAGATTTGAAAAGACTGTTGGCTTGGAAAGAAGAAAGAGGAAAGAAAAAGGCGGAGCTTGATATTTGGAAGGTAATTAGTTTATAAATGTGCTATTTTGGCTACACGCAGACGCAAAGGAAATCAAATTATGGATAAAGTTATTATCAAGGACTTGCTTGCCAGAGGGATTATCGGCGTCAACGATTGGGAACGAAAACGCCCACAGGATATTTTGATCAACATTATCCTATTCACAGATACAAGACGCGCGGCGGAGACGGATAATATCCACGATTGTGTCAACTACAGCACAGTATCAAAGAAAGTTCAGGCTCATGCTGAAAGTTCACAGAGGCTGACCGTTGAGGCGCTCGCAAACGACCTGGCGAAACTCTGTCTTGAGGAAAAGGGTGTCCAAAAAGTAACCGTCCGAGTGGAAAAACCCGGAGCAGTCCGCTTTGCTGAGTCTGTTGGCGTGGAGATCGAACGAAGCCGCGATGAATGAGTTGCACAATGCCTATTTGAATCTAGGGTCGAATATTCAGCCTGAGATGAATCTGGTTAAGGCAATCCAACTCTTATCAGAATATGGAGATGTTCAGAGAGTTTCCAACGCATGGGAATCAAGATCAGTCGGAGCGCCGGGCCCAAATTTTCTAAACGCATGCTTGCTATTTGTGTCACCCCACGTACAGGTCGAATTGAGGGAGCAAATCATTCGTCCTATTGAAAAGCGATTGGGCCGCGTAAGAAGTGAGAATAAATATGCCCCTCGCACTATCGACATTGATATTATCCTTTTCGATGGACAACAGAGCAGAGATGGATTTTGGGAGTCCGGCTTTGTCATTGTCCCGCTTGCAGAAATCTATCCTCAATATCAAAATCCCATTACGGGAGAAAACATCACTGAAACAGCAACACGACTCCGCCAGGAGGTATGGATGGAGGCGCGTCCCGAAGTAATAGGTCAATTTAGTGGGAGCAATTCGAATGTCTAGAACTGAAGCGGCTCTGATCCCCGTGAAATATTTGCCAAAAATTCCTGTCGGGTCGCCAGGTTTGCACGGAACGAACCATGCATGGCAGAGGTCGTCATCCGTGCGTCATGCTTCTTTACGCCGCGCATCATCGCGCACAAATGTAGCGCCTCGACAACAACTGCCACTCCATGCGGTTCCAGGGTCTCTTGAATAAGATCCGCGATCTGGCGCGTCATACGTTCCTGTATCTGCAGCCTGCGGGCGTACATATCCACAATTCGGGGAATTTTAGACAGACCAATGACTGTTCCAGAGGGGATGTAAGCGACATGTGCACGCCCAAGAAACGGCAGCATATGATGTTCACACAAACTGTAAAACTCGATATCGCGTACAAGCACCATCTCATCATAGTTAACCTGAAATAATGCATTGTTGATAATTCTGGCTGGCTCTTCGGTATATCCGCTTAACAGCTCTGCATACATTCTGGCAACTCGATCAGGCGTATTTTTCAGCCCTTCACGATCCGGGTCCTCCCCCACTGCTCTTAGTAAATCAAAAACTATCTTCTTCGCTGCTTCAATATCCAGATTTACAGCAACATCCTCGCCTGCATCGTTTTTATCTAATCCCATAATCTCTCCTTGATAAAACCAGCCCGAACAACGCCGGGCCGGTTATTTCCAAATTGGCAGATTATTAACCCACCACAGGTTGGATCAAGCCGTAGGACCCATTACGGCGGCGATACAAAACCTGGATGGAATTCTGTTCGGCATTGAAGAAGATAAAAAAGTTATCGTGTCCGAGCAGGCGCATTTGCTCAATTGCTTCATCCTCATTCATTGGCAAAACTATGAATTTCTTTCGCCTGGCGATCAACGGGAGAAGCTCACCTGTCTCGTCCACAGGCATTTCATCTTCTTCAACTACATCAGAGGCGGAACGGCCGTCGCCGCGTCCATGATAGTGCTTGCCTTTATAGCGATCAATCTGACGTTTTATTTTCTCCAGTGCGGCGTCAAACGCTCCATGCAGATCATCCCCACGTTCTTCAGTTCGGAGTAGAAATCCCTTTCCGCGCACCGTAATCTGCGCCACCTGACGATCATTCACATTTCTAGCTGTTTTGACGTGCGTAAGTTCAACGCGTATATCGTCAATTCCCGGAAGGTGGCGTGGGAGTTTGGCGGCTTTCTTTTCAACATAATCGCGCGTATTATCGGTCAGCCTCATATTACGAGCCAGTGTCTCAACTTTGTTCGCCATGGTACCTCCTGAAAAGTTATCAATGGCGCAAATGCGCCATTGTCAAACCCGAGTCAGATCATGATGTGAAAGTGCACGCGCAATGGTTATTGCGTAAACCTCCTTCGCGCCGGCGGATAACAGAGCATCAGTGCAAGCCAGGATGGTGGAGCCGGTCGTAGCGACATCATCCATCAAAACTACAGATTTGCGCTTCACGACCTGCGCGTCAGCCTGATACGCCCCATGGACATTTTCCCGCCGTTGTGAAATGGTCAAACCAACTTGTGAGCGCGTTTCTCGCGCCTTCCACAGCGCACCTGATTTGTAATCGAGTCCAACTTTGTAAGCAAGAGGGCGCGCGACCAGCGCGACCTGATTATATCCCCTCTCTTTCATGCGGTTTTTTCCAAGCGGAACTGGCATGAGAATATCTACAGACCATTCCAACGACCTAAAGAATTCAGCCATTTGAGCCGCAAAAGATTCGCCCAAGCCAATATTGCGGCGATACTTCATGGTATGAAGCGCATTTTGCACCGGTGAATCAAAAACCGCCCACGATCGCATCATTTGATACGCAGGCGGATTGGATCTGCATTTTTCACAAGTATTGGTCCCCTGAGTGGGAATCCCACACTTTTCACAGAAAGGCTTCTTAACACGCGGGACACGTTCCTGACAACTCGGGCACCAGCGCCATCCTGCCTTTCCACAACCTCCGCAAACTGGCGGGAAGAGTAAATCCAGCCCGCTCCAGGTCAATCGATGGATGCGATACGACCAGGGTACGTTGCTCACAGCAGGACAAATATGTTCAGTAATTAAAGTGAATTCATGATTTGAAGCGCAGCGGGTGTAAGAATGATGATCATGATGGAAGGGAAAATCAACAATGCCATCGGGATGATCATTTTGATGGGCGCCTTATGAGCCTCTTCTTCAGCACGCTGGCGACGCTTCACACGCATCTGGTCTGACTGAATGCGTAAGACCCTCGCCATGCTTACACCGAGCTGCTCGCTTTGAATGATCGCAGCGACGAAACTTGTCATCTCAGGAATTCCAAGCCTGTCAGACATATCCTTCAGGGCTTCACGTCGAACCTTGCCCAGTTGAACTTCACGGATCGTACGAGCAAAAGCAAGAGAAAGTTGATTCTCCCATTTCTCACTTACTTTTGACATTGCCGCATCAAAACCGAGTCCAGCCTCAACACAGATGGTTAGAAGATCCAAAGCATCGGGCATGGCTTTTCGGATCTCGGTTTGGCGCCGGGTAATTCTGCTTGTAAGCATTAAGTGTGGTAGGAAAAAACCGGCAAATGCAGCACCGCCAATATACATGAAATTATCAGTGGGGTTTGAAGGAGGCGAAATTAAAACGACCGCAACTAAGAAGCCGCCCAAAACGACCGCCAGAATAAACCGAATAGCGAGAAAGGTTGCCGCATCAATTGGCCAAGGATTGCCTGCCAACTCAAGCTTTCTAGCTGTATCTTGAATCGCTTTTTGAGGCGTGAATCGTGCAGAAAATTCCCCCAAACGCCGAACGACCGGAATAATAACACGCTCGCTAAATGGCTGTGATAATTCAATTTCTTCCAGGGATGTAACATCACCCCGCTGAATGAATTCAGCCAGGCGTGCCTGTAGAGGATCGTCCTCCTCACCCGCCGCATTCCTTCGCATACTTACAACGATAACAGCGATCGCGGCGATCAAAACGATCGCACCAAAAATGATTATACCCATCTTACACCTCTATATCGGCAATTTTCATCATCACGAAATATCCGGATGCAATCATACCAACAATCGTGACAACAGCAATAATACCGCAAAGTGGTTGGGGCAAATTAGCGCTCTCATCAAAGAATGCACCGATATATTCAGGACTCACAAACCATAATGCCAGACTGAGAAAGACAGGGATGAGAGACAACACTGCACCAGAGGTCCGCACCTGGGCTGTCATCACCCGAATTTCGCCTTTGATTCGAACGCGTTCGCGAATAGTAAACGAGATGATATCGAGGATCTCGGCAAGGTTTCCTCCAACTTCACGCTGGACATTCATGGCAGTAACAACAAAATCCAAATCTTCACTTGGAATTCGACGCAACAAGTTATCGAACGCTTTTTCCATTGTGATACCGATTTGCAATTCCTGCACCACGCGGCGGAATTCATCAGATATCGGGGTTGGTAATTCACGGCTGACCGCTTCCATAGCCTGCATAGTGGAATAGCCTGCGCGGAGTCCATTGACCATGAGATTCAACATATCAGACAATTGACCATCAAACTTTTGAAGCCGAACTGTCTGCTGGCGTTTTACATAAAAGCGCGGAATAAAAAGACCAATGATTGCGCCAATCACAAAGGAAGCGATATTGGGCTGGATTAACCAGGCAACAAACCCTGTTACCAAGATGGACATGAACACCAGAGCATAATATTCGGCGACCTTGAATTTCAAATCAGCGCGAGCCAGTTCACGTGCAATCCGATCGCCGCGTGAAGAACTGGCCACTCTACGGTTCAACCATTCAGTAACAATACTTCGCCCTGATTCTCCCTCCACGGCTTGTTGTTTGTCATCATCAAGGTAACGCCCAAGCCGTTCCTCGACCAATGAGCGTTCGCTGGCAACAGAGACGATTACACCTATGATCAATAAGACCAGGATGATAACGCCTCCAATTATCAATATCATCGGACTCATACTAACCTACCTGCCAATTCAAATGTCTAATAACGGCGTCGTTCGCCAATGCCAAAAATTGATGGAGGCAGATTTATACCTGCTGCTTCAATCTTGTCCATAAATTTCGGGCGCAGACCTGTCGGGCGCAAACGACCAACGATTTGCCCATTTTCGACACCCGTTTGTTCAAAAACGAAGATGTCTGTCATGGTAATGACCTCGCCTTCCATACCACTCACTTCTGTAATGTTCGTCACCTTACGTGTGCCATCACGCATCCGTTCCTGATGGCAAATAAGATCTACAGCTGAAGAAATTTGCTCACGAATAGCCCTGGATGGCAAATCCATTCCAGCCATTAAGGTCATGGTCTCAAGCCGAGACAGCGTATCCCTTGGACCATTGGAGTGCAGCGTAGTCATCGAACCATCATGACCTGTATTCATGGCCTGCAACATATCTAACGCGGCTTCATCACGGATTTCACCTACAACGATACGTTCAGGGCGCATACGGAGGGCATTGACCACCAAATGTCGAATAGTGATTTCGCCGCGGCCTTCGATATTTGGCGGGCGAGATTCCAATGTCACTACATGCTCCTGGCGTAACTGTAGTTCTGCAGCATTTTCAATTGTGAGGATTCGCTCATCGGAAGGTATGAAGCCAGAGAGAATGTTGAGGAGTGTGGTTTTACCTGAACCCGTACCACCGGAGATAACAATGTTCAAACGTGCCTCAACGCAAGCCTTGAGGAACTGAATAGCTTCCGGAGTAACAGATCCAAACTGAACCAGTTGTTCGACGGTGATTGGGTTCCGGGAGAACTTTCGGATGGTAAGCACAGGACCAACAAGCGAAATGGGAGGAATAACCGCATTGACACGAGAACCATCCGGCAGGCGGGCATCCACATATGGACTTGACTCGTCGATACGACGGCCAAGAGGCGCAACAATACGGTCAATAATGCGCATCACATGATCATTGTTCTCAAATGTCACCGGTACGCGATGAACCTTGCCTTTACGCTCAATGTAAATATTTTTCGCGCCATTGACCATGATTTCTGTGATCGTGTCATCTTCCAGAAGAGGCTGTAATGGACCAAACCCGAGGATCTCTGCAGCAATTTGCTCAAACAGCCGGGCGCGTTCAGGCCTCGAGAGAACGATATTTTCCTCTGCAAGTATCTGTTCAAATAGATCTTGAATTGTCCTGCGCACATCATCCGTCCTTGTAATATCCATAGACGGATCCAATTCAGAGAGAAGCTTGTTCTGCACGCGGGTCTTAAGATCAAAATACGAGCCAGCCTGGGGTGATGTAATGGGCGCATTTACCCGTCGAGCCTGCAAGGATGAAAGGCGTGAGCCTTCCCCACCCTTGTTGTTGTCAGATGGCTGTTGCCCGGATGAATTACCACTCTGCCCCTGTTCAATACGTTTTAAGAGAGACATCTTTCATTATCTCCTTGTATAAAGGTCGCTGCCAAATCTTTATCGTCTGGCAGGCCGAATCGATTCGTCAGTGGACTCCTGAGCTGTCATGTGCGCCCGAACGCTTTCTGCCAGAGAAAAGATTCCACGAGCCGCAGGTTGATTTTTGCTATCCAAAACAAATGGCACACCGCGATTGACCGCCTTGGTAGTTGTTTGTTCGTCCAAGGGAATGACCGAGGCAACAGCTTGCTTGAGATTATCTGCAACCCTTTCAGGTGTAATATTGATTCGCTTATCGAACCGGTTCATAACAAAGAGTATACGCTCGCGTTCAATTCCAAGGGTCTGCAATAAATCCAAAAACAGTCGACAATTCTTGATGGCGGGGATATCCTGTGTAGTTACCAAAACAATGAGATCGCTCACATCAATTGTCGCCAGAGTTACATCAGTCAAAAGCGGAGCTGTATCCACAACAACATACGCATATAGTTGACGCAAATACTCCAATACCTTGCCAAACTGTCCACTCGAAACTCTTTCAGCATATTCAGGTCTGCTTGGTGCGGCGAGAATATGGATACCGGATGCGGCATGCTTAACCATAACTTCTTCCACAATCTCAGGGTCCAACTCTTCTGCTCGTGGGGCAAGGTCAATTATTGTATTTTTGCCCTGCTCGTTGACAAAGACGGCCACATCGCCAAACTGAAGATTGCCATCTACCAAGACTACACGCGTATCCTCATTGTGCAGGGTAAGCGCAAGGTTAACAGCGAGCGTGGTACAGCCAGTGCCACCTTTTGGGCTATAAACCGTGACGATTTTACCCAATGGCCCCCCGTAGCCTGTTACCATTCCGGCGTTGCCAGATACCGGTGCGACATACACCTGGGCACTTTTTGACCGCTCTGATTGCGCCATTGAACCCGCGCGGCGAATGGCAGAAATCAATTCGTCACCCATCGGAGGTTTCGTCAGGAAATCCCGCGCGCCGGCCAGCATTGCCCGACGCATATAGTTCTGATCGTTTTGGACTGAAAGAATCACCACTTGCACAGCAGGCTGCTTCGCGCGAATCGACTCTGTTGCTGCGATGCCGTCCATATCAGGCATGTTGATGTCCATTAAGACAACATCTGGATTCAATTCCTGAGAGAGTTGAATAGCCTCTTTTCCGGTACGTGCAACCCCTACAACATCAACATCAGACTCAAACTGTAATAGTTTCCGAACATTTTCTCTTGTTTCAGAAACATCATCAACGATCATCACTCGAATTTTTTCACCCGATGGCATTTGATAATTACCTCAATTTTTAGAATTACTGCTGGGGTTGAACAGTAATGATATCATTTGGCAACACAGGCGGCTGCAACAAATCGATGCGAGGCTGTGAAGCGTATGGCAGCTTGGATGGAAGAGAAATATTATATTGAGTTAACATACTCGTCAGAGTAGCCGATTCAGCTGCAAAACGCGAGGTGTCATTCGGATTACGCAGAGACATGGTCAACATGGCGCCACTATAGACAAAGTAATTCAAAGAAATTGAATCTTGTGGGTTTACCATCAATGTTACTATGTCGGGAGAGGCCTGTTGCTGAGCCTGAGCGGGAGAAGGTGTGACATTTGGATCGGTTGAAGGAGCTTGCAAAGCAAAATTGCCTAACTTCATCACAACCACATCCTGTAGAATCATCTGGCAAACCAACCTGGGGCGTTGAAATTCACTTGGAACGATGTAAAATGGCTGTTGAAGGGTTGGATCCAGCTCAATACGTCCTTGTCGGGTGGGATGTGTGCCATCCTCTAAACGGACAGCCGCATCGGCTGAGAGAGTAGGTAACTGACCTTCAAGGAAGCCTGTACCAATAACCAGAGATGTAAGATTGGGAAGTACAGATTGATAAGCAGGATCCACATCCACAAAAAGCATGCAGGCATTTACATTGACATGTGCCCCATCATTTACACCATAACCGACCAAAGAAAGTCGATTTGTCGGGATTGCCGCGGCGACCATCCCAGAGGGAATCTGTACTGCCCAGGCGGGCCCCGAAATCTCTACAGGTCCAGTACCGACCATCGAAGCTGTAATCAGTGTTCCTTGATCCAACGTAAAACGTGCAGTCTGACCAACGATGGCACTTTCTTCACCGGCAGTGAACATGACTTCGGCAACGTTCTCAGGCGGAATGGAAAATGTTCCCAGCATTTCCCTGGTTATGGTTGTTCCTTGAGGAATATTTTGTGCGGCATAAAAAACATCGGTGAAGGCAGCCTGAGTCGGTGTGGCTGTAGGTGAAAACTGGGTAAACACCAGGGCAAGCAAGGCTAAGCCCACAACAACAATCAGAACAAGGAAAATGAGTATCCGTCCGCGACGCATAGAGAAAGTCTCCTCTCTGGGCTTCCCTGCCAACCGATAAGGAAAGCAGGTACTTCGGTATAAGTATTATACAGTATAAACCAAAAACGATGCTATTAAATTGGTAAAAAAGTAGGAGTGTGCACGCAAAACATGTCAGGCAGTTGCTCCCTGCGCCATCCTCGGCGCAGGATTTACCTGAAAAACGCCGCCGAGGACGGCGGCTTGAGCTTAGGTTCTGACAACCTTTGCGTGCACACAAGTAGGACTCTGCCTTGGGCAGAGTCCTATTTTATTCCTTGCTTGAAGACAATTACTAGGGCAGGGAGCTGGAGATGGTGCTAAATGTGTTACCGATCTTGGGGCCGAGCAGCCGCATTACTGCAATAACAACAATGGCGACGAGAGCGAGAATAATCGCATACTCAACCAAACCTTGACCTTTTTCTTTCGGAGCAAATAACATGACAGCAATTCCTTTCTTGGATAAAGGGTTTACTGAGGACCTTCCTCAGATTTCTCTTATTTTACTCAGACCTAAAGTTTTTTCAAGACATCCAATTCAAATTTGCTTGCAATCCTGTTATGTATTCTTAACATTCTTGCAATGAAAAAAACAGCTATGAGCGGGCAGGAACTGCAAATAAAATTCTTGCACCAGTCCCCAAAGTGCTATCGATCTCAAAGTTTCCCCCGAGCATTTCTGCGCGCTCACGAATCAATTTCAACCCAAGGCTGTTTCCCTGCTGAACAGATTCGGGATCGAACCCTTTGCCATTATCATCAACACTCACGCGGACACGATCCTCCCCCAGGTCCAGCATGATTTTCACCAGGGTTGCCTGACTGTGACGGGCGGTGTTGCCAAGCAATTCCTGAATTGCGCGAAAAATCATCACTTCAAGATATGGCTCCAAACGGCGTTCATTCCCTGTGATCATCACGCTGATATCGAGCCCGGCTTGCTCTTTAAACGCATCGGCATAGCGGCGAACTGTTGGAACCAGCCCCAAATCATCAAGCATCATTGGGCGTAATTCGAAGATAAAGTTGCGAACCTTCTGAAATGTGCCCATGGCTGATGTTTTTAGATTATTCAATTCGTCGCGCGCCTGTCCAGTATCCACATCCATGAGACGCATTGCAATCTCTGTTTGAAGAATGAAATTGGAAAGGGCTTGAGCGGGCCCGTCATGCATCTGCCTGGAGAGACGCTGACGTTCCGTCTCCTGGGCATTTACCAGCATTTCCACACTGGCTAGAGGACTTTTCGATCCCCCACCAGAAGCCGAAGCTGAGCCCGAAGTCAATGAACCGCGCGCCTGCTCAATGGTCGATTTGAAGCGCTCGAGATGAGATTTCTCGCTCTGCAACTTTTCGAGTTGTCCGCGCATAACAAATAAGCGCTGCTGGGCATCCAGGGCAGAGTCATAGGCGTTGCGAATTTCCTGGGGCGGCATTTTATCCAACTGATTTTGCACTTGCTGGAGATGGGTAGTAATGGCCGCATTGCGTTGTGAAAGTTTGGAAAGCTCGCCCTGACTCTGCTCGATCATCAACGTGATCTCACGTAAAGCTCTCTGGGTTTCTTCGAGTTCTGTCTGCAGATTCAGTCCGCCAAGCGCAGATGTATCATCCATAGTCATAAAAACTACTCCTGGTGTTTTACTTGATCACTCTGCAGCTTTACCCACCCGCGTTTTAATGCATACACAACAGCCTGAGTACGATCTTCGACCCCAAATTTCCGCAGGATGGATGTTACGTGATTCTTTACTGTTTGATGACTAATGCCAAGCAAACCTGCAATCTCTTTGTTGCTCATTCCCCGTACTACACAGGACAATACTTCCATTTCACGATCAGATAACGGATGAAAGGGTGAGCCAGGCTCACTGTACGACCGCCTTGCACCATCCATTTGTTCATCTATCCAATGATCCAGTTCACGACGATTAAATATATGCCCTCCCACGGCATACCTTCCATCCGCTACCGCACGCACGGTGCGAGCCAGAGCCTCCGGTTCAATATCCTTTGCACAGTATCCCACTGCTCCCGCCAGCACCGCATGGATTGCCTGTTCGATATCATCATAACCTGTCAGAAGTACCACACGCGTTGGCAGATGTTCAGAAGTAACCTGATGTGTAACCTGCTGGCCATTTAAGCCGGGCATGTTGACATCCAGCACTGCGACTTTAGGTTTGAGCGAGCGGATCATTTCGATCGCTTCATCCCCATCCGCGGCCTGAGCAATGATCCGAAAATCCTTTTCGAGGGAAAGTGTATCCACCACTCCCTGGCGAAATAGTGGGTGATCATCTGCAATCAGCAGTGTTATCTCATTCATCCGTTGCCTGTTTTCTGGAAAAGTCTTTAATTGAGTATAGCACAGGAGCGACCAGCGGGCAATTTATCTATTAACCCTTTACATTTCAGTTTCGTAATACATGTCACTTCCATTTATAGACCTTCATATCATTTTCGATCCCCACCGGGTCATATTCCAACCCGGCGATAAAAACCGGCGTGCGCTTCGAGGTGAGGTTTGGATACTCACTCGCAAAAACAATGAGATAATCCGCAGAGTTTGCAGCAAGATATTCGGCGAGATGGGCCTCGTCGCGGATAAACGGAACTACGTCTGGCGTAATCAAGCCAGCCAGGTCAAGTATCGGATTTTGGACGTAATATCCCAATGCACCGATATCATGAACTGCCAGCAGCGCGTCAGAGGGAATATTTTGTTCAACCCAATTCGCCGTAAGGACCATCTCGCTTTCAATCAAATAGACATCGTACGCGTTTTGGCGAGCGGCAACCAATCCAAAAATAAGACATAGGACTCCCGTTAAGACAGACCACAAAAATACAATTCTCTTATTCGCTTTTTCTGAGGTAACAAACTCCAGCATGCCAAGCATTCCCCACAAGTATAAGATTGGCAAAGCCGGAATGATATACCTGCCATGCTGATATGCAGGAAGGCGAGCAAAGTATATTCCGATATAACCAATAAACCAGATTACTCCGCTGATTGCTCCCCAATTTTTTTCACGAAAGATTTTTATAAGCCATAGTATTGTTCCAGGAATAAGAGCAATAAAAGGACTTGCAATGATTGGCAAAAAATATTCGATAATACGCTCACCCAATGACTTTGAATGCCAGAACGTTTCATATTCGGCTTGCTTGGCATAAAATGTATTTGGCATGGGGTTACCAGACAATGCCAGGTTGAAAAGCAGATACAGAAAAAATAAAGCGCCAAATCCGATCAATGTTTCCAATATCGCTTTGCCGCGAGCTGACCAGGAGTTTTCACTTAGAATCGCGGTAAACAATATCGGACCGAGCAAGGTCAAACCATCAGGGCGGACCCAGACACTTAATCCGGCGAGCAGGCCGAGGGTCAGATAACGACGTGAACCATCCATCAGAGCGCCGAGCACTGCCAGCGCAATGAATCCGTGTAGAAGTGTTTCCATCCCTGAAACAGCAGACCATGTGAGATGCCACGCAAGGACAAAGAATAATCCAACCCAGGGAATGCGCGGCTTGTATGATTCAATTCGTTTTCGTACGATGTTCTCGGCGAGAATTCCCAACAGTGTTAAAACAACCCACCCAAGAAAGTAGGTCCAGATATAAGGAGCGAGACCTAATAAGAATCCTATTGAAAGCAGAACAGTCCAGAGTGGCGCGGTGGAGCCGGCAGAGCGTTCACCAAGACGAAAGGCCCATTCACCATGCTCTGCCAAGTTGCGCGCATAGGTTAAGTGGATCCACGCGTCATCGAGAGGGAAACCAATACGAAAGATCGACGCGCTGACAAACAAGTAAAAACCTACTACGATCAATGCGACGATAGCAATAACAAGCCGCGGATCAACGCGCCAGTTCGATGCGGTAGAGACGCGCGCCATCCACCTCTCCTAAATAAATAACTGAAGGATTGTCTCGCGGGTTATCGTATAAGTCCTGGATTGCTTCAAACGTTCCACCTTTTTCGATAACAAGGTAACTGGCATTATACCTTTCTGCAACAGCCAGAATTGTTGCTTCATCACCAAACGGCAACGAAACGGATGAACGACCTGAACCAATAAAATACCCCGGTGGATTACGAACGATCAGGATATCGTTCGGGCTGATCCCGTTATCAAGGAACATTTTCTCCACTGACGGGTAAATGAAATCATCCCTTGCCCATCCGTCCGTGATCACGCGAAAATTTACCAGATAGAGAGTCATAAGGATAGAAAGCAAAACTAATATCCCCTGAAAAACATACGGCGCATTCTTATCAGTAAATTGACCTCGGCTGCGCACCCACTGCATCACTATATCCAGTCCTAGTGGAGCCGCCACCCACCAATACGGCTGGAACGCCGCGCCAGCATGAAAGAAACTTCCGCGGGAACCTGCAAATGGAAAGATAACTGTCATTACAAAAAATAAAATCAACCAGCCGGTGAGGGCAATCTTTGTTCTCAGATCATGGCGCAATTGCCACAATCCCAAGATGATAAATGGAAGCAGAAAAATTTCACCTTGCGCGGCAAAGGTATTCCCAAGATTAGAGCTGAACGCGGCGATACGATCCTTTAGAGCTTCATTCCATCCGGCTGCTAAAAATCCATCGCGCGTCAGGTTCTCAGGCGGATAAATAAAAGTCTGGTTATAGTTTTCGAGCCAGAGCAAACGCCGGCCGCCTGGAGTCATAAATGAGCGAAAGAGATTTATGTTGCGTAGATGCCAGGGGCCCATCACAATGAGATAACCGAGGAGAGCAAGCAAGCTCGCAGGAATCACCCTCACCCTCACCCTAACCCTCTCCCAATGGGAGAGGGGACTCGTATCCTCTACGTTTACTGACCTCCAGATGACTGTTAAGCCGGCCAGACCGAGCCATAGCAATCCATCACTGCGCGCAAGAGTTAGTAATCCTGCTAATGCGCCGAGTGCTATGGGAATCCATTGTTGTTTGCGCGGTGCAAGAAACAGAAATGTTCCGCCAAATAGCATATAGAGCGCATAATTATCTGGTACGGGCATGAAGGGCGCGTAATACAGCGAGAAGATAGACAACAAACCAGAAACAACCGCGAGAAAAGGTTTGCGCGTAATGTCAAAGGCGAGAGCCGCTGTCAATAACGGGACACAGGCTGAAAGGAGGATGAACGCCGCGCGTCCAGCCGTGTAGTCTGTTTGACCGGTCAACCACATCCCGATAGCGGAGACAATTGAGGCGAGAGGCATCCAGTAAGTATGCGATGGATGCGGGAGTCCTTGTGGATTGCTAAGATAATTCCAAATGTAAGGTTCGGTGAAACCTTTGCCACTTGCAAGCTGAACCCCGCCTGCGAAGTAATAATCCGCATCCATGTAACCGGGCAGGGTTTGAAACCGCGACACTGCAAACGGGACAATCAACCCAATCACGAACAGGACCGCATAGTGACGCCAGTTCATTTGCGGACTCCGATTTGATCCATCCAGGTGCGATGCGAGTGCAGCACCCACCAGCGCATCCAATAAAGACCGATGATGGTTGCAACGGGCGGAAGGACTGATAACAAATCTGAATAGAGGCGATCTTCAAATATGATTCCGCGGAAATAGATACCAAACGGAACCCAAAAAGCAAGGCTTAGTACCAGAAGGCAGGCGAGGACTCTGTTTCGGATCCAACGCTCCCAAACCAGTGTAAGGATCAATATCAGAGGCAGAATCAAAACCACATGATTAGAGGGGAAGATCGCAAATCCGATCAGGGGCGTGGCTGCAAGTGAAAGAGAAGCCGTCCAGATGATGCGACGAAAATTTGATTGGGTTGAGCCAATCCATTCGATGAAGACCACTATACCTAGAAGTATGGAAATAATTGTTCCTAAAGAAAACCTGGAATCTGGGAACCACACAGATAATATACTGCTCAGATTCAGATTTGCCCCCCGCATCCAATCTGAAAGCACCGCGCGAACATACGAAAGTCCCCAGCCTGGATACACAAGAAACGAAACAACCAATGCTAAAAAGAGGGACATTCCGAATCCGGTCAACACACTCCAGCGCTTATTTGCAAACACAAGGATCAAAATATAAAGAAAGAACAGCCCGCCAATTTCCCATTGATACGCGACCAGAAAGAGGAGCGCGCCTGCCAGTTCATCAGAATAAGAACGCAGGCTGAGGAGAATAGAGAGATAAAGAAAGGTAAGAAAAATTGATGGGGAATTCGAGACTAGAGACTGGAGACTAAAATAGCTGAATAGCCCAAAACCGATCAAAGAAATGAACAGCCAGCGTGGAGGTTCCCATTCGGAGAGCCTTAGCGAAAGTACGATAATTCCGACCAATGCAATTTCGGACAGTAACATCCATACGCCGCGCGCCAAAGCAAAGTTCAATGATGGCGAAAGGGATGGAATGAGCAATGAAATAAATTCAGGAAGCACTGCGAGCGGCGCATACAGCAAAACAATAAAAAACGGATCATTCAATACATAAGGATATTCGCTCGACGCAGCGTTTCGCCCATAAATCAGATCTTGTACGCGCTGAGCAACCTCTGTGCCATAAGGCTCAACCTGTTCAAATAGAAAGGCACGCGCGCTGCTCCAGCGAAGATAGAACCATTCCCCGCCCGGCAGGATGCGCGCCAGATAGATGTTCAACACTAATAATGCCAATAGAAATATTAACAGGATAATAAGGAGGCGAATCTCCTCCATGCTGAGCCATTTTCGGGACCTCCGGCGAATATCAGGAAAGGACATATTTATTTCAATTTTGCCACAGAGTCACAGAGCGCGCGGAGAAAATTCATTTATTTCTCTGTGACTCCGCTCGCTGGCGCAGTCTGTGGCTGGACTGTGTAACATCAGTTACTTAATCACGAAACGAAAAATCGGGCGCGTGGGGGTATTGCGAGCCACTTCTTTGAAGCCTGCATGTTTGAATGCAGATGCTGTCCCTGTAAAAGCGAAAGGTGCAGCCATATCTTTTTTAGCATCCACTGGATAACCTTCCACGATCTTCCCACCCTTTGACCTGACGTGCTCAATGGCAGCCTTCAACAATTTGACAGTAATCCCTTTCTTGCGAAATTTCTTTGCGACGAAGAAACAAGTCACAGACCAGACGGGTTGATCATCCACAGGTTTGAGGGCGCGCGAATGTGCAAGTTTTGGATAGGCACTGCGCGGCTCGACCGCGACCCAGCCAACCACCTCTCCATGAGAGTAAGCCAGCAAACCGGTTGAAGTGCCCGAATCCACAATGGACTTATGCATTTGCCGCGTTTCATAGGCTCTGGCCTCATCATACGCCTTGCCGCGCAATTTCCAGAACATGCACCAGCAGCCACCGCAGGCGCCATTTGGACCGAAGAGCTCTTCAAAATCAGTCCATAAATTTCGTTGGAGAGGATGAAAGGAAAGTGTAATGGGTTTTGTCATGGGCTGGTTTAGTATTCAGACCCTAACGCGGACGAGCCGAAACCAAAGAGATTCACCGCGAAGCCGCAAAGGGCGCGAAGATTTATAAAAGGTTTTCTTTGTGACCTCACCTGCACTCCCCGGTACCTGCACCCGGGGCAGGTGTGAGCCAGATGCAAGTGTCGCTCCCTTCGGTCGATACTGAGAAACAAGGAAACCGAGCGCGTTTTTGCCGCGAATCTAAAAATAATTCGCGGAAATTCGTGTAATTCGTGGCTGATGGTTTTGTTTCTTCTACTTTGAACAGCGCTCTTTCCGATGTGGATTTACTTAAAATAAAATTCAACATAGTTTTCAGACATTTTCATGGAATAAGCATTTGAACAGTTGTCGGAAAAATCTTATATTCCAGATCAGTCAGCCATTGATCAAACAGTTCGCCATCGGTATGAACCGGTGATGGCTTATCCAGGTGAATCTTCAGACGCGTGCAATGGATTTCGTACATACCCTCCATTTCGACGAAACTACCCTTACCAGGTTTCATGGCGCGCGGCAGCGCTTGAAATAAACCCAATCTGGTTCCGCGATGCCCATGCATAAAGGTAAGTTTTCCATCAAAGGGATCGGCATGTGGGGTCATAAAAAAGATGCCACCCGTGCGCTGACCATTTCCAATGGACACCAGTGAAAGCGGACCTTCGTAAGAGCCGCCATCCCATTCCAGCCTAGCCTTCCAATTGGGCTTGTCCAGAATTCCCTGTACTGCTGCAAGCAGATAGCGCGGCACACCTGAAATCCATTTTATCTTTTCCTGTTTGGTGGAGACATATGGCTCCAGGCCAGCCCCGGAGTTGTTCAAGAAATATCGTTCATTACACTTCCCCAAATCCGCCCCTCGCGTTTTTCCATTTGCGATCACCTTTGCAGCGGCAGTCAGATCACGCGGAACACCAATGTTATCGCCCAGATCATTGGCTGTGCCTAATGGCA
This sequence comes from Anaerolineae bacterium, assembly GCA_022616105.1. Lineage (GTDB taxonomy): Bacteria > Chloroflexota > Anaerolineae > Anaerolineales > Villigracilaceae > Defluviilinea. The sequence goes on along the minus strand of JAKEFL010000124.1, from coordinate 474 downwards.
AAATCCCTAACGTCACAGGGAAAGCACTTTTCTCATTCCACCCGCGCGAGGCTCCATTCACCACTTCTCCGATTGAACCATCACCGCCCGCAACGATGAGGGTAGAGAAACCTCCTTTAACGGCATCCGCCGCGAGGTCCACGAGATGATCGGCATGTTCGGAAACGGACAGATCAAAATCCAAGCCCGCGGCCCGTAAGGCAGATTCCGCCTCAGCCCAGCGTCTTTGAGAGTTCCAGCGATTAGAGTATGGGTTGAGGAGTATTTTGATTTTCATCTGCCTTCCACCAGGTGGTCGTGTTCAATTTTACCTGAATTCCAATTCTTCAATTGCGAGATCAAAACTGCAACGAAAATGACAACACACCCAAATATCTGAACTGGCAAAAGTGTTTGATTGAGCGCGATCCAACCTGCAATCACAGCGAAGACTGCTTCAAGTCCGAGAATAAGCGCGGCATCTGTAGGAGGCGT
>JAKEFL010000123.1 GCA_022616105.1 Anaerolineae bacterium | reverse complement strand
TATCGTCCACTGCGGTGAAATAATCAAATTCCTGCTTGAGCGCGTTTGTTGAAAGTGCGTGGGCTACCTGGACGGATGCTTGAATATTTTTGAATGCCTGAGATGTTGTCATCCGACCAAACATTGCAATATCAACAGAGCGTGGCAAGCGCTCCCCGAGCTCCTTGGTGATATCAGAGATTTTTGCATCCTTCCACTTCTTTGCGCCAACCTTCTTATACATTTCCAGGAGTTTTTCTGCCAACGGGCGCGCTTCAGTTTTTCGGTCAATGAAGATCAATTGAGCCGTGCCTTCGATTTCCACTTCAGTATCGGCTGTATCTTCGGTCTCTTCGGGCGCTTCTTCAATCTCTTTTTTCTTTTTTGTCGATTCGCGTCCAATTTCTGGCACGCGTTCGACAATTGCGGCAATCGCTTCATCATCTGCCTCCAATGCCCTCAATTCATCTCGAACGATCTGAGGAAGCAGTTTAGTGCGTTCGCCAAGCAAGCCGTCTTTTCCGAATTCGTCTTTGAATATCTCTGATCTACGAATACTGCGCTTCAAGCATTGACTTGAAATACGCCCGCGCAATGCGCCACCAAAGATTGCATCCTTTGGCGAGCCCGTGTCATCACGGTTCAGGTTGGAAGGCTGGTAATTCTGGAGCAAATGGAATTGGATTAACATTTTGTCATCTCCTTCTGATATAGGTGGATTTGAAAATTGGTTCTCAAACAGGCTCGGCTTCTCTTTCTGGAGAAGCGAGTTCGTCGGCTTTCGGTTGGGATATTCCAAAGTAGGCTCGCGCCCACTGCTTTTGTACAGCGCGGTTGGAATAATTCCAGCGCAACAGGTCTTCGAGCAGTTGTTGCCAGTTTACGCTCACACGGTTTGATTTCAAAAATCGAACCGCTTGGCGCAGTCGAAAAGGCAACTGGGTTATATCGGAATCAAGCAGGATTTCAACGCGACGGTCTAAGCCTTTATGATTTTTAGGATCGCGGGCGCGGCGAAGGGATGCTCCAAAATTCCCTGTTCCGCCGCCGTCTGCCAGCGGATACAATGTGGCAAGCAGGAAGAAAACTTCCTCCTGCGCCGCACCCAAGCCGTATGGCAACAGGCGGTAAAACAATCCGAGGCTTTGCGCCTCAACAAGCGGTTTACCAGCATCCCGTTTCAGCCTGGCTTTGCCGCCCGCATCGAGCGCAGACAGGTTTTGCAGAAACTTTTCGACTTTTTCATTGAGTTCAAGTTGGGGCATATCAACCTCCTTGTTTGGTTTTGCTCCATAGGATATTCAATTGCCTGCGGCAATTTTCTTTTCCTTGTTCGATCTTGAGCAAGGTATTGCCATCATCGCCTGTGGCGTCAGCAGCCCGCTCAAATGCCGATTGCGCTTGCCTAACAACAGTATCAAGCCAGCCATCCAAAGTCTCCTTTTGTCTTGCTAAATCGCCCAGGTCAAGTACAAATTGACGGAATGCTCCAGCCAAGACAGACCAGTAATCGGCGTCCAAACGCTCCTTCAGCCTTCTAAAACGTTCTGGACTCTTTGCATCACGTTTGAATGTGCTGGAAAAGACTCGCTTGATAATTTCAGCACACTCGATTGCAAACATCAGGGCTTGGTCAGTCCATTCTGCACCCATAGGATCTCGCAGAAGTGCTGGCGGAATATCGAAGCCAAAGTCCATCCATTCGAAGATTTTGGCGTCATTGCGAGCCACCAGTGCAATGCAACGAAATGGATATTGTTCGACTTGGTTTGCGACATTCAAACTAGCGAATTGATCAAGAAAGCGAGGACGCTTTGTCTGTTGGTCTTGTTCACGTTGCAAGAATAAACCGCTAAATTCACGCCATACAGTTTTGTTCCGTGTTGCTCGAATTGGCGATGGTTTTTCAGTGCGCTTTTTGCCTGTCTTCTGTTTACGCTTACCTGAGGCTTTCGGGAGTTTATATGCAACAAAAGGGTCCGCCCAAATCACATCTTCTCGACAGCTCTCACCCATTCGATACGTCATCGTTCGCAAACACCAATCACTTCGTTGTCCAGTGCGCAAGCAGATTTCATTCAAACGCTCTGGGTACAACCGCACCTTGCGCGCAGGAAAAGTGAGTCCATGCAGATAACCAACTTCATCCAACTGACGGTATTTTCCTGTGCCATTCTTTTTACTTTCACGAACAATCAGCGGTGTTTTGCGTTTCCACCATGATTGGTCATGGTCTACGGCAGTAAAATCGTTTCCGAAGATTGTTGGCGAAATCAGCGAGGCTGATAGTGTCTCAAAGAGCGTTCTTCCACCAGGAAGTACATAAACTGGGGGAGGGGCACCATTAATGGAAGGCATCAGCCCTGCTCCGCCAGAAGAGACGAATGGTGGCATTGTAGCTAAACCCGCCGCAACTGCCGCAGGGGAGAATACTTGTTCATCTTGGACGGTGTGCCGATAATGGGTAACGAGTGATTTTCCCGTTGGGATTTCAGGAAATAATAAGGCAACAGGCTTTGAATTACCTGCCTTGCGTTCCTTTTCATCTGGAAACATCGGCAAATCCGCGCTCTGGAGGAAAGGCTTATCTTCTGAAAACAAATCGAAGCGGTCGGCATATTGACTGCCAAACTCCTCAATCTTGTCGGTAGGGAATTTGCCATCTGTCCAAAGGCGTTCGAGGTCAGCATTCTCCTGGGGGTTCAGCGCATCCTGCAAAATCGCTGTTAGCAGGCGATGAATCCCAACCACGACAAGTGGTGATGGATCATAGATTGCCAAATATTCATGTGCGTGCACCAATGTGTCGCGTATGCCGTGCTGAGACAGTTCGCCGTGCTGATCTTCGAGTGTGATCCATAGCTCAGTCCATAAGTTGAAAGATGGAGCATTTTCATTCTTCTGTGTCATTGACTTTCTTCTCCTTTTCAATAACTAAACCCAAGTGTGGGTCAAGGACTATTTGCAATAAGCCGTTTTTAGTTTTGAACTCTTTTCTGCCTCCTTTTAACCAAAGGGGATAGAACTCCTTGAGTAATGCCGATTGGGTAAACAGGTTAGTTGGATTCCTCTCTGCATCTTTCAAGATTTCATCAATGGCAGTTTGATTGCTGATGCGAAGCTGGCGGCGTAATAACCGCCTCTGAATTTCGCGGGGCGCTTCAGCATGGACTGTGATCTTTTCGTTTGTATCTTTCAAAAAGATGAAATCGCCATCCCATTCGAGAGGGATAACATTCAACGTTCGTTCTCCTAAACGGGTTTTGGCAATCATCCAATCGGCACCGTTTTCATCTTCAATGAACGCGATTTGCATGGCAGCAGTTTTGGCAAACGAATCGCGTGGATGAGGCTCAGGTAAAAGACGCTCTCGCGCTTCCTTTGAAGCAATTTTTTGCTTAGATTGTAATTCCTGCCACGCATCGTACAATGGGTTGTCATCCGAAGGCGGCTTATCACTATATACTGCTTCAATGAGAGTACGGTAGTCTCTTGGCAATTGAACTTGTGGATAATCTGAAAGAGTCTTATGTGTTTGCCGCATGATGAATTCATCGTAAATTGAACGATCCGTTCCAGTTTTCAAGTCGTTATTTGCCTCGATTTCGTAATTAAGCCAGAGTATCGGCTTTGCATGTTGAGGAGGGCGAGCGCGGTCATGCCGATGAAGTCTGCCTGCCCGTTGCAAAAGGAAATCCATGGGCGCCAGATCCGATACCATCACATCGAAATCGAGATCAAGGCTTTGCTCTAAAACCTGC
>JAKEFL010000122.1 GCA_022616105.1 Anaerolineae bacterium | reverse complement strand
GCCATGTCTGCCGCCATGCTCAGCCTGGGTGAGCGCATTTCCACGGAGCTCGGGCGCAAGGGATTAGAGCAGGTCTACATTAAAGGCAACAAAGGCGCGATTGTGCTGACCTCCATTGGAGAGGAAGCGGTTCTGACCGCGCTGGCGCGTCAGGACGCGAAATTAGGTATGATCTTCCTTGAAATGCGGCGTGCCGCAGAAGATCTCATCAAGCTGGTCGGATGAAGACGATAAACGATCAGCAACTCACAAAGTACGCAATCCCCGATGGGGAGGGCTTCATCGCCCTCCCCATCGCTTTTAACCCTACCCTCACCCCCTACCCCTCTCCCAGCGGGAGAGGGGAGTCTTGAAAGGAAAATCTATGACCACAAAATATTTATTTTATACAGGCGGTGTTGTTTCGTCGGTTGGCAAAGGTGTGACCGCCGCGGCGACCGGACTCTTGCTCAAGGAGCGAGGCTTCAAAGTCACAGTACAGAAACTGGACCCGTACATCAACGTTGACCCTGGCACGATGAGCCCTTATCAACATGGCGAAGTTTATGTTTTGGATGACGGCGCAGAAACGGACCTCGATCTGGGTCACTACGAAAGATTTATTGACATCCGCCTGAGCCGCTCCAGCAACTTTACCAGCGGACAGGTCTACGCAGAGATCATTGGTAAGGAGCGCCGCGGCGATTTTCTGGGCGGGACGATTCAGGTGATCCCGCACATTACCAACGAGATCAAGCGCCGGGTCGCGTCGATCGGAAAAGAGACGGGCGCGGATGTGGTCATCGTTGAAGTCGGTGGAACTGTCGGTGATATAGAGTCACAGCCATTCCTTGAAGCGCTGCGGCAGCTCCGCAATGAATTTGGACGCGAGAACGTATACTTCATCCATGTGACCTGGCTTCCATACATCGGCGCAACGGGAGAGATCAAGACCAAGCCTACACAACATTCTGTCGCGGCGCTGCGTTCGATCGGTATCTCTCCGAACATGATCATTGCGCGCTCAGACTATCCTGTGGATAAAGAGCTTTGTGACAAGATCGCCTTGTTCTGTGATGTGGAGAAGCAGGCTGTCGTCTCGATGGTCACAAGCGATGTACTTTATGAAGTGCCTTTATTGTTGGAGAAAGCTGGCGTAGGCGATTACCTGGTTGAAAAATTGAACATGAAAGCCACGCGCAAGCCGGACATGAAACCCTGGGAAAAACTCGTAGAGCGCGTAAGGAAACCAAAACCAACTGTCAAAGTCGCGCTGGTCGGGAAATATGTCGAATTGCAGGATGCATATATGTCAGTGCGCGAGGCACTCAAACATGCCGCGCTTGCAAATGACGTTGAGGTCGAAATTGGCTGGGTTCACTCCGCTGATCTTGAAAAGGACAAAGGCTGGGAGATTATCCAAAAATCGGATGGCATCCTCGTCCCGGGCGGGTTCGGCTCGCGCGGCATCGAGGGGAAGATCATCGCGGCGCGCTACGCTCGTGAGAAGAAAGTTCCATATCTGGGGCTTTGCCTGGGTATGCAAACCATGTGCATTGACTTTGCGCGCGGTGTGTTGAATCATGAAGATGCAAATTCATCGGAATTTGACCGTAGCACTGAATACCCTGTCATTGACCTGATGCTCGATCAGCGCTCGATCACTGATCTCGGTGGGACAATGCGACTCGGCCTTTATCCATGTGAATTGCAAAAAGGATCAAGAGCTAGCGAGGCATATGGCGAAGCCCAGGTGGACGAACGTCATCGCCATCGCTTTGAATTCAACAATGCCTTCAAACATGATTTTGAAAAAGGAGGCATGGCTTTTTCAGGCATGTCACCTGATGGAAAATTGGTTGAAATCGCAGAGATCAAAGATCACCCATTTATGGTTGGCAGTCAGTTCCACCCTGAGTTTTTGTCGCGGCCGATGAAGCCGCATCCGTTGTTTGTGGGATTCGTCAAGGCGGCGAAAACAAGCAACGGAAAGCACTAATAAATTGAGATGGATTTTGGAAATCCATCTCAATTATCTAAATTACGATCTCCTCTTCTTGCCTGATTTCCGCTTTGGAGTAATCTTCGCAGGCATATTTGCTACGGATACCATCTGAGGACTTGCTGCTTCCGCGCCTCGTGTATATGCATCGCGCAAATTGACTGGTGCTTCTGTGACACGTCGCAGTCGCAGGTTGAGCATTTCAACCAGTACAGAAAATCCCATGGCAAAGTAGATATAACCTTTCGGAATGTGCAGGTGGAAACCCTCAACAATCAACGTGAAGCCAATTAACAAGAGAAAGCTCAAAGCCAGCATCTTAACTGTGGGGTGCTTTTCAACGAATTCACCCAGCGGTGTAGCAACAAAGATCATTGTAAGTGCGGCGATGATCACAGCTGCGATCATGATCGCTAATTCATCAACCATACCTACAGCGGTAATGACTGAATCGAGTGAAAAGACAATATCCAGCAGCATAATCTGGATGATCACATTCCAAAACGCACCACGAACTCTCGCAGACGCGTGACCCTCCTCGCCTTCGAGTTTGTCGTGGATTTCACGCGTGGCTTTCCAGATCAGGAAAACGCCTCCAGCCAACAGAACCAGATCACGCCCCGAAATTTCCAAATTGAACAAAGTAAACAGCGGCTGTGTGAGACCGATAATCCATGAGAGGGAGAACAAAAGCAAAATACGCGTAATGACCGCGAGCGCAATGCCGGTTGAGCGAGCGCGTTGCTGCTGCTCAGGAGGCAGTTTGCCTGCCAGAATTGAAATAAAGATCACATTGTCGACGCCAAGTACAAGTTCCAGCACGACGAGCGTGATGAACGCAATCCAGGTTTCGGGTTGTGTAATCCAATCCATGATTAATTCTCCTTCAAGATGATGAGCATAGCGAAGTATAACCTAATCTACGAACCATAAGCTCAAGCCGCCGTCCACCTTTGGCTTTTCAAGGCGGCGGCGTATTTCATGTAAATCCTGCGCCGTACGCTACGCGCGGCGCAGGGAGCAGCTGCCTGACATGTTTTGCGTGCACATGTTAAATGCTATAATTCGATCTACAAAATGGCTTCGTTCCAACTTACTACCCTCTCCCAATCCTCCCTGCAAGACTATGTTGATTGCGCGCGGCGATTCCAACTCCGCTACTTAGAGCGGCTATCTTATCCAGCAGTGGAAGCAGAGCCCGCACTGGAGAACGAGAAGCATCAACAGGAAGGCGAATACTTCCATCGGCTCGTGCAGCAATATTTGATCGGCATTCCAAATGAACAAGTGAGCAAATTGGCAAATACACCAAATTTGCAGAGATGGTGGGAGAACTTCCAGCCGTTCAGTCAAACAAACCTAACAGGTCTTACAAGTCAATTGCCTGAAGCCACGCTTTCGGCGCCACTTGGTAACTATCGCTTGCTTGCGAAATATGATTTGATTGCTATTAGCGATGGCAAAGCCACCATCTACGACTGGAAGACCTATCGTAAGCGACCTCGCAACGAGTGGCTCTCGGCGCGTATGCAGACGCGTGTCTATCGTGCGTTGTTGGTCAATGCAGGCGCACACCTAAATAATGGTCAGCCCTTTGAGCCAGAGCAAATCGAGATGATCTACTGGTTTGCAGATTTCCCAAATGAGCCTGCTCGATTCGCTTACACATCTGCGCAATATAAACGGGATTGGGATCTATTGACAAAACTTGCGGATGAAATCGACTCCGCTTCTTCCTACCCGCTTACTGATGACCGTCAAAAGTGCGCCTACTGCCCTTACAGATCATACTGCGAACGCGGCGTCCGTGCGGGAGATGTCGATCAAGCTGAGGCGGAGACGGAAGCGGAGGAACTGTTCGACGTCAACTTTGAGCAGATCGGGGAAATCGCGTTTTGATGTCATTGCAAGGAGCGGTGGCTGCGACGACACCTGCACTTGCGCCAGGTGCAAGTGAGCAATCTCCAAGTAAATGAGGAGATTGCTTCGTCACCTTGGTCTCGATATGGTCTCGAAGAACACTCGACCTACTCGACCAGCGGCGCCTCGCAATGACGATGGTTATTTTACATAAACCCCCAAATGATTTGCGACTGGCCTTTCTCTGCCAGGGATATAATTATCAATCGGTGAATTCAGGATCACAGGCTGACCATCCTCTCCTTCAATGACCATGGTCGAAGAGCCGCCGCCATCGAGGCTCATTGCAACATATACACCTTGATTAATAAGGAGCTGAGCCAGTTCAGTAAACGTTGCACCTCTGCTGTAAAAGGGCTGGCGTCCATCTATCACAATAAGATAAAGATAACGTCCATTTCTGTTGGTTCCAATTGCAGTGCGCGGTTCCACATCTTGATCATCCAAGTCTGGAGCGACCTCACCTTTTAGTACAATCATACGGTCACCGGAAATCGCATTATAAATCTTACCGGGCGGATTATTGAATGATATTACATTGCGACGGCTGATATAGAGCGTGGGCTTGACGCCAGGGGCTGTCTCAATGCCCATTGAATAGACCTCGCCAATCGAAGCAGTGAATCCGAATGGCGTAACAGGGTCACCGGAATGCGGATAATAATCTGCCGGACTGTGTGACCACCACGGCAGGAATCCATCGCCGTTGATCGCGATCTGCAGATCGAACTCATCGAGGAATTGTGATGTTGTTCGCGCGTTCAATGGCGTTTCTCCATCTGAATCAGGCGGCGTGATAAGTAACTGTATCCCTTTTGTTTTTGTATCTATCTCGATAATATGCGCGATCAAAGGATATGGAATAAATCGAACGACGCGGTGATAGGTCACACCTTCATGTAGGTTTTGTTTAATCGGGATCGGCGTTGGTCGACCAGGGTCGTATAAGAGGTAGCTCGTAATACACAGGATGAGCACAATCAACGAGCCAACGATGATTCTTGTCAATTTTTTCTTTTTCACAAAAGAGATTCTATCCTGGAATATCCTCTTGAATTAATAACTCACCTTACGCACTTTATGCTCCCGCAGGGTCTCCCCATTCGGGGATGATATGTGACCCTGCGATTTCCTTGTGAAATGCGGCGGTCTCACATTGTACCCTTCAGGGTAGACCGCCTTTGAGCGTAACTGCTAAGGTGAAATAAAAATATGGGCAGATGGTTGTCTGCCCATCATTGGAAGTTATTATGCTTATAAAGTAATGATTCAATATTGCACTTCGACTTCGTTCGCCTGGTCTCGATACGCCCCGAACAGCACGGGGCGACTTGACCAACACTCACTCCGCTCACTATAGTCCCGATGCTCTTCGGGAGCGCGAAATATTACACTACCAGTTCCTGTTCTGCTTTTCGCATCGTCTTGAAAGATTCGATGGCAACCTCCAGCATGGACGCGTCGGGTTCGCGGGTCGTCAGGGATTGCAAGGCAAGATTCGGCTTGATGAGGAAACGCACGATAGGTGAGTCCAGATGATTGGCTGTCCAGCGGATATATTCCACCGCGATCCCCGCGAGGAAGGGAATCAACAGGACACGGCTTGCTAATCTCCAAAATATTGGCAACGGTCCCAGCGCAGTAAAGACCAATATCGAAACCAACACGAGCGTCAGCATGAAAGCCGTGCCACAACGCGCATGTTCCAGTGGAAATTTAGCAACAGTTTCGGGTGTGAGTTCCGCGCCAGCTTCGTAAGCATTGATCGTTTTATGCTCCGCGCCGTGATAGCCAAAGAGGCGTTTTACATCGGGCATGAAACCAATTGCCCAAATATAACCAACTAGCAAAATCAGCCGAACAATCCCTTCGAGTAAATTATTCAGCCACGGGTTCCAGCCGAGGTAACTTTCAGCAAAGCCGCCGATGCCCGCAGGGAGAAGGAAAAACAACCCGATGCCAATTGCGAGAGATATACCAAGCGTGAGATACAACGCGGGACCTTCGAGTTTTTCATCTTCGCCTGTCTGCACGTTTGCGGATAGAGTCAATGCGCGCATCCCAAGACCTAGCGCGTCCCATAGGAGAATGACGCCGCGTAGGAATGGAATTTTGGCAATGCGTGATCGATAGACAGACCCAAGGTTCTCTTTGTGGATAACGATCTGCCCATCCGGTGCGCGCATAGCAATGGCAAGGGCTTTGCGCCCGCGCATCATGACGCCTTCGATTACGGCTTGTCCACCGTAGGTAATGATTTTATCTTCCATGAAATATCTAAAGCTCTCCCATATTGTAGAAGAAATGGACAAAAGCATCAATGCCCTTGCGCCATGTGGGCAGATGCAGTTTTTCATTGGGCGAATGTGCATTATCCTCAGGTAAGCCAAAGCCTGTTAGAACAGACTCAACACCGGCATATTTTTGCAGTTGAACAACGACACCGATCGAGCCACCTTCACGCTTAAACAACGGACGCTTGCCCCAGGATTGTTCAAGCCCCTTCGACATGGCTTCCACGCCAACACTATCACGTTCTGTAATAGCCGTTCCAGAGTTGTGAAGGTTCTTTACTTCCCAACGGATGGTCTTGGGCGCATGCTTCTTCATATATTTGACCATCTTCTTGTGGATCTCTTCCGGTTCCTGGTCCGGCACGAGGCGACACGAGATCTTTGCCATTGCCCAGGCGGGGAGCACAGTCTTGGAGCCTTCACCGGTAAAACCTGAAAGCAAACCATTGACTTCAAGAGTCGGACGGATGCTGACGCGTTCTTCGGGTGTGTAATCGGGTTCGCCCCACAATGCAGGGACGTTGGTTTGTTTCAGGAAATGCTTTGCGGTAGTCGGCAGACGAGCAATTTCGGCTCGTTCTGCTTTACTAGATTTTCGGACGTTGTCATAAAAGCCAGGTAAAGTGATGCGGCCCTTTTTATCGTGCATGCCCGCGACCAATTCGGTTAGTGCCTGCGCGGGATTATGCACTGTCCCGCCAAACAAACCAGAATGCAGATCACGGTCGGGTCCATAAACACGGATTTCAAAATAAGCAAGACCGCGCAATCCGTATGTGATAGTAGGCGAATCCTTATTGATCAGTCCCGCGTCCGGATTGATACAAAAATCGGCTTTGAGCAGGGCTTTATTCTTTTTGATAAATTCACCAAGGTTTAACGAACCGATCTCCTCCTCACCCTCGATCAGCCATTTCACATTGACCGGCAACCCGCTGGTGCGTACTACAGACTCAACAGCCTTGAATGAAGCAATGACCTGTCCCTTCATATCTGATGAGCCGCGCGCGTATAAATTATCACCGCGTACTTCCCCTTTGAACGGATCACTTGTCCACAGATCAAGCGGATCGACAGGCTGGACATCATAATGACCGTAAATCAGGACGGTTGGCGCGTCTTTCCCCGCTTTGAGTTGCTCGCCGTATACGACGGGATGTCCTCCTGTTGGCATGATCTGAACGTTATCCATGCCAAGTGAACGCAATTGCCCTGCAACCCATTCAGCACCGCGCTGAACGTCTGCATTTTTTTCCGGGCTGGTAGAAATGGACGGTATCGCGAGGAATTCTTTTAATTCATCAAGGAATCGCTCATTATTCTGGCGGGCGTATTCGAGTGCATTTTGTCTTGCATTATTCATTTTGTTTCCTTTTTAAGGTGCTGTAGTGGGAGTCTCTTGCTCCAGGGCGCGGCGAGTCAATAAATACCATTGGGTAAAAGTAGCAAGGCGATCACTCGGGTCATACAATGATGAGACTTGTACTCCCTGCACTTGCGCATCGACGCCATAAGAGTAAACAGGCGCAAACAATGGAAGCGCAGGTAATTCCTTTGCAAACACCACCTGAAAGTTACGATAAAGTCGCGCGCGCAATGTGTAATCTGTGGTGACGCGCGCCTGTTCGAGGTATTCACTCGCTGCGCGGTTATCCCATTGTGTGTAATTCTGTCCACCGACGGCTTCAGCCTGATGCCAGAAGGGATAAGGGTCAGGGTCAGGGGTGCGCGAAAGGTTCAAGTCGACGAGAGCAGCTTGATAGGCGCGTGAAGCGAGCGAGTCCAAAACAAGCTGATCATAAGGTACGGCTTGCAAATCCACACGGACACCGATCGCAACCCACGCTTGTTGAATGGTCTGAGCGATTTGCGTATGCACTGCATCATCTGGATGGGACATGCTGAAGACAAGCGGAGTGCCTTCTTTAGCGCGTACTTCACCTCCGCCTGCAGGGATGACATAACCCTCACCTTTGAGCAGGTTGATCGCTTCATCAGGATTGTAATCAAAATGTTCAATGCCATCATAATACGCCCACGAACCTGGCAGGATGGGCCCATCCGCGAGGATGGCTTGCCCCTGTAAAAATGAGTTGACAATATATGAACGATTCAAAGCCAACATCAGCGCGCGGCGAACTTTGGCATCCTGCAGAAAAGCGACTTCGGGGTTGTTCAAATTTAACAAGACCATGCTCATTTGAGGCAGGCGACTGGTATGAACCGAAAGATTCGGTTCTTCCAACGATTCAATCAAGACATCATTCGTGATCTGACTCACCGAAAGTACATCGCCTTGTTTATATGCATCCATCGCCGCAGCCGAAGTTGGATAATAACGAAACACCACCTGTTCAATAAAAGGATCTGTTCCATAATAATTTGTGGATATCGTCAACACAACACCAGTTATCTTGCCATTATCAATAATCAAATGGTCGAACTTATATGGTCCTGTACCAACGGGATTGATGTTGAAATCCGCGTTTGCTATTTGGTCCGGTGGGACGGACTCAAGCAAATGCTTGGGCAGGACGCCAAAGGTCAGATAGTCAATAAACGGAACATAGGGTTCAGGCAGAGTAAACTTGAGATTCTTTTCATCCAGGCGGGTGATTTCGATCTTGCTCCAGAGTTCCTTGATATCTGGCGGATAAAGAGAACCATCACTTTTCATCATGTCGATGGTGAAAATGACATCGTCACTGGTAACAGGCTCGCCGTCATGCCAGAACGCATCGGGTCGAATCGTAAAATTATAGACAGTGCCATCGGGCATGACTCCCCATCCTTCGGCAAGATCCTTCTGGGGCAAGCCCCGCTCATCGAAGCGAAGCAGACCGCTGAACAACAAACGATCGATGTCGCGGTCTGCTGAGTTGTTCCAGTCTAATAGCGGGTTGAGCCGCCCAAGTGAACCAACCAGCCCCTCCGTATATACACCTCCCTGCTCTGGTTGTGGGAGGATGGGCAGCCCACCTGAGGGTGCCTGTTGACTCAATAACAGCACTGCTACAATACCGAGTGTAACGATAACAACCAGTATCTGCCAGCGTAATTGTCTCATATGCAATAAAAAAAGAAAGGCTCGTTCACCCCCGCGGACCCTGCCGCGCGGAAGTAACGGCCTTTCAAGAGAAATTCACCAGTTCAGGGAGAGATGATAAGCAGCGTCATGACAAGCGCAAAGAAAACAACGCTCAATGCGATCGTAATCCAGAACAAAGTGCGCTCAACACCACGACGTGCAGTGTACACGCTTCCCGCATCAGCCCCGGTCAACCCGCCCAAGCCTGCTCCCTTACTTTGCAGGATCACACTCAGGATGAGAAGCACCGAGATTATAATCAGCCCTATATTCAGATAGTAAATCATTTAGTACATGCCTCCTATTAAGCGGTGACATTATACCTGCTAGGGAGAAAAACCGTCAACTTGAGTGTTTTAAGCCTTGCGAAGGTTTTTGAACATGCAGGATTATTTTCAATCCACCCTTCGCAAGGCTTTTCTACATTGAGGTCTAATGCACGAAATCGTGGTCAATCTGCATATGCATACCCGTTACTCAGACGGCACAGGCACTCATAAGGATATTGCCCATGCCGCCATGAAAACCGGATTGGACGCGGTTATTGTGACAGACCACAACGTGCTGGTTCAAGGCGTGGAGGGGTACTACCGACTCGGGGATTCGTCCCCGCTCAAAGCGACCCCGGTCCTGCTCCTGGTTGGACAGGAGGTCCACGACCAGGACCGTGACCCGCAAAAGAACCACCTGCTGGTCTTCAACGCGAATCGTGACCTTGCATCTCTGGCTGATGATCCACAAGCGCTCATTAATAGCGTGCACGAGGCAGGTGGGATTTGTTTTATCGCTCATCCAAAAGACCCTGAAGCCCCTGCCTTCAAAGAAACGGATATCTCATGGGAAGCCTGGGATGTGGAAGGCTACACAGGCATCGAGCTGTGGAACGGTTTCAGTGAACTCAAGACGGTTGTGCCGACCAAATTACGTGGAGTGTTTTATGCCTATTTTCCGCAATTCATTGGGCATCGTCCCATCCTCGAAACACTCAACCGTTGGGACGAGCTTCTTGCCAGCGGACGACGCGTCGTTGCCATCGGCGGTTCGGATGCGCACGCCAGGCATATGCATATGGGGCCGCTCCATCGTGTGATCTTCCCTTATGATTTTCACTTTCGCACCGTCAATACACATATTTTCATCCCCCAACCATTGACCGGGGATGTCCCGACAGATAAAAAGATGATCTATGACGCGCTCGGGGCCGGACGTTGTTTTATTGGGTATGATTTACCTGCATCCACGCGCGGATTCCGTTTCAACGCGAAGGGACGCGAGCAATCCGCGATTATGGGTGAGGAAATTTCAGTGAAAGGCGGTGTGACGTTACAAGCGCGCCTGCCAAAAGCCGCGGATATTCATCTGATCAAGGATGGAAAAATTATCGGCATTTGGAAACAGTCTTACGCATACACCCATATTGCAACGGAGCCAGGGGTCTATCGCATCGAAGCCTATCGTAATTATCTCGGCAGCAAACGCGGCTGGATATTTAGTAATCCGATCTATGTGAGATAGTTTTTTTCACCGCGAAGAGCGCGAAGGACGCGAAGGATTTAAAGAAAGAAGAAAGATGAAAGAATCTTGGCGCTCTTAGCGTGCTTCGCGGTTCAAACAGAAAAACTCCGCGTCTCTGTGACTCTGCGGCAAATAATTTTTATGTCATTATTCCCCTATCAACGTATCGTCGTCATTGGTACAACCAGTTCGGGCAAATCCACGCTGGCGGAACAGGTCGCCAAACGACTTAACTTGAACTTCATCGAACTCGATGCCCTGCACTGGGAGCCAGACTGGCAGGAGGCGCCTCTCGAAGTTTTCCGGGCGCGCGTTGAAACCGCGACGAAAGCCGAGAGATGGATCGTGGCAGGAAATTATCATGTCGTCCGCGATCTGATCTGGCACAAAGCGGAAGCCGTCATCTGGCTTGATTACTCCTTTTGGAGAATCTTTCGGCAACTGACGCGTCGCACATTTTCGCGCTGGTGGACTCAAGAACTATTATGGGGCACAAATCGTGAACCTTTGTGGGTACATCTCAAAATTTGGTCGCAAGAGTCTCTGTTTCATTGGCTGTTCAAAACGTATTGGAGAAGAAAACGCGAAACTCCCGAATTGCTTGCATTACCAGAGCATCAGCATTTGAAAGTTTTCCAGTTCAAACATCCCAGAGAAGCGGATGAGTGGATGGAAAAACTGTAGAAAATTGCTTTTTATGTGATACTTCCTCCCTCTCCCGCGAATAATCTATCAACATGAGCTCATTTAATAGGGCAAAAGCAGCGAGAATCGCCGTAACGCAAGATTTTGACTGGGCATCGGCTTATGAAGAACTACTGCCCAAGGTCTATCATTACTTCTGTCTCCGCACCGGAGACCGCCACGAGGCTGAGGATTTGACAGCAGCAACGTTTGAGCGCGCCTGGCGTGACCGTGAAAGATACCGTAAAGATACTGGTGCCTTCACCAATTGGCTTTTTGGGATAGCTCGGCATGTTGTAATTACGCACTTTCGGCAAAATCGACAGGAGCAAGCTTTCACTCAACTAAGCATGCAAGAATTCTCTCGTCCGACAGAAGAGGAAACCGCCCGACTACAAGAGTTTGAAAAACTCGCTGCCATGCTGACATCACTGCCTGAACGAGAGCGCGAAATATTCTCCCTCAAGTATGGAGCACAATTCACCAATCGCTCAATTGCAAAAATCGTTGGACTAACAGAGACCAACGTTGGAACAATACTCAACCGACTTATCACGCGGTTACGAGAACAGTTGGAGGTAGAAAATGAATGACGATTTCATCTATGCAGCCTTACCAAAGGTTCCAAAAGATTTCGCCCAATCTCTTTATGTAAAAATTTCAGTTGATACACATCCTCAATCAAGAATACACTCAAGACTAAGAAATCCTCGGTGGGTGCAAGTCGCGATAATCATCCTTGGGGTACTATTATTGGTTGCGTGGTCACAGGTCAGATTATGGGTCCGCTATGTTCCAATTGGGGATCTCTGGCTCGTGGAATTATCCCGACAAACTCAAATTGTGCCTGGGGATCAATTTGCGACACCTTTTATTCCTACTCCAAGGCAACTTCCCACGGTTGTAAGGGACGGCAAGGTTTACGAGTTCTGGAAGCTTGAAATGCTCTCGCCAGATTGGATACCTGACGGATTCTTTAAAATGGAGATTCCGAGATCTATGAATTCTTATGAAGAAACCATAGGACTGTGGAGTAATGATGCAGACGAAAAAATTCGGCTGTATGCTGTGCCCCAAGCCGGTGGAATGCACCCTTATGCCCCTCCAGGTATGTATGAGGAAGTGCAAGTTAACGGTCAGCCCGCTATCCTGGTCCATGGACGACTTGCCCTAAAGAAGCCTCAAGAGAATTCACGTAAATGGGATGAAACGCTTGGCATCCAGCTTTCATGGAGTCTCGAAGAATCGGTTTATACACTTGAAACCTTTGGTCCTTATGTTTCAGAGTATGACCTAATTCGAATGGCTGAATCTATGAAAGTGGTACCATGGTGGGCACCTTAACCGAACTTTGCTTGTCCTATCAATACCTCCTCAACCCTATCACCAGGCGCGTCAACCCCAGCGCGGCGAGAAGTACCAACCCAACAGCAACCTCAAACGCAAGCCGGTTGATACGAATATACAAACTCAATAGTGCCAGCCCAAACCCCAGCGCGGCGACAATGCCCACGCGCCCCAAATGACGACGCTCCATTCCAACGATATCATCTGTTGATGCAGCATAACTCAAGCGCCGCGCAAAATCGGACAGGTCCCAGCCGAGCAAACCGCCGAGCGCGCCGAGCAGCATCCATATTGTAGGGAATTCAACCCAAACTCCAAACGCCGCAGCGATGAGTGTGACAAACAAAGCCACTGAAGAGAACCAATAATACTTTTGCCAATGTGCCAGGAGCCAGAGGATTCCCAACAACATAAACCAGCGCACAGGATCAGTTAATCCCATCTGCGAATATCCATACGCCAGTGAGCCGGTTCCTAAAATCACACTGAGAATAAATGCAACAAGAGTCAACCTCAACCTCACTCAATTACGAATTACGCACTACTATTCTGCTCTAGGCGGCGTCCCCGCCGCCGAGGACGGCGACGGGAGCATTCTTAAGAGTCAACCTCATTCAATTACAAATTACGAATTACGCACTACGCAGTACATGGTCTCGATACGCCCTTCGCAACGAACCATTTCGACAGGCTCAATGCGGCGGCTCAGGGTTACTCAACCATCGGGCTTGCTTTTAAACCTTTGTGATCTTGGTGACCTTTGTGTTTAAAAAACTATCTCCCCACCGCCCGCAACCAAGCCGGCGGACGACTCAACATGCGCTTCACCACGAGGTCAAACGGCTCAACCACATCCCAATCCAACACCTGGATATTGGCGCGCTGCACCTTCTGTAATAACAAGGCGCGCTCCATACGGATCACGCGACCAGCCAGATCCACGTTTCGGTTTTTTGGCAAATAGGAAAGTTCAAACTTTACAGGGTTCGGGCTGATGACCAGAATCTGATACCCCTGCGCGCGCAATTGCACAAGCGGGGAAAAATCATCTTCATGCAAAGGCGAGATCAAAATGATCTGCGACTCAGGCGGGAACAAACGCGTCGGTAAATGCTCGAGGTCCGCAAAGATGTCACTGCCGCCGGGTCTGGCATGAGCCAGCGAATGTAAGATTCTTTCGCGCTGCACCTTTCCATAACCGGGCAGCGTCCATCGCAAAAACGAAGCATACACAAGCATGCCCACCCGGTTTCCCTGGGTCAACAATGCATCTGCCAGCGCGGCGGCGGCTTGCACCGAATATTCAAACAACGAATGACCCTGCGCAAACTCATTTGTTCTCAAACGACCATCCAGCACAAGACCTACATCTGCAACGCGCTCCTGTTGAAACTCATTCGCATATAACACATCCGCTTCCGCGTCATGCGCACTAAGCCGCCAATTGATGATGCGCGGCGAATCTCCCTGCTGATACTCGCGCACACCGAAGAACTCTATACCTGAACCACCTACGCGCGCGGGGATTGTCCCCGCATAGACGCGCGTCCGGCGCGGGCGAATCGTCACATGCTGTAGACGGATCACAGGCGGGAAGACGAACAACTGTCCCCTCGCTTCAACCTGGACCTCGCGGCCGGTTACCCTTAAATGATCGTTGACCTTCGCCCGCACATATTCGAATCCATACCCACCGCGCGGACCGGAAACGGTATATGCAAAAGTGTACGAGTCGTTTTTCGCAAGCCTCACCAGATGCCGGCTTGGAGAACCTGCGCTGAGCGGCGTTGAAACGGATCGGATCGTTAAATCTGCAGGAACCATATCTTCAAGCAAAACTTCTTCGAGATCAGATCCGCGATTAGTAACGGTCACCGTCACAACGACATTCGTATTTGGCGATGTACGTTCCGTACTCAGGTGCCGCGTAGCTTCCAATTTGATTTCGTCAGGCGTAAATAAATATCCCACCAGCAAATAAACGACAAATGGCAAAGCCAGCGCGATCAACTCCCCGCTCACAGCCGCAACGCCCGCGAGGAGGAGAGCATAAGTCAAGAAACCAAGAAAAAGTGAACGAGACATAATGACTCTCCCTCACCCTAACCCTCTCCCTACGGGAGAGGGGACTCCCTTCCCCCTTCGGGGGAAGGGTTGGGGATGAGGGGCTATTTGATCACAGGCACCGGTGTCTTCGCCACCGAATCGCGAATGACATCGTCTGTGACCGTGCGCGCCATCCAGTATTCAGGCTGAAGGATCACACGATGACCAAGCACAGGCGTGGCATAACGCTTGATGTCATCAGGGGTGATAAAGTCGCGCCCTTCGAGCGCAGCATTTGCACGCGCCATCTTGAGAAACGCGAGCGAGCCGCGCGGGCTTGCACCAACCGCCACGCGGCGGTCGACGCGTGTGGCATGCACAAGCGACGCGATATAGTTCTCGAGATCAGCATCCACATGGATGTTCTCCACTGCTTCGCGCAACTCGAGCAACTGTTGGGCTTTGGTGATCTCGCGCAATGGGACTTCATCCTGTTTGCGTTCGCGGCGGCGGCGCAGGATCAATTTCTCCTCGTCCAGATTTGGATATCCAACTGTCAACTTCAACATGAAACGGTCCAACTGCGCTTCAGGCAACGGGAACGTGCCTTCGTATTCAATGGGGTTTTGCGTGGCGAGTACAAGAAACGGTTCTGGCAACGGAAGCGATTCACCTTCAATCGTCACCTGCCCTTCCTGCATCGCTTCCAATAAAGCAGACTGGGTTTTCGGGGATGCACGATTGATCTCATCTGCAAGAACAATGTTTGCAAATAACGGACCTTTGCGAAGTTCAAATTTATTTTTTACGCGATTAAAGATGTAGCCGCCCGTAATATCCCCTGGCAAAAGATCAGGTGTGAATTGGATGCGTTTGAATTCCAGCCCCAGCGCTTTGGCGAAACTACGCGCGATCAACGTCTTGCCAAGCCCGGGGAAATCCTCCAGCAGGAGGTGCCCGCCAGCCAGTACGGAAGCCATCATCATTTCAAGCAAGGCGCGTTTTCCAACCACCGCGCGTTCCACCTCTGCAATCACTTGTTTGGTCGTTGTTGAAACATTGGTTATGTCTGCCACGTTGGTCTCCAAAATTTATCTTTCGCGCTCCCGAAATTCATCGGGACAATGTGAGCGGAGGCGCACGGTGGTTGTGCACCGCAGTCGAAGCGCACAAATCTATATTCCAGGACTTACGCAGAATGAGTATTTTGTCCGCTAATCTGTGCCACTGCCGCTCTGCCCGATAGGGCGTGGCGCGGCGTCCGCGAATTTTTAAAAGATTAGCGAAAATTCGCGGAGATTAGTGGATAATTCCTGGGTTTTACGTAAGTTCTATATTCTAAACAAATTTGCCCTTCGTCTACGAACTGCGCAACAACCGCTCAGTTCTCCGCTCAGGACGAATGCCTATTTTCAACTTGCGACTCAAGAAACTCAACCACCTCATTAACATCATGGTCCAGGGATGTTTTTGGAGGTGGAGCAAAATATCTCATTCCTGTGTTCGGAAAGTCGGCAAAAGACCCATGTAATCCTTTTTCAAGATATTGCTGCAATCCTGTTGTTGGCTCCCAGCCATCGCCTGCAAGGGGAGCGAAGACCGAGCGCTGTTTTCCATTCTCGCGCTGCTGGAGAATTTGATAAGCAAGTTTCCCCAGCCGGTTCGCAACCAGCCACTTGAAATAAATTCCACGGTCAGATTTTTGCATCGCCACCGCAAGGCTTTCCACTTTCCCGCGATCAATTCGGGAGAAAGTCACAGGTTGCCGTGGAGGCTTTATTTCTATAAGAAGACTTTTACCCAACAGGAACAAGACAAGAAGAGTAACTCCAACCCACCACAACCCCTGGGGCAGGGCAAGATAGAGCAAACCTAGTAGCCAAAGCAAATAAGCCAATGGGACAACAATTAACTGATGCACAACCCCGCGTAACGGGAAAGCCAGCAGACCTGCGATCAGGACCACGCCGATCACTAGAAGCCAGCGGCGAGTCACACCGCCTCCCCACAATGCTGCAAGATTGTCGTGAGACATGCAACTGCTTCATTAACTTCCGGTGTCCCTGATCTATGTCCACCATAACGCACACGTTCGAACAAACGCGTAAGCCTGTACACCGCATCTGAGGGCAAACCCGCCTGTTCAAGACGCGATGCAAACTCGGCCGGCGTCACGGCTTTACCGCGGCTCAAGTTACGTTTGCTCTCCACCACATCGCTCATGCGAAAATAACAATTCATGATCACGTCTGTGGAATCCCGCCCGGAGGAAAGATCGTGTAAGGATGAACGCGCGATCCCAGCGATCTTATGCAGGGGCATGCTTGCATTACTTGCAGTGTATTCCTTCCAAATCCTGAACAGTTTCCATGCAAGGATGACCAGCAGCACTGCGATCCCGAAACTGACCAGGTAGGATGTCAACGAAATGGTTTGGGGCGGAATGAATGCAGGAGGAGGTACAGAAGCCGATGTTGATGCATTTCCATTATCAGCCGCGTTGGGGTCCAGTCCGATCTGAAGCAGCATGTCGCGATAACGCGTGAAGATAATATAAAGCGCCCAATAAGTTATACCAACGCGGATGATGATCAGGATCAATCGTTTACGCATTTCACGCGATAACAACGCGCTGATCAGTACAATCATGATAAGTATCAGCACCCACACGCTCATCTGCTGCCAAAACGGTATATCCACAATTGAATTGATAAAATTTTGTGAGACCGCCCTCAGATTACCCGCATCATTTTCCCGACGAAAGGACTGCGCGCCGCGAAACGGGATATCACTCAACCCGATGGCAAGCACCGTTAAAGCCCCCAATGCAAGGATGGAAAAAACAAGGATCAAACGTTTATTTTCAAGGAAGGAACGCATGTCTGTAATAGAATTTTACCATTGCGACTATAATTCCGAAGTGCCGCCCGCACATCCAGCATTAAAATATAAACTGGAAATTTGGACACCAATTCACTTCAAAAGTTTAGCATGAGACGGGCGGTGATAATACCCTCGATATGACTGAATCCATAAATGACTTATGTAACGCCCCAATACACCCGCAAGCCGCGGAAGGACTCCGCCTGTTCAACGAAGGCAAATACTTCGAGGCGCATGAGGCGCTGGAGATTGCATGGCTTGAGGAAAAGGGAAAGGTCCGCGAACTCTATCGCGGCGTATTACAAATCGCGGTGGTCTATTTGCACGCAACGCGCAGGAATTATAACGGCGTCATAAAAGTCTATGGACGAAGCCAGAAGTGGTTGAAGGACTGGCCCGAAATTTGCAGGGGCATTGACGTGGGTCAATTGCAGAGGGATGCGAAAGCAGTTGTCAACGAGATAAACAGGCTTGGCATGGAAAATATTTCACAGTTCAACAACTCACTGCTCAAGCCCGTTCGATGGAATGAAAACCAGACCGGGAAAAAGCATGTTTACATCTGCGACAGGTGTGGTCATGAGATGCACGAGAAGAACTGCAAAGTGACCTGCCCCAACTGCGGCAACCGCTTCGACTGCTCGGATTTGAATATATATTTTGATTGAGATATTCGCGCTGAGCGGAGTGGATGCGCTTTTTGCATCCATGCAGACGAAGCGCAAGTTTCATGAAAACTCGCCCTCACCTCACTTGCGCCAGGTGCAAGTGTACGCAAAGAACGCTACTCAACCAGCGCTCACTCCGCTCAGGGCGAAGAGTTACCTCACAATCCGAAACGTCTTTATACTCTGCTCGAAGGCAGGCAGCATTTCATAAAATTCGTTGATCTGCGCGGAATATCTCACATACCAAATTGTAGTGCCATCCAAAATCACAAATAACAGATCGTTTGTGAGCACATTATTGTTGTTGCTTTCGAACATCAAGCGATACGCCTCTGTTGAATTGATGAGGACTTTTCGTCGTTCCGTCATGTTGATGTCAGCAGGTATATTCGATAGCCTGGATTCTAGAAAAGCATCCAAGGAACCTGTGGTCAATGGCTCGAAGGAAACAGACACAAATATTTTATATAGGGATGTGCTTGAGGTTGTACCGGTCAATGCCATTTCCAGCAGGACGGAGTTCCCTGAAATTCCAGAGACACCCTGACCTGAATTCTCGAATTCGGATGGCAGCCAGAGTTCAACAAGTGCGGTACGATGCTGCACCCATCCCTCTGGGATCAATTGGTCATACGGAATTGGAGTTGGGGTAACGGTAGCTGTTATCGTCGGGATTACAAACGGTGTGGATGTTGATACTATGACCGGAGTATTTGCCGGTTGGCGTGAAAAGCCGCCTCGGAAAATAAACCAACCTGTCAAACAAAATAGCAGGCAGGCGGCTCCTCCCAGCCCAGCCAGGATTCCAATTTGTTTCGTATTCAGCCCGAAATATTTACGGTCTTGCATAGCGTCCTCCCCGTTTAATAGGGTGATGTTAGATGGTTACAAGTATCTTACCCTTTTACAGGTACTTACGACCGTTTTAACATCATGACT
>JAKEFL010000121.1 GCA_022616105.1 Anaerolineae bacterium | reverse complement strand
TTCAAGAGCGCCGCGCAGGCTAAACGTCCCGCGCGAAGCGGAAAAATTCCGCATGAATTAAAAATAAAAGCCGGGCGCAATACTTGCATCCGACTTGTCACTGTAAAAGGGGAGCAGTTCCAGTTAAACGTCTAAGCGGTATCCAACGCCCCGAATGGTTTTGAGAAATTTCGGATCATCGGGGTCAAGCTCGATTGCGCGTCTCAGCCATGAGATATGAACATCGAGCGTGCGCGTATCGCCTGTGTAATTTGTCTCCCAAACTTTTTTGAAGAGGGATTCACGTTCGACCACCTCACCATGTTTATCCATCAGTATCTGCAACAATGTGATTAGCCTGGGGGTGAGCCGAATGTTCTTACCCAGGCTGCGTACGCGGCGATGTTCGACATCAAGCCGAATAGGACCGACATTGATAACGTTATTCCCATCGCCAGGCATCAGCGCCTTGATGCGGTTGACAAGTTTTTGGACCGTGAACGGTAATACGATAACCGAGTCAACCAGCTCCTCCTCCACAGGTTTTTCCTTTTCCACAATCAGAATGATCGGTATCTTTGGATCTTTCTTGCGGACTGAAAGACAGATGCGTATTCCGGTGCTTCGCAACGAGGCGGCATTGATAACGACAAGACTCGGATCGGTCTGCTTCAATTTGGATACCGCCTGGCTTCCATTTTGGAATGAAACAACATCAAATCCCTTCTTTTGCAAGTCTGGAGCAAAAGAAGGGATTTCTGCATGTCGTCCCTCGATAACCAGGAGAGTTGTATTTTTCATTCTTGAGAAATAAGCCCAAGCGATAATTACTGCTGCTGTCCTTAAATCATTATACCTTATATCTTAACAAAAGTTTTCTTGCAATGGCATTGAACTTTGAAGGTCGTCCGCCGATTAAACTACAATATCAAAATATTTTCAAGGTATAAATTGTAAATATGTACTAATGACCTACTCAACCAATTTTGATGGGCGTGCTTGACTCTGCTCCATAGGTATGGTAATATCGGCGGGCATCTGAACCGGTGCGGGGTGGAGCAGTGGCAGCTCGTCGGGCTCATAACCCGAAGGTCGCAGGTTCAAGTCCTGCCCCCGCTACTAAGAAGACCACAACACTGTTGTGGTCTTTGTTTTTAAGGTCTGCACGCTTCGCGTAAGTCCTGTTCCTGCTATTAAAACATGACTCACCCCGAATTTAATCTTTCACGCTCTTAGCCACGGACACTTGCACCTGGTGTGATTTGCTTAGCAAATCATGCAGGTGTTTCACTGATTTACACGAAATAAGCCGACCCAATCCAGAAGGTGGGATTTTCGTTCGGCTCGTTTCTGGGCAATTGATTCAAAACTTGTACTGAGCCTGTCGAAGTATCGGTGACAATCCGTGCAGTCTGTAGCTGAATCCTTAAGTTTGGGGTTAATCATAATTGTTTAGATAAAGGGTATTATCTCAAATACTCTTATAACCGTTCATCTAAATGGTTTTACTAGCTTTACCCGTCACCACCATCATCGTCATCATCATCGCTGTCGCCGCCGTCTCCGCCCCCTCCATTGGAGGGTGGTTTGATGATGACAGGAAGTGATTCCAGTTGGTAGATGACAATGATATGGGTAATGGAAAATCCATTACTTTGCGTGCAACCAGAGACGATGATTACTGTGGCGATGTTGATCTCGCCTTCAACCTCTATCCCCTGACCCAGTTGCACGACCGACCAATCCAGCAGCACGATCTGATTAACATGTGCCTCGCGCACTGCCGTGCTGAAACTGAAGCAGCCCAGATCATCATTATCGATATCGATGAGTTTAATTTTTTCAGCCAGCCAGGTTCCGTCTGGCAGGATCACACCTTTCACATGAACAAGATCACCTACCAGTACCTGACCTACAATGACCGTGTGTTCATCTATCGTGAAGTCAACGCCACCTACATTCCAGGGATCAATGCTGTTTACCACACCGGTGAAGCTG
Source organism: Anaerolineae bacterium (assembly GCA_022616105.1). Taxonomy (GTDB): domain Bacteria; phylum Chloroflexota; class Anaerolineae; order Anaerolineales; family Villigracilaceae; genus Defluviilinea. The sequence continues at coordinate 20,012 of JAKEFL010000121.1, read as the reverse complement.
AAGCGGCGCGGCTCTATATCTTCTTCGAGGAGTTCGATTTCCTCAGCCATCCACTGCCCATCATTGAGGATGCGCCCCTCGACCCTGACCCTGGACCCAAGCTCAATCCCATCGTCAATTTCGGTCCGCTCATCCGTATCGAATTCAACTCCACTCACCATCCACGGATCCCTGCTGTCTACAGTACCAGTGATGACAAACCGGCGCTCATCTTCCTCCGCAAGTTGGATGGATCTTGCCAGCCATGTTCCATCCCTCAGGATGCGGCCCCGCACACGGACGATATCACCCACGGCGATGCCGGTCTCAATGTTAGTGTCCTCATTTACCTCGACAGAAATACCTGAGATAGCCCACTCAGTCTCTGCGATTTCATCAACGACGCCAACGAACTGGAAGGGCAAACCCTCTTCATCCTCTTCGATGAGATCGATGTGTGTAGCCTGTAACTTCCCATCTTCTAAGATATTTCCCTTCACTTTGACGATATTGCCAACCTGAATTTCCTCGTCAATTTCGGTCATCTCATCCACTTGCACAGTCCGTCCGCCGATTGTCCACTCGGCATCGCCAATGACATCAACTGTCCCGGTGAATGCGAACCGGTCCTCTGGCGATTGCACGAGAAGCTCGACTCGGTCCAGGATGGGTGAACCATCTGTGACGATCAACGCTTCAAAAGCAACGAGGTCGCCAACCTGGGGATTGCCAATGAAGACCGTATCTGAATCTGTACGGAAGGTGCGCCCGGCAATGCGCCAGGTGGAACCTGTTTTCTCAAGTGTACCCTCTCCCTTGATACGAAAGACCGGTTGGGAAGGTATTCCACCAGATGTTATGACAGTGGATTGCCCGGCGACAACAAGTACGGTTGTATCCAGACTAGTAACACTCACCGCACCCTCGTCTACATCAAACCGCACAAGCAGGGCAACAGTGACAAAGACGCGGAACGATGTGCCTTTAGCAGTACCAACACCAGAGGGGGTGTGTACTTCGTAGCGTGAGGCAGGGTCGCTGGATTGGGCCACATCATGTTTACTTTCGCCAAGCCATTGGGTGAGCACCACTACTCGTGCACCGGATTTCTGTGCATCGACTTCATCCAGGGACAGTTCAGAGCTAGGTCCCAAGCTCGTCTTGCTGCCATCGTAAAAGCCCAATGTGACGCTGGATAACCTGCCTGTGCGGATGCGTTGTCCAGCTTGAACTGTCTGCCCAATCCGGGTAACATTCCAGGCACCATTGCTATCTTGAACTTCCACCAGTCCGCGCGCATCCTCCAGCACCGCGCTTTGCGGGTCAGGCGCTTCAAGCGCTATACCTTGAGGCTGATTAAGGTAAGGCTGATTCAACCAGCGAAGCCCGGTCAACCCGGCTAATAGTGAGAAGACAATGAAACAGGTAAAGACGGCGAATGCGCCGCCTGCTAACGCTACTGGGAAGACCCAACGGGTACGAGTCTTACTCACAACTGTTGAGGCTACGGATGGGGTCCTGTTCTTTTGGCTTGCCAGTTGTAACAGTTCGCGACGTTGCTCTGCAAACTTGTTTGATACTGAGGTAGTGCTAGCCATGGTTCTCAACATGGCAGCCTTCTTCAACAGCAACGCTTCATCTTCCGGCAAATCAGCCAGACACACTTCCAAAGGTTCACCGCCTTCAAGTCGGGCGAGTCGCTCTTCAAGTAAATTATCTAATGAATTCATAGTGCACCTTCGCTCATCGCATTGCCAGGTTTAAGCGTAGAGCTGCCAAACCACGCCGCTGCAACGCCTTGATCGCATCTTCCGATTTGCTCATTGCAAGTGCAGTTTCTTTCAATGACAATCCACTCAAAAAACGGAGTGCCAGCACATCGCGCTGATGCGGTTCTAAACTGGAAAGGACTCGATAGGCATGCTCTATTGTTAGTTTCTGTTCGATAACCATGGCTGGGTCAATTTCATCTCCGCTGGCATTTTCTGTTTCTTCGAGTGGGACAGTTATGCGTTTACTCTCTACACGGTAATGATCGACTAAAAGATTGTGTGCGATACGAAACAGCCATGCCTGAAAGGGCAGATCAATCATACGATATTGAGGCAGGCTAGTTAACATCCGCCGGAATACCTCGCCGGTCAGGTCTTCGGCGGCCTGTTGATCGCCGAGTCTGGCTTTGAAGTATCGAAAGACTGCCTGGCAGTGTACATCGTACAGCACACCGATCGCCTCCACAGCGCCTCGTTGAGCTAATACTATGAGTTCAGGGGTGGAGAGGTCTGGCATAAATGGTATTTCGCGTACTGGAGCCAAGGTTGCCATTTCTACTGATTAAAACGGTGACAAGGGCAAAAAGAGTCACAAGCGACTGCCATCTCTTCTTTAAATATTAACGATTTACTCAGGCTTATAGATACTTATTATGATTGCATGGATAAAAAAACTCAATATGGAAAAATACACAGACGGAATAAAAAGAATTCAAGAAAAAACAAATCAGACCAATGAAAACATCAAAAATCTGCCGCACACTCTTTGAAATCGGGAGATCACTGGATAGGACACATAACTGAAATTAGCCTGCAGGCAAAGAAATTGCCTTCAACAGAATCAACTTTTATCTCGAACGAATCGAAGGCATACGGTAAAATTCCATGAAAGAGGTATAAGGAGTCCGATATGTCTCAATATGATTTGTTCGGCGCAGGTCAACCCAAACATTCATCACTCGATGAACTGTTCGACGAGATGAAACATATGAAGGATGATCCGCTTGCGAATGCAGGGACGAATATCGTCATTAGCCGCGGCAACCCACAAGCCAAATTAATGATCATTGGTGAAGCGCCGGGTCCTGAGGAAAACATCAAGGGCAAACCGTTCGTCGGTCGCGCGGGACAATTGCTCGATAAGATTCTGCAGTCCGCGGAGTTTGACCCCGAAAAGGACGTGTACATTACCAACTCGGTTTTTCGCCTGCCACCTGGGGAGGATGGAAAGGCTTTTCGTAAACCCACCACGGAAGAGATCGAATACTATCGTCCATTTGTATTTGAAATCATCCGATTGATCGACCCTGTAATTATGTTGTTGACCGGAAATGTTGCCTGCCAGTCCATTCTCGGGAAAACAGGCATTACAAGCCTGCGCGGCAAATGGACTCAAATGGATGACCGCTGGGTCATGCCAATTTTCCACCCTTCGTATTTACTGCGCAACCCAAACCGGGACCCCGGCTCGCCGAAAGCGTTGATGTGGGAAGATATGAAAAATGTCCGAAAAAAGTATGATGAATTGATGAGGAAATAACAAAACCCTTACCACTCACAATCAGGCGCTGTGTTTATGTTTGCTGATACTCCCACGCGTTTGTACATCGTGACATTTGTAAAGGGCATCCCCAGAATGCCATCATGGATTGCCCATGACCTCAAGCGTATACGATTTGCTGCTTTGGATGATCGAAACGGATTCGAGTCGTCCAGCTTTTTACTCAACTCGCCTCCTTCCCCAAACCCGGCCTGGATCTCGTTCATCAGGCGTCTCCCCAACTGGTAGGAAAATCCATATCGCTCAAAGATAATCGCGTTATGATAATACAAGGGTTCCATATAATACATGTCATGGCCCAGGCTCAACATAAACTCCTCAAACGCCTCCAGTGCATGCTTGAGTGAACGTAATCCGCGTCTGATCTGTCCGGGAGAAAGCCCGGCCTGCATGGCAGCTTTCTCTGCTTCGATGTTTCTGTGTCGTATACCAAACTGGGTGGGTTTTCCATCGGGCATTTTGTCCACGTTGAATCTGGGCGAGGTGGGATCGTTCAAAATGTAAAGCAAAACATAGATTTGCCCATTCATGCTATCAGCAAGATGCGCGTATAGGATTGGATCAGGAAAACCCTTTTGATGGTATACCATCATTTCAACGTCACTGGAACCAGCCGCAAAGCGGAATTGCAGCAGATCCGGTTCATTGGTTAGATCAGAAAGATTAAATTTTTCGATCAGTTCTTTTGGGATGTAACGGGCATAAATCGTCCGTTTTTCATTTTCAGAGAGCTTGTTGATTCCGCCAATTGTGGATGGTTGCATGGTCTGTTAGTTTTGTGGTTGGGTAGTTCGATAGTTTTGTAGTCGTGGTAACCACCAAACTATAGAACTTCCCAACTAATGAACTATCCAACTACCTAACTCTCGATTCCCGTTCCGCGCTGCGTGCCTCATCGCGTTTCGCAATGGTTGCGCGCTTGTCGTAGGCTTTCTTCCCTTTTGCCAGCGCGATCTCGATCTTCGCGCGGCCGTTTTTAAGATAAACACGCGTGGGCACTACAGTCATGCCTTTGATGCGGACGTTGTTCCATAGCTCACGGATTTGCTTTTTATGTAAAAGGAGACGACGTTTCCGCTTTGGGTCGTGGTTGAAACGGTTGGCTTGTTCATATGGGGCGATGTGTGCTTCAACAAGCCATGCCTGCTCACCATTTTCGATGTCCACGTAGGATTCCTGAATACTGATCTGCCCCGCGCGAATGGACTTGATCTCGCTCCCTTGCAATACCAGGCCCGCTTCAAATCTTTCCAGCAAAAAATATTCAAAACTTGCTTTGCGGTTGTTTGCGACAACTTTTATTTTCTCAGACTCAGACATAAATTTATATTACCACAACCCTTCGACTTCGCTGGGTCTCGATACTGCTTCGCAACTCGACCAGCAGCTCCTGCTTCGACACGGCTTCGCTAGTCAGCACGGCGGCTCAGGGCGAATCATCAATCGCCAATCGTAAATCAACAATCGTAAATCGTCAATCGTAAATCGTCAATCATAAATCGTCAATCGTAAACTTGTACTGAGCCTGTCGAAGTATTGAATCATCCCCACTTCAAAATTGCCAGTCCCGCGAGCAGGCGTAGGATGGAGAATAAGATCAATGAATCGGAAAGCCCAAGCGAGTCTGCGAGGGCAGGTCCGCCAAGTGAGCCGAGCAACACAGCCGCGTTCAATGTAACGTTGTACCACGCCAGGTGCGACGGGCGATCATTGGCAGGGATGTGCTCAAGCATATAGTTGGCGTACGCTCCATTAACCAGGGCGAAGACGAGTCCGCCAAACAGCGATATACCGTAAAAATGCCACACCGCGCTGGACATGGAAAGTAGAAATGGATACACTGCCATTCCGATCGCACCCCAGGCAGTCACGTTTTTGTTGCCGATTCTGTGTACAAAATTTCTTAGTCGGGTTGATCCAATCAGAACGGTGAGATAGAAAAGGGCCGTGCCAATGCCGATATGATCATCGTTGAGATGAAGCTCATTTACATAGTAAAGCGGGAAAATGGGAATTGCAATAAACTGTGTGAGATGAAAACCAAACATACACAATAAAATTCTTCGAAAGTAGGCCTTCCAGATGTCGAGTCGCAGGGTGGAGGAGATGCTTGAGGGAGATACGGTCTCTTTAATGGATGCAGGCTTGTCCTGAGCGGAGCCGAAGGGCTCAAGCTGGCGCGAAGCGTGAAACGTTCCTTCGTCTCTGGTCAAAATATTCGTATGTGCGTGCAGTGGTCGGACGAAGTACAAATGCAGACTGCTCATCCCCGCGCCGAAGGCTCCAATTGCGAAAACGATTTGATATCCTGCGGGGAAAGAGGAGCGCTCAAGAATGGTTCCGCTGATGAGAGATGTGATCATGAACGCAATAGATAACATGATGTTACGAATGCCTGCTACATGAGCGCGATATTCACTTGGGACAGCCTCTGCAAAGAGTGCATTAAACCCGACTCCCAATGGTGTGAGCGGGATCGCCATGAGAAATGTGATCGCGATAATCGCCCAGATTTGACCTTGTCCATCAAAGAGCCAGGGCAGAAAAATAAAGAATGGGAATCCGACACGATAAAAGACAGATGTCCAAAAGATGGCTTTGCCCGTATGCCGTGTTTGAAGCCAGTGACCGGCGGGAATGGCGAGGAACAGATTAACAATGGCAGACATCGCGCCGATCAATCCGATCTGAAAGCCGGTTGCTCCAATGCGCGCGGCGTAGATGTTGAGGAAGTTGACGGCAGAGCCGCTGAGTACACCAAACCAGGCGATGTCCAGATAGAGATGCAGGAAATTTGAACGATATTCAGTGGGAATATCAGTTTGTTGAAATAATTTTGTAAACATGACGGGGTGGATTATATTCGTGATTGACTTTTAACCAACGATCAATTCTGATAATCAGCACTTCACGAAGTTCAGTCGCCAGTTGCGCGCAGCGTGTCAACTGTCTTGACGCAATGCAACTACGTCAAGAACCGATTTTCATGATCTGTTGATAATTATTTGGTATTGATCTGGCGAGTGGAATAGTAAACTATCCGAAAGTTTCCCTTCGTAGGTTAATTGTAGGTTTGTGGTTGTATAATATTGGTTTACAGAGTGCGGCATAAGGGTCTAAAATTAACTTTGAATGTTAGCCTGCAAATCATTTTCAAAAGTAGACCTCTTGCGAAAGTCTTTTCGCCACAGACTGCGCAAACGCACAGAGAAAATGAGTTTTTCTCAAAGGTCTCTGTGTCTAAGCAAAGGCTCACTTATGCAAGAGATCAAGTTTAGTAATTGATGAGATAAGCGTAGCAATCCTGTGGACAAGCCGTAGAATCGGGAATGAACGTTCACTTTATGAATATAATAACCTTCGTGAATGTTCCTTTGTGCATATTTAGACCTGACCTTTTACATGTCAGGAATATTTAAAGAGTGCCGCATCATTTCAAAAGTTTGGTAACCAATAAGACAAGCGGCAACAACCCAATCACTTTGAGGTAAAAAATGTATAACGCTCGAAAAACATTGATTCTTTTATTATTAATGGGATTTCTGATAATCTCCTGCACCGGTCAGAATCCATCTGACCCTACGCCGGATGTTAATGCGATCCTGACCGCAGGAGTTGGGACTTTCGCTGCGGCGATCTTTCAGACCCAAACAGCAATGGTTCCTCCTGCAACTGCAACGCCAACTGCTACGCAAACACCAACCGCAACCGTGGCAACACCGATTCCGCTATCGTCGCCTACTGCATCCGCGACTCAACTAATTTTCGTCGCCCCGTTGGTGACCTTCACGGCTATCATTACAGGCACCCCTCCAACCGCCAATCCCACTACACTGGCATCCGGGTGTAATAACTTGGCGCTAATACGAGACGAAACTGTTCCGGCGGGCACGGTCTTTAAGCCGGAGGAAGGCTTTACGAAGGTCTGGAAGGTTGCAAATACTGGAAGCTGTAACTGGGTATATTTTTATCATTTGGTCTTTGTAAGCGGGGATAGTATGGGTGGAGAACCCCAAAGGCTTGGGAAAGTCATCGAGCCAGGAAAATGGACACAGCTATCCCTAAATATGCAAGCCCCGAAAAACCCTGGAAAGTACAACGGCTACTGGCGATTTGCAGATCAATCGGGAACTGCGTTTGGCTCCACGCTGGGTGTTTCGATTGAAGTGAAAGCCTCGTCTTATCCGTAGCCTGCTTATATGCCGCGTTGATTGATACTACAATTGTTATCTCTCTTTGATATCCTGAGGAGACACTGCGATGTGTTACGAACTGATTCTAAGTACAACATCAGACGAGGATCTATCGCAGTATAACCGCGAGGAAATCCGGTTCAACCAAAACGTTCCTGACTATCTGCCGGTCAATCGCCTTCTTTACCCAAATCAATGGTATGTAGGTTCGCGGACCGGGTGCAGTTGCTCATTCAGGCATCTGTATGAACCTGATCTCGGATTCAGCATTCCCGAGGATTGGTTCCCCGAAGAAGAGTCTGACATTGAGGCTACACAGATCTTTGTGCGTTTGGTCAGGTCTTTGCTTGCAAAAGGTGAAAATGTAGATTGTATAGATTCGTGGCATGGAAATAAGGAGCCTTTCCCGCCAATGTCAGTCAATCTGGGCCAGATTCAAGATGGAGAATTCAGATTCTTTGAAAATTATCACTTTGATTTCTCTATAAATACCTGATCGAGAAACTTACTGATGTCTTTCGTGATTTACAAATGATGGACTTTTCTTACGATGAATTTACCTGCCATTACCTGAAGGTATCAATGTCTGTCGAACGTGTAAAACTGAGTGCAGGAGTATGGCTATTGTTGGGTCTATTGATCGGGGTTTTCGTATACGTTTTGGACACCGCCTGCGCCTCCGAACTGAAAAAGAAGTGGACAAAACCTTTGATGGTTCTGTGACAAGAACAATTGCTTACTATCCTGTTGCGGGTGCAATGCCGACCCCCTCCTGCCTCCCCTTGCGAAGCATCCCCGAATTGCAACGAAGGGGGGCAAATCCGACGATGAAAATTTTGAATCCGCATTCGGATTTTAACTTGTCGTATTTGCCCTTACAGGATGCTGCGCGAGGGGAGGTTCTATCGCAAGTCCCGACGGAAAATCGTCGGAGGGGGTAGATGAACAGCGATGCTAATCCAAAAACGGCTGAAAATAAACAGGCAGAATTCCAAACACCCACAATATAATATTAAGCAAGAACATCAAAGTCATGATGATCAACGGCAGTTTGCGTTGATATCGCTCGGGCAAAATATCATGCCAGCCGCTGAGCATCAGAATCGATATCGCGCCGATGGCGGGAAACAGCAGGCGGCCCTGCGTCGCGCCGGTCGTTAATCCGTTCCGCGCAACGGCAAGGATTGTGAAGGATGCAATCAGAAATGTCCCAACCCATAAAGCAAATTGAGGTTCTTCCGTTTTCAACTTGATCAGTTTACGGATGTGAATTGCTGCGCCAAGGAAGCCTAATGCTGTCAACAGGTTAAAGATCCACACAGGCAAGCCCACTGCCAGCCAACCGACCTTTCCCCAATAGGTTTGGATGATCTGGCTAGAGATAACTTTTAGATATTCAACTGTTATTTCTTTCTTTCGCAGGCTGAACAGCCTCCATGTGATTTCATTTGCGGCAGTTTGAATCGTTTCAGGGAAGAAGAAATAAAGAAGACCAGCAACGAATAGAACCACTACACCTGCTATTAATAACCATCTTTTTTGCTTGAAACTAAAGAGCCATTTGACTCCAATAATGACTAAAAGAGCTGCACTTACGGGGAGCACGGTCAGTTTTGTGGTCAGTGGGAGCACTAAAGCAAGAATAAGCGAGATCAAAGACAACCAAATAGCCGAGCCTTTCAGGATTTGAATTCCAAGATAAAAAAGCAAAGCTCCCGCCACGGTTCCCCACACATCGTTGTTGATCGAAGACATGATATGCAAATACTGGGGCGTAAGGGCGGCAAGAGTCAAAGCGCTGAGTTGTAATGTGGGTTTGTCAGGGGCAATCAGACGAAACGTTTTCCAGTTTAGCCATAAAGCCAATGCGCCGAATAAAATATTGACCCAGCGCAGTATATAAACACCGAGCAGGAAGCGATAATTATCAGCATTCCAATCGAACCTGCGCTCGCGAACGCGGATATTGTATTTGTATTCATGTGGATAATAGTAATCTGAAAAATTCGGATCAATTTTGTCGAGCGCTCTGATAATTACCGAACCGAAATAATAATATAAACGAGGCTGCATTGCCTCGTAATTCTTTTCCTCTGTGGCATAAGCATTTAAACGGGCGACACGCCATGCCAGGTGAAAATGTGCCGGTTCATCAGGCGCTTCCCAAAGCGGCATGAGCAGGCTGTACCCGACCCCCAACAAAAAATATAAAGTGAATATCAACACCAGCCAGCGGCGCTCGTTTACCATAATCCATTTACGGTCTTGATGATTTCATCTTCCGATGTACCGAAACGCAAGCGGTGCAAGTTTGCATGTTTCAACAGCAGGTCAACTCTGCGAAGGTTCTCGTTCCATATCTCTGGCGTATCATAATGCAGGCTATTGACCATGATCTGAGTCCACAACTCATCTTCGGTCAACGACTCGATTGTGCTTTCGGATTTGTCCCACCGTTCAAGCAGACAGTATTCGACGCGGCGGATTCGGATCATGTGCGGATATGCTAACGCAGGATCCACTCGCTTCAATTCGACCCGGTGCTTGGTCTCGTTTCGAACGGCTTCTGCCTCCGCCTCAGCTGCCAGCGCAGGGAAGAGCGGCAGCATATCCGCGCGGAGTTTGATCCTTCCAACAGGAAAGCCTCCCATCCATAATTCGTTTTCGTATTCGCCGATGTAGACCTGGCTATCGGAGAGTAACCTATATCCATTCAATAACAGACGCAGCGCAGTGGTCGATTTTCCCGTCCCGTGCGGGGCTTGCAAAAGCAAAATATTCTCGTCTTTTATCAATGCGCTGGCGTGCAACATACTGTATCCATGCCTCGTGATGAAATTTGTGAGAATGGTATTGATCAGTACCTGGCAAACCTGCTCCGGCTTTTCTGCAAGAGACTGAGATAGAACTGCATAGGCTTCGCCGCGTTTCATATCCACGAAGCAATTGCCCCATTCAAGCAGATCAATCGAAAGCCAATCATCCGCGCCTGTGTAGTGGATGAGGTCTATAAGTCGCTCGGGTGGGGGATTAGACCGCCCTGAGCCGCCGTGCTGAGCTTGTCGAAGCAGGGGCTGCTGGTCGAGTTGCGAAGCAGTATCGAGACCCAGCGCAGTCGAAGGGTCAGGCATAGAACGAACCGTGAGATGGACTCGCCATGTTGTTTCTTTTTGCAAGTCCGAAGTTGAATACATCTCTTCTGCGAAAGTTGCTGAATCCAATACTTTCTCATGATTGCTGTCGAACACCACAGGAAGTCCAAAGATGTGAATCGTCCGTTCAAATTTTGGCGCGTTGACGCGGCGAGACCAGAAGTCTTCCATCCGTTCGTTGTGCTTGCGATAAAGTTCGTTGAAATTATGCATAGTTTTCCAATGTCATTGCGAGGCGGCTGGTGGTTGAGTAGGCGGTCTGCGAAGCGGTCCGCCGTATCGAAACCCAGCCCGCCGTGGCAATCTCATCGCTCATGGAATATTTCAATTGGTGGTTAGTTGAGACTGCCACGTCGCCGCTCACCTGCACTGCACCAAACGCAGTGCGGTGCCAGTGTCGCGGCTCCTCGCAGTGACAATTCTTATTTTAATTTGAATGAATAGATCACAAGACCTCCAAGCGATAGCAACCACCCCGTCGCGCCAAATGCGAGAACGGCGTTGTTCATGGATACTGGCAATACATTCAAAAGAGACCATTCGAGCGCGACAGCCGCGACCAAAAGGATTACAAAGTTCATCGGCTTTTCAGCAAGGTAGTAATTCAGCCAGATGGAACTCAGTGACACGCCGATCATAGCGATGCCCATCCATCCAAGCAAGGAAGATGCTGTTTGATAAGCATGACCGAAAATAATCGTAATGAGTTGATCCGCAAAAATAAAGTAGAGAGCCGTCAATGCGCCGCTTGCCGCGAGAATGATGGCTGCTGTTTGAATCAAGGACTGATGAGGTTGTCCACCTTCTGCCAAAATCCGCGCGATGCGTGGGAACATCACAGTCACTGCCACGCCTGGGAGGAGTGCAATGATTCGCCGCATCAATACGAGACTTGCATACGCGCCCGCGGAGTCACCGCTTAGATAGCGATTGACCCAAATCAGATCAAGACTGGTCAGTGACATATAAGCAAAGTATGCGAGCAGCGCATAGACGGAAAGTTTCCATCCTTCTCTTAACAGGTTTTGATCAGGCAGGCTTTCTTTTTTCCAAAGTGCTTTGCCAAGAAATAGAAATGCACAGATCACACTGACGAGCCATCCGAAGGGAAGGGCGGCCACTGCTTCTGTGAGTCCCAGCCCGGCTTGAACGAGGAAGAAAACGAGCAGAATTCGTCCCAGCGAAAGAGCCAGGCGCGTAAATCCAAACGCGATAAATCGTTCCTGTCCCTGAAGGACGCCAGCCGCAATTGGGCGTAATGTACTAAGAAAGATCAGCGCGGCGCTGAGTTGAATTGTCCAGTTGGGTAGGTTGAGAACTTGAGCAAGAAAATTTGACAGTAGAAATACGAGAATGGAGAGAATGAGTCCAAGCCAAAACGCGGCGCGTAGAAAAGGTTTAAAGATTGCGGGGATTAGATCGGATTGTCCCTTGCCGCGCGCCTCCGCGACGAAGCGTCCAACGACAGGCTGAAACACACCGCTTGCAGTGACATAAACTAGGGCGATTGAATTTAGAGTTTGGAGAACCGCGAAATCAGCGGGGATCAAGACGCGCCCCATCCAGAAGTGAAAGAGAAAGTCAATCGCGTTGGCAAGACCATCGAGGATGAAGAGTAATACCGTTTGAAAGTTGCCATCGGATTGAAGCGGGGATAAGCGCATATTGAGTGTTTGGAGGTGAGTTGAGCTTGCTTCGTCGCCGCGTGGTTTCGATACGGCGGCGATAGTCGAGTAGTGCAAAGTACATATCGAGACCCGCCGCCTACTCAACCAGCGGCTTATCAAGCCTTATAAATCAGTCTCAAGTGTGTTGAAAAGAGAGGTCTTCTTTCCCATGCGTTTGAGTCTGAAATATCTTTCCATTCCAAAATAGAATGTATCCCAGCTAAAAATCAAGGTTTGCCAGAGTGCCTTGAAAAGATGGTAAATTCTTATCACAGGATTTGTTTTATCATAGCGTCTTTCTAAAAAATCTGTGGGTGGGAAGAAATACGAAGCCGTCTCCAGCAAACGGACAGGGCGCAGGATGAACGCTCCATTGGATGCTAACATCAATTGCCAGAATCGATTTACAGGCTTGCCTTCATAGGTTGCCAGCTTCTGTTCAGCTGCGCGTGCCATCAATTTGCGGGTGATGGGCCAAGGTCCGCGAACACGCTTCGCGAGCGCAGAGAGCACTTCATCTGGAATGGGCGCGTCAAAATACTTCTTGCACACTTGAAGCACCGAACCAAGGATATCCACCGCGCCCCAATCGCGGGTGAGCTGGATGGTGAGTTCCCAATCTATATCCTTATGTCGTTTAAGCACTTCTGCAACATCGAGATAATACATCAACATGCCATCCGCAAGGATGATGCGAGGTAAATCTTCGCGGTCCAACAGGCTTGGCAAATAAACAGCATGTTTGACAAGATGAATGGCGAGGCTCAACAATAAATCGGGAAGAGCCATCTCCTGGATCGGCGCGCCAAGCAATTGCGCGGGTTTTGCGCGTTCAAAGATACTTTCGTAATTGACTGTGAGCAATGTGTACGGATGATCCAATGCCCAATGAATCTCGAACCAGATGCTGAGGTCGGGCGTGGAGCGTTGTTGGTGGAGATGATGTTTGGTGAAATATTCGTCTTTCAGCAGGTTGGGCCAGAATTCGCCAATGCCCTGTTCATTTAGTAATGCAAGGGAGGCATCCACTTGGTTTTTTGGTACGAGAATATCGATGTCGCCGCCAGGGCGCAGGGCGAGATCTTTATAGATTTTTTCGCACAGCCACAAGCCTTTGAGGATAATTGTTGGTATCTCACGAGTTTTGGCGGCTTTGAGATATGTGACCAAGGCGCCGCCGAGCTTTGAGGCTGAACGTTTATATTTTTCAATTTGCTCATTAATGAGTTTTTGCGCGTCAGATGGAATTTCTGCTTTACTCCGTTCAATTATCGGCGCGGCAAGCACAGCCATGCGGTTGTGGGTTAAGATGCGCGCGAAGCGAGGCAAATCGATGTTTTGCAAATTGGGACGATAACTTATATCACGCCAGTTATGGGCAAATTCGTAGGTGAGGGTTTCTTCGGGGGTGAGCTGCATATTTATTGTATACTCCGTTGGTCGAGTAGCGAGCGGTTCTTGCGAGCGTATCGAGACCAACGATGTTCAAGGATAATTTTGTAACAAAGGTTGTTTACGCATTGGTGGTCTCGATACGTCCCGTCACGCTTCGACTTCGCTATCGCTCCGCTCAGCGCGGCGGGACTACTCGACCACCGATTACTTATGTTATGACACAGAATTCGATATCCTTTGTTCTAGACTATACCCGATCAAGCCGAGGCTTAACACAGTGAGTGTGATCATCAAGCCGGTGGGGAGCACCCACCACTTCCATGCGTCGCTGAGGAAGGCGCCGCTGGCACGTGCGAAGTAAAGCATGGTTCCCCAGCTTTTTCCAGAAGGATCGCCCAAGCCTAAAAAGCTCAGGCTTGATTCAGCAAGGATGGATGCCGATGCGACAAGCACGATTTGCGCCAACACCAATGGTCTGACGCCGGACCATAAATGTCCTGTCATAATTTGTAACGAATTCGCACCCAAAGCGCGCGCCGCTTCGATATATGTATCTTCGCGCAGGTGTAACACTTGAGCGCGGATCAAACGGGCGGGCCCAGCCCAAAAGAAAAGTGCCAGGACAATAATCACATTTCGCTGACTGGGACCAAGGTACACACTGAGCAAAATCACTAATGGCAGGAATGGCAATACCAAGATCAAATCGGTGAGGCGCATGAGCAATGAGTCAGCCCAGCCACCCAAGTATCCACTGATGAGGCCGACGAGTACACCAAATAGAACTGAAATAAATGACACAATCAAGCCAGTGAATAAAGATGCCCGCGTCCCTGCGATCAATTCGCTGAACAAATCCTGTCCGAGGTCATTCGTGCCCAGGATGTTTTCCTCATTAGGCTTTTGTAGAGGAAGCGCGACGCGTTCGGTTGAGTCATAAGGTGCGATGATGTTTGGAATGACTGCGAGTGTGAGCAGAAGAGTCAACAGTATCATGCCAATCCAGCTTGAAAGGCGAATCAACTGTCGGCTGCTGCCTTGCTGTTGAAGAGTTCGCAGCGTCGAAAACAACCGCGGAGGGGAGGCGGTCTGTGTCGTCATGGAGTTGCCTTCCGCAGGCGCGGATCCAAATATGGGTAGATAAATTCAGTCAGGACGTTAAGGAGCAGGATCGTAATCGTGAATAGTAGAAAGCCGCCTTGCAGCAATGGATAATCCCGCGACTTGACAGCTTCGAACATCATGTTGCCGATGCCGCGATAATTGAATACCGCCTCGATCACCGTGACCCCGCCGAGCAATTGACCGAGATCGACCATGAAGGAAGTCAGAACAGGGAGCAGAGCGTTTCGTAAGCCATGTTTCAGCACAACCCAAATATTCCTCACACCTTTGGCGCGCGCTGTGCGAATGTAATCCGATTCCATGATGCCAAACATGGAAGCGCGCATGATTGAAAATGCTGTGGGGATGTACGCAAGAGTAAGCACGATAACGGGCATGACGGCATGACGCGCCACATCTTTGACATTCTCCCAACCTTCCAGCCGCGGAATGGAATATGAATCACCGACGGGGAAAAGATGCAACTGGATTGCCAGAATGGGAATCAATAACATCGCGATCCAAAACGGCGGAACGGATCGCAAAACGTAGATGCCGCTCAACATTCCCAGATCAAGTGGATTCCCGCGCTGAGTAGCTGACCAAATCCCCAATGTGGAACCGATCAGCAGCGCCAGGATGAGACTGATACCCACAAGCAGCAACGTCCAGCGGAAGTTTTCGGTCAATACTTCGATGACTGTCCTGCCTCCGCTATATCGAAAGGACATACCCAAATCGCCGCGTGCCAACTGTTTGAGATAAATGACATATTGTTCGTATAACGGCTTGTCGAGTCCGTATTGCGCGCGCAAGGCTTCGACACGTTCCTTACCCAATTGAGGCGCGGCGCTTCCCGCGATCAACTTTATGGGGTCGCCAGGGATCAGGCGCGGCAGAAAGAAATTGATGGAGATGGCGAGGAGGAATGTGATGCTGAATTCAATGAGGCGGCGAGTCATGAGGAAAGGGAAATGGTAATTGGTAATTAGTAATTGGTTGGTCGAGATTGGAGATTCCTTCGCGCTGAGCGGAGCGTCCTTCGACTACGAGCTTCGCAGCAAACGCTCCGCCCTCCGCTCAGGACGAAATCAATATTATGCCAAGAGCGACACTTGCACCTGCATGCAAGTGCAGGTGAGTCGAAGCGTGGCGCGTGGTTAAACTTAAGGTTTATTTATCTCCTGCATCAATGCCTTCAAACGATTATAGACGATACCAAATTGAGAAGCCCAGTGCAGGTGCGGATATGTCCCTTCGGGATAGGGATGAAGCGCAACGCGGCTTGCGGAGCCGACAAGCCAAAGCGTATTGACCACATCTGCATGGAGTTGGCGGGCGCGGCGTTCTTCGCGAGATGGAATGTTAGAGTCGATGTCGGCGCGGAAATGCCAATAGAGGTCGAGCAGTTCTGAGCGTGGGATGAGACGGGCGCTTTCAAAGGGCTGCAGGTCCAGATACGCCAGGTCAAATTCTGGCATGCCGACTCCCACATCCTGCCAGTCAATGAGAACAGCAGGTTGTGTCAAATCCTGTGGGAGCAGGGCATTCGCAGGAGTGGTATCACCATGGATGAGAGTTACTTTTTCCTCTGCATATTTTTTACAGCTTTCGCGCGCATATGAGATCAAGTTTGGGAGATCGGGCAAGTCGCCCCAAATTCCTGCGCGTTGAACCATCTCAGCCTGTTCGGAGATTTTTTCAAAATTCAACTGGCTTTCATGACGCGGTGCAAGCCAGGCATAATCCAATGACTTCAAAGTGCGCGTGTGAAGCCGTGCATAGGCATGCAAAACAGATTTCAACTCATTGCACCTCCATTGATAGGGGTGAGTCGGAATATGATGAGTTGAAGATAGATCTTCCATCACAATCACATGAAAACCGGTGGCATCATCTGTCGTTAGAAAATAGACCTGAGGCTTGGGAATACACAGATCAGGATGAATAACCTGATAGAACCGCAGTTCACGTTCCGCCTCAAGAGGATTGGCTGGACCATTGGGGTCAATCGTTTTTACGACAACAGACTCGCGCGTTGAGTGACCCTGGTGAGACAGGGTCACTCGATATACGCGACTCCACCCCAAGGCAATTTTAATTAGTTCTGCATGGCAGCTCTGGATGTTGTTCCCAAACGCCTGCCTGAGCAGATCAAGATTTGGTTCGAAGATTTGCACGAAAGAAATTTTCACTACAAAGGACACGAAGCACACAAAGGGAAAAGGATCTTTAACCTTTGGCTTATTTCCTTCGTGACCATTGTGTACTTTGTGTTTAGACTGGATTTATCCTATGGAACATCCTGCGCACCTTCAGGCAGGAAGGACCAGACCGTCATGATGCCTGTGCCTTTCAGGTAAACCCAGCCATCATACGCCGCGGGGCGATAGGCAAAGTTTCCACCAGGCGACATCAACGGGATGAACGGAAGGTTCTCTGCGAAACGTTCCTGAAGTTCCTTGGATAGATCTTCCGTCTTGGAAGGATCAGTGTTGGATACAAGTGCTGCCACGCGCTCATCCAGGGTGGGATCACAGATGCCCGTCAGGTTGCCCCAGCCAACGGTGCCAAATTCGCAGTTAGTCAGGAATTTGATGAAGCCGCGCTGGAATTGTGGACCTGATGACCAGCCCCAAATGCCCATGTCGTAATCAGGTTCAGCGACAGCAACAAAGTTGGGCCAGATCAACGCGACAGAGGAATCGATATCGAGACAATTCTGATGTGAGCCGAGTCCCACGTCGTTTAGAAATCCCGCGATCAGTTCGGTGGCGCGCACTTCAACAGGATTGTTGACATCACACAGAATGCCAAAGTCTGTGTTTGTGCCGTTGAGTTCGCGGATGCCATCCCCATCCGAATCTACTAAACCCGCGGCTTCGAGTTCGGCAGCCGCGGCTTCGGGATCATAGACATGCGGAAGATTAATAGACCAGGCTAAATCGGGGTGATACCAGTTGAGTGGTAGTTCAACTCCCTGACCAAGCAACACGACATCCACCAGGGTCTTTGTGTCAATGGCTTTTGCAATCGCCTGCCTCACAGCAGGGTCACTGAATGGTTCGCGCGACCCGTTTGTGTAGAAGATGTAATTGAAGAAATCTGAACCTTGTGCCAGCTCAATATCGGCATTACTCTGGAGTTCCTCCACAAACGCAGGAGGCACTGACGAAAGCACCGCATCTGCTTCGCCGGCGCGCAATTGATTGAACTGCTGTGTGCGGTCCTTGACGATCTTGGCAATGATTTCCGGCACAACGGGTTCGCCGCGGTAGTAATCAGGATTCGCTTCAAACCTGTAGAACTGGGTTGGTTCCACTTCCGCGAGCTTATACGCGCCGGTACCGATCATGCCCTGGAATTGACTCAATTCTCCACTTACGGGCGCCTGGTCTTTCCAAATATGTTCAGGAAGAATGTATGTGCCAGCCAGTCCCTCATTCAGGAAGAATGGCTGCGGCTCTTTGAGTTTTATTGTGAGACCATAATCCCCATTGGCTTCCATTGTGTCAATTGCGGCGAGATTATTAGCGCGCCCTGCTTCGATAAGAAAGTTGTAACTGAAGATGACATCATCAACAGTGAAGTCCTCGCCATCATGCCACTTAACGCCTTCGCGCAAAGTGACGGTCCAGGTGAGGCCGTCCTCACTGGGTGTGGCGGACGTTGCCAGCGCAGGGATGGGTTCAAGCTCAGGTGTGCGGACGTAAAGCGGATCATAGACCCAGCCAATCAGCCAGAAGCCGATGAAGGTATTGAAGTTGGCTGGCGTGATGGGACCCTCATCGTTATCAATTAGCACAGTGAGCGGACCTGCAGGAGCCTCCGTCGGCGCTTCAGTTGGCGCCTCGGTGGGGGCTTCTGTGGGCGACTCTGTTGCGACCGGCGCCTCAGTCTCAGCGGGTGCGGCAGTCTCCGTTGCAGCGGGACCACACGCTGTGAGAAGCACGCTAATGAGAATTAACGCGCTCAAAAGGGTATACAACTTGGTTCTCATAGAACTTCTCCTCCGAAATTCATTTGGGAATGGTCTTGCTGTCAAACGATGCTGAATAAAGTGATAATCTGCCTCCTTTGAAGATTGTACCTGACGCTATTGCGGCGCAAAACAGCAGTAATTCTATACTAAATACGACGATTCGTGCGCGTTGAATCTATGACCTAAACGTACAGCGAGATTTTGAAGTTTACAACTTAATCTAACAAAAGATTTTCGCGCTGAGCGGAGCGCAGACGAAGCGCAGGTTTTCAAGCGGCACAGCGTCTCGTCTACGGCTTCACCTGCACTCCCTGGCACTGTGCGGCTTAAGCCGTACCAGGGCAAGTGTGCATGCAGGTGCAAGTGTCAACGAGCACGAAAGCCTCCGCTCGACGCGATGTTAAGTCGGGTTTAATTGTTATTTTACAAAATCTCGCTCTACTGGGTTTGCTGGTTCCACGAACTCAAGAAATTGTTTCATAAAACATTTTTTATCGAAGTGCTTTGCATGATTCACTAAATCATCAGCACGGAAGGAATCCCATACGCGGTCGAATTGAATGATCGCTTCAACCAAACTCTCAACAGTCTGTTCGGGAAAATGGATTCCTGTCACGCTGTCAACTATCGTTTCAAGCGCGCCGCCCTGCCCATAGGCAATGACGGGGCATCCGGCTGCCTGCGCTTCGACGATGGCAATGCCGAAATCCTCCTCCGCTGCACAGACGAAGCCGCGTGCCTTGCTCATCAATTCTGCCACGTTTTCATCCGTTTGATAGCCCAGGAATTTGATATTGGAGCCTGCCAGGTTTTTCAGGCGCGGCAGTTCAGGTCCATCGCCGATGATAAGGAGAGGGAGATCGAGTTGTGTGAAAGCCTTAACCAGCAGGTCGATTCGTTTGTGTGAGACCAGACGTGAGACGGTGATGTAATAGTCTTCGCGTTGTCTATTCGGATGGAATCGTCCGGTTTCCACAGGCGGGTAGATGACTGATGCTTCACGCTGATAGGCATGTTGAATCCGCCTGGAGACTGCCTGTGAAACGGCAGCAAACCGATGGACGCGCGACGCGGCTTTTCGATCCCAATTGCAAAAGGCTTGCATGAGCTTGTCGATGACGATGTTCCTGCTCGTGTGAGTCCCGTTGATGTTGAGATCTGTCCACGCGTAACGCATGGGCGTATATGTGTAGGAAACGTGACGCGC
>JAKEFL010000120.1 GCA_022616105.1 Anaerolineae bacterium | reverse complement strand
TTTGTCATAGGGACCGACATGGCGCACAAATGCAACGATAATCGGGCGCATATGCTCCAATCGGATATGCCTGGAAGTTGGTTCCGCCTTCACATGATAATCCGCGATGTATTTTGGCTGGGCTAGTTTCTTTCGTTCGCGTGAGGCACGCAGGAAATTATTACGGAATTCATTCGGCGTTATGCGAAATTGTCTTGTAAATGCGCGTGTAAATGATTCGTGTGTTTTGAATCCCGCGTCCAGGGCAATATGCAAAATAGTTTCTTCGCTGACCTTCAAGCGAT
This sequence comes from Anaerolineae bacterium, assembly GCA_022616105.1. GTDB lineage: Bacteria > Chloroflexota > Anaerolineae > Anaerolineales > Villigracilaceae > Defluviilinea. Next base: position 6,014 of record JAKEFL010000120.1, on the reverse strand, counting down.
ATGCAGCTCGCTCGATCCGCAGACGGCGAATGTATTCCTTCACGGGTTCACCGATGATCTCGCGAAAGATGCGATGATAGTGATACGCCGAAAACCCGACGCGTTCTGCCAACATGTCCAGGCTAAGGTCGCTTTCAAGGTGCGTTTGAATATGGATAAGCGTCGAGAGGATCGCCTCTTCATAATTCTCATTGGTTTGAAAGATCATTCTGCCTCATGCCCCCCAACTATACAACACAAACAAGTTCGCCTCTTGACTTTTCTTGCTATTTTATGCCATAGGAAAAGGATTGCGGAGGAGGTTCCATGTCACAGCGCTCGGTGAGTACATACCGGCATTTCCCCTATCCCACGCTTGCATCGTAACAGACCTCACCCCGATTGTGACGATTGATCGGCATGTCCGTTTATCCCTCTCCAAATGGAGCCCCCTGCTGGGATGATAAGGGCATGGAGTCGGTTTCTCTTCTCAGTTGATTGGCTGTTGAATTTCCAAGTCAACGGATTGTTTATAACGCGGGAACCGCGATATATTCTGCATAGGCAGTGCTTTCAGGAATTGGCAATTTATCTTCAATCATTCCCTGAATGTGCATTTCTACAGCCTCGTGCATATTGCGTTCGGTTTCTTCACGGGTTTTGCCTGTTGCCACACAGCCAGGTAAATCTGGTGAATAGGCTGAATAGTTATTTTCTGTTTTTTCGATTACGATAAGAAAGCGATACATGGTTACCTCTTGCCTTTTGGCTTTTCTACTTGAGCCTGCTTGAGAATACTGTTCTGGGTTCCTGGTGCAAGGTCATCGCTTGGATGTCCTGCAATGGTCACTCGACCAGTTTTCTTGGGATGTTTATATTGTCTATGGCTCCCTTTGGTCGTGACCAAATACCAGCCATCGGCTTCAATCAGTTTGATGACATCTCGAACCTTCATGCCTAAATTTTAGCACATATGTGTCAGGTATCAGGACATCGTGAACTATTTTTCGGTTCCGTCCTGTAATTCGAAGTTGATCCATACTGTTTCCCGAGAGGAGATAGCAGTATGGACGACAGACAGGAATTTCAACGACGGCGGCGGGCGATCCGCTTGCGTTTGCAGGGCATTCCCCACAAGAGTATTCTCGAAAAGGTTCGGCGGAGCCGAGGCTGGTTAAGCAAATGGCAAAAACGATTCGAGCAGCAAGGCATTTCGGGATTGCGCACTCACTCTCGGCGTCCTCATCACACCCCAGGCGCTTATTCAGCGCGCATCGTGCGATTGATTGTTCGAACACGCCGCCGTTTGGTCAAGCAGAAAGTGGGCTTGCGGGGTGCGCGTGCGATCCGACGCGAATTGTACAAGGTGTTTGGCAAACAGACCCCATCCTTGACCACGATCAACCGGGTCTTGCAAAAGCGCCGCTTGGTTTCCACGCCGAGCGAGATCCGCCCCGCATATTTTCCAAAACCCTTGACGACGATCAACGGAATCCTGCATGCGTTGGATTGGACCTGTCGCTATCTCGAAGACGGTCCCAAGGTCTACGCCTTTCGCACCTTGAATTTACGGACGCGTGCCTGTACCCAAAGCATTGCGACCGACAAAAGCAGCGAGACCGTCATCCGGCATGGTCTCCAGACCTGGAAAACCCTGGGAATCCCGCACTTTTTGCAGCTCGACAACGATGCCGCCTTTTGTGGTGGTTACAAGGCTCCGCGCATCTTTGGGCAGTTCGTGCGGCTGTGTTTGTTTGTGGGCATCGAACTGATCTTTTTGCCCATCGCCGAACCCCAATGCAATGGCGAGGTCGAAGAACTGAACGGCTTGTGGGGGCACGCCTTTTGGAAACGCAGACAGTTCACCTCCTTCGCTCAGGTTTGTCGCACCAGTCCAACCTTCATCTATTGGTATATGACCGAGCATGCCCTGCCGTTCTTGGACGACGCCACGCCCCAACAAGCACAGCAGCACGAAAGCATTCGTCGTTTGCTTGCCAAACAGATCGTCCGTCTGCCCAATCCCTTGCCGATTACGGCTGGACGGATCCACTTCATTCGCCAGGTCAAGCCGGATGGCACGATCACTGTCCTCAACGAACCTTGGAAGGTCGGCAAGCGTCTGGCAAGGAAATTTGTTTGGACGACCCTGATTACTCATTGCCGACGCTTGGAAATCTGGTATCAACGATCCGCTCATCACCCCTGGCGCTTACTCAAAGACTGTGCTTATGACATTCCCGAAACCGTGGCGCGGCTCAAACCTGAATGTGTTCACTCTCATATGGCTCGACATCGTTCACGATGTCCTGAGCCCTCCACCAGATAAAATTCATGCCGAAAAGTGTTCACGATGTCTTGGACCCTTACAGATAGGAGAATTGCATTATGGACGAAACCACTAAAGTAATCATTGCTACTCTATCAGGTTTTGTTATTGCTTTCTTTGCTGAACCTGTAAAGAGCTATTTTGCAAATAGAGCAAAATTGCATTACTTAAGAATCGCTCTGCATAAAGAGTTATTAAATAATTATCTAGCTCTGTCATCTTTGCAAATTAAAGATAAGTCATCGTCTCGAATGTACGAATACATGTCACGACATGGGCTTAGAACCGAATGTTATAGGAATGCTTTGCAAAACGAGTTACATTTGTTTTATCAGTTAGAAGAAGCTAATCGACTCAACTTTTTACAGGGCGAAACCATCAATAGTCTTCTAAATCTATCTAGTGATTTGAAAAGTATGTTTGGTATAGTTCCTCTCAAAGACGAGAATGATGTTTTTAATGCTACTTCCCAAGATTTTCAAAGAATAGTTTGTACATGGTATCACTACAAATTACTTGACCCTAAAATCCTCAAGAAGATTGCAGTGAACAGACAATATAAAGAGATAATGGAAAAAGGAAAAGCATATGCAGAAAAATCTAAACATGAGGCACAGTAGCACATCTGCAAAACGGATGGGAATCTATTCGATGTGACAGTTTATAGGGTGAACTAGCTTCAAAACCTAAACACAAACTACACGCATCACTCTCTGCGATCCAATCATACATATCAACAATGCCACTCTCTTTATTTTGAAATACTCTCCAGCCGAGAGGCATTATCCTTGTTCATAAGGTACCTATTTCGCCAATCTTTGATCGCGAATGGAAGGTAAAGCACTATACAAGTGACGAGCCCAATTGCTTCCATATAAAGAATATAGATGGGCCAGTCTGGAAGCAAATCCAGCAGGCTAGGTGTATTGGGCTTCTCCATGAGCATTAGGTAATTGCTGCCAATCGCCTGATTGATGAAATAGACGATCACCACATAAATATTCATCCAAATCGCCACGCGTAAGATGGATTTCCATGTCGGTCGAAGCCCAACCACAACGGTCATGTAAATGGCAGAGGTGATGATCAATGCATGTGAAATGAAATATTGGAAGAAGAGAAAATGCGGGAAACCATAAATCCCAAGACCCGGAGTTGCCAATGCCTGGATCGCTCCGCCGATCCCCATGAAATACATGAATTCATAAATCCTATAGCTCTTCGTTATCAGCATGTACACCCCGGTCCATACAAGCAGACTACAAAGGTGCAACGGGAGCATGGTCTGAATTGTCCATCTGCCGACAGTATAAGTCCAATAGTGCCAGGCAACTTCATTTGCCAAAAGAACAAGTGCCATCAGCCAACGGATGACGCCTTTCGCCCGGTCAGTTGAGTTTCGATAGCGAATAATGAGGAGTAGATTGAATACAACCAGGGCGATCAATGCCCCAATATGGGGGCGACCCAGCAATTCAAATGCAGGCCCTGTGTAATTTGCGGCGAAAAATTGTTCCATATATCCTTTCAATTCAAGATTACCGGACTTGGATGTGACCTTATTGTAAATCAAAATCAGTTGGTAAGAATCAGTCTTGATATGAAACAAAATCTCTCCTCAACAGGAGAGATTATTCATTGGCGGTCCCGACAGGATCAGGACTCACAACGCGTAACCACTCGGGCACCCGATGAGTTGGATAATATTTCCTGCATGGCGTTGCTTCATGGACATCTCCTCACACTGATATATTGACGTTCATCAAGTGAGGTATCTAACAGGACACATTGTATAGATAGAATGAATCGAAGTTGGAAGCATAGGACTTGATCCCAGGACCGGGAATGATCGCATCGAAGAGCCAAGAAGCGGTGGTAAGGAGGGACGACAGAACATTGAGGGAGGGATAAGGAGTCTTACCAGAAAGCAAGGCTAGGAGAATTATCGTCTTCAAACTAATACTCCAGCACATGTTGTCCGGCCTCCGAGGCAAGTGGCCTCCATTCCTCTTAATAACCCATTAGCTAATATTCAAAAACCCTTTACGTTCTAAATTATTGGTAGTATTATCAGTCATCATGACATCTTACAACTAAGTAGGAGAATAATGCTTAAGTCAGCCCGCTCCGAAAGAAAAACATTGACTGAAATTGCAGAGCAATCGCTTCGTCAAGCCATTGCACGGGGTACATTTCGACCTGGAAGTCAGCTTCCTACAGAGGCTGAGTTATGTCAAATGTTGGGTGTTTCCCGCACAGTTGTTCGAGAAGCACTGAGGGTGTTAGAGGAAGATGGACTGGTTGCGCGGCGGCATGGGGTAGGAACTTTTGTTAGAGATCATCCCATCCTCAAGAATCTTAATTTCAACTTCGGAATAACAGAGATGATTGAATCGGCAGGTCTAATCTCCGGCACGAGCCACCTCGCAATTCAATCAGAAACTGCAGATCAAGAAAAGGCAGATCAATTGCGCGTGGACCTGGGCACCCCACTGGTTACTGTAGAGCGAGTGCGCACAGCTGATGGACATCCGGTTGTCTATTCACTCGACACGCTCCCGGAGTCCTTGCTCCGGCGCGTCGATTTCGATCCACAGCTTCTACTTACCCAATCTATCTACAACATCCTTCAGACATCGTTGGGACAGATCATTGAATATGGGATTGCTCGACTACTCCCCGTGATTGCGCCGGACTATGTTATCGAAAAACTAAGCCTTCCACCTAATGCGCTTACCCTCTACATCGTCCAAACGGATTATTCACCGGATGATGAGCCTTTGGTCTATTCACGTGAATATCACTTGCCCGATGCGTTTGACTTCATTGTCTGGCGACGCGGGCCGACCAAGTTGCAAGGTGCGCCAAGTGACGGCGCGCAGTGAACCCGGTCACATTCAGCACATTGGCCTGCCCAACCTGGTCTATAGACACAATCATCGCGAAAGCCTCTGATTTTGGCTACGATGGCATTGAGTGGCGTGGTGGCGCAGAAGGTCATGTGCAACCGGATATGCCCGCTGCGCAAAAAACTGCCTTACGGCATATGTCCTCGGACGCTGGGTTGATGGCACTCGCGGTGACTGCATATACAAGTTTTGTCTCTGACGAAGAACGACGGGTCAATTTAGATGAACTGCGGCGTTACGCTGACCTGGCTGCCGAACTGGGTGCATCCTATGTGCGTGCCTTTCTGGGCGAGCTTCCCACCGGCATGATTCCCCACGCCTCAATGTATGAATTCATGGCTGATTGCCTGAACGTTGCGTCTGAGCACGCTATCTCCATTGGAGTAAGAATAGCGATTGAGCCACACGATGATTTTGCTCGCTCTTCCGTGGTTGCCTCAGTTTTCAATCAAACTCACCCTGCTGTTCGTGTCATCTGGGATATCGGGAATGCCTTTGCTGCTGGTGAGCATCCCGCGGAAGGTTTTGAGTTGTTAAAGGATCGACTCGCTTACGTTCAAGTCAAAGACGGAAAGAGGCGCGGTAATAAGTGGCGTCTTTGTTCTTTCGGTGAAGGCCATGTGCCACTTGGCAAAGCGTTTGAGTTATTACTGGGAAATGGCTATGAAGGCGCATTGAGTGTGGAATGGGAATATGCCTGGCATCCTGAACTTGACCCACCTGAAATCGCACTGCCCGCCGCGTTGCGAACCGTCAAGAAATTATTGGCTAACGCCCAACCGGAGTCAGCATGACCG
>JAKEFL010000014.1 GCA_022616105.1 Anaerolineae bacterium | reverse complement strand
TGCTTGCCACGCTCCAGGCTGGCGGCGCGGAGTACGACATCATCGTTCCTTCAGACTATATGGTGCAGCTTCTGATCGAGGAGGGGATGGTACAGGAACTGGATTACAACGTCATCACCAACATCCAGAACATGGAGCCGCTCAACGTCAATCAATATTTTGATCCTGACCAAAAATATACCGTTCCGTGGTTTTGGGGTACATCCGGTTTTGCAGTGGATACGAGTGTTGTGACCGACGTCCAGTCCTCCTGGAGCATGATGTTCGACCCGAATTCGCCGTATTGTGGCCAGATCAGCATGTTGGATGATGAACGTGAAACGATCGGCGCGGCGTTGATGTATTTGGGTTATTCCATCAATGATGTGGATCCTGCTCACCTCGAGGAAGCCAAGAACCTGCTCATTGAACAATCCAAGTGTGTGAAGGCATACGACAGCCAGACCAATGACGATCTGATCATTTCCGGAGAAACGGTGCTCGGCCATATCTGGACGGGCGATGCGATCCTGGCGGGCTTGCCAGATTCTGGAGGACGTGAGGAAATCCAATACGTTATTCCGACTGAAGGATGCACCATTTGGCAGGATAACATGATGCTTCCCACAGGCGCGCCAAATGCTTATACGGCAATGGTCTTCATGAACTATTTCCAGTATCCTGAAATCGCCGCACAGAATGCAGAGTGGGTCGGGTACGCCACACCCAACAAAGCCGCCAAAGAGTTCATTGATCCTGAAATGCTCTCTAATGAGTCGATTTACCCAAGTGAGGAAGTCGCCGAGAGTTTACAGTGGATTGAAGATGTGGGTCCAGCATTGGAACTCTACGATCGCATCTGGACTGAATTCAAAGCCGCTGTTGGAAGTTCATAAAACAGAGGATTGGAGGATTAGAGAATTCTCTAATCCTCCAATCATGCCTGTTCGATTTTGACCGAAACTTGATCCCGTTAGACCAAACTTGTCTGCCCCCGCAACGTGACGGGTGGTGGAGCCATCTGAAAGGAGTTTATGCGAGTTTTACTCGTGGGGGCAGGGGGAGTAGGGGAAGCCATCGCAGCAATTGCCAAACCACGTGAGTGGATGGAATTGATGGTGCTTGCTGATTACAATATCAAGCGTGCCGAGGAAGTGCAGCGGAAATTGGGGGATGCTGACGCGGATCGATTCCCTGTTGAATTCATCGATGCCAGCAAGCAGGAAAACATCGAAACACTGGCAGGGAAATACAATGTTGACCTTATCATGAACGCGGTTGACCCGATCTTCAACAAACAGATCTTCGATGCCGCCTACAGCGTCGGCGCGAAATATATGGATATGGCGATGACCCTCTCGGAGCCACATCCGACTGATCCCTTTCACAAGACAAACGTGAAACTTGGCGATTATCAATTCGATAAAGCAAAGGATTGGGAACAAAGGGGTCTGCTCGCGCTCGTCGGCTTTGGTGTGGAACCTGGCATGGCAGATGTGTTCGCGCGTTACGCCCAGGATCATCTGTTTGATGAGATTGAAGAGATCGGCATCCGCGACGGCGCGAATATCACAATTGACGGTTATGACTTTGCACCCAGCTTTTCCATCTGGACGACGATCGAAGAGTGTTTGAACCCGCCTGTGATTTATGAGGAAGGCAAGGGCTGGTTTACTACTGAACCTTTCTCGGAACATGAGACCTTTGATTTTCCAGAAGGTATCGGACCCATTGATGTTGTCAACGTTGAACATGAGGAAGTGTTGCTGGTGCCGCGCTGGTTGAAGGCAAAACGTGTCACGTTCAAATATGGGCTTGGTGATGAATTCATTTCAGTGTTAAAGACCCTTCACAAGTTGGGACTGGACAATAAGGGAAAAATAAAAGTAAAGGGTGTGGATGTTTCACCTCGTGATGTGGTTGCCGCATCCTTGCCTGACCCTGCCCATCTCGGCGAAAAGATGCATGGCAAGACCTGCGCAGGTACATGGGTGAAAGGCATCAAAGACGGAAAAAAGAAAGAAGTCTATCTCTATCAGGTTGCTGATAGTCAGGAATGTATGGAGAAATGGGGATGTCAGGCTGTGGTCGCGCAGACGGCGTTTACTCCAGTGATTGCGATGGATTTGATCGAGCATGGAGTGTGGCAAGGTGCAGGCGTGTTAGGTCCTGAAGCATTTGACCCTGTCTTGTTCATGGAGAAGATGGCAGAGTACGGATTCCCGTATGGAATACGAGAGTCCGCTTGAGCGGGCTTTGCAGGAATAGCACGGATGTTTACATCCGTGCGAGGTTGAAGTGAGATAACGCGCGTCGAAACAGAATCAAGCATCGGATTGGAATGAAGCGCTCGTGTCATTCACCAAAGGAGAATCATCATGCTGTCAGTTGAGATCAAGGAAAATGAAAAAGTAGTCGGCATGTTGACCGCCGAGCAAAAACTTTTCAAGACTGGTTCAAGAGGTTTTTTCGGGATGGGCAAAATCCAAATCGGCGAAAAACGGTATCAAGTACAGGTTCAGCTTGTGGAGATTGGCTCAAAACCGAAACCGGAGGAGAAGGCTTTGCGGCCCCCCGGGTAATTCCCAGTTTGCTCCCCGCGCCGCGCGAAGCGTACGGCGCAGGATGTACTTGAAATACGCCGCCGAGACGGCGGCTTGAGCTTATTTACCAACAAACTTTGAATGCTCCCATTGAAATGAGTTTTATTTTTACATCAATCCTGCGCGGCGAAAACGATCCATAAGGGCAACGCTTTTTCCAAATCTTTCGCAAATGGATTTGAAGCGGTCCTCAAATTTGTTTTTCCTTTGCTTGTATTTTGCCATTTCATGAAGTTCGACCAACAGTTTTGTGGCTTCGTCGTAGGTGGAGCCGCGTTTTTGTTCGAGCAGGTTTTCCACGTATATCCAGGTGGAATCTTCCTCCTGGGCGAGTTTTTCCAGCCTCTGAATTCTTTTTCGTTCGGCTTCCTCCCGCGCTTTGCGTTTCGCTTCTTTTTCGATTTTTTCGGCTTGTTTGAATAATTCACCCGTTGTGCGGGCTGACTGTGTTTGTGAGGATGGTTTTGCACCGCTCAGTTGCGTTAGATGTTTTTTCAGGGATAAGACCGCGCCAGGTTCGCCGCGCAGGATTTGGAGAAGATGGGTGTCAGATTCTTCCCGACTCAGTTTCGGGATGGCAGATTCGAGATCGGTTTCGGGTGTGGATTCGGCTTTTTTACTGGAGCCAGCCGCGGCTGAGATAAGATGCGGGTCTATTTCAAAAAACTCCGCAAACGCTTGCAGACTGGCATTCAGTTTTTTCAATCCTGCTGGCACAGGCGGCTCGGGTTCCTCCCCTTCGGGATCGTCCATGGAGACGGCTTTGAGCCAGGCGAGATAGAGCATTCGAGTGTCGCCTTGCAGGAGTTGTTCGCGCAGGGGAGTGAGTTGACCCAGGATATTCTCTGATTCGATCCATTCAAAGAAATCTGAGTCGTCGCTGAATTGGATCTCGATGGTGAAATATTTTCCATGTTCTTCGAGCATGATACGATCTTCGAGAAGGTAGGGCTGGAGTGATTGAAGATCAACAAGATTTTTGGGGAGGCGGAACATGAGCCTGCGCCAGCCAAAATTTGAGTCGTATAGAAAGGCGTCGAAGTAGCTGAGTAAAACTTTTTGGGGATCGTGTTTGAAATCTCCCCAGGAGTAGGTGACGATTGCCTGTGTGGAGGTGACCGTATCCATGTGGCTGGAGAGACCGTCCACTTCCGCTTGTTCGCGAGGGCTGAGGGGACGGTCTATGGTTTGCCATTCGTAATATTGGTATTCGCTCATCTGGTTCGTGATCCTTGATATGATGGAGAAAATCTAAAACATATAGCCCATTGCTACCCAATAATGCCAATCTTCAATTGCTTCTTTTGTCTCGGGATCAACCTTCACAGGTTTGATCTGCGCGAGAGGAATGCCCATCTCGCGTCCCTGCCATTTGATTTGGACGAACATCTCATGCATGCAATCATCTTCTTTGGACATGCCGATGACTTCCACCTGCTCGCCCTTGCGTAACGGAGAGATGCCGAGTTTCTCGATACATTCGCCTGTGAAAGGAAATGCAATTTTCTCTTCGAGGTAGTAATACCAACTGAGAGCGCGTTCATCTTCGCCATAGGCATCCACGACGATGCTGTGAATGATGCGCTCTTCTCGTCTTTTGTCTTCTTTTTGTCCTGGCATAAGCAAACTATACAGGAAAATTTATGAACGGACAAGGTCGCTGACGAAGGGCTATGGCTTTTGCAAAGTCGGGCATCAAACCCTTTTGTACACGGATATCGCGGATCGGACGGATTTTTTCCGTTTTTTACGGAGAGTTCCGTGTTGTCCGTGCAATCCGTGTACAGAAATTAGTGCTTGTCAAGCTACTTTGCAAAAACCATACGATAGGCGGAGAATGCTTCTTGAAACAGAATCAACCATCGACCCAGGAGGAAGCGGGTGTGTTGTCACATTCGGAAAGTCGTCGTTGTATAAAGTCCAGCGCAACTGTATAATCGATGAAACTCAAGGAGATCGCCATGTCAAACGGATATAACGGCAAGATATTGCACGTGGATTTGACGCAAGGCACGCTGACAGTTGAGGAGCCAGACGAAAAGTTCTATCGCAAATATATGGGCGGTTCAGCGATGGGCATGTACTACATTTTGCGCGACATGCCAAAGGGCGCAGACCCGATTGGACCTGATAATGTGTTGACGTTGATGACAGGCGTGACAACTGGCGCAGCGATCTCTGGTCAGAGCCGAATCAATGCAAATGCGAAATCTCCCATCAGCGGTGGTATTGGCGACTCGCAAAGCGGCGGATTCTTCCCGGCCGAGTTGAAATTCGCAGGGTTTGACGGTCTTGTGATAAAAGGCAAGTCAGCGAAGCCTGTCTATCTATGGATCAAAGACGGTGAGTTCGAACTGCGCGCCGCCGCGCATTTGATGGGCAGGAAAACGGGGGAAGCGGAGGATATTTTGAAGGAGGAACTTGGCGACAAAAAAATCGAGGTTCTACAACACGGACCCGCGGCGGAGAAGGGCGTGATTTTCTCCTCGCTCGTTTCCATGGCGAACAGAAACAACGGGCGCACAGGGATGGGACTGGTGATGGCATCCAAGAATCTCAAGGCCGTCGTTGTGCGCGGCAGAAAGAAGCCGATAATTGCCGATTCAAAAGGATTAGCCGCGTTGAACAAAACTGGACCGAAGATTCTGCCCGATAACCCTGATATGCCCGGCCTTGCAGCAGAAGGCACTGCAACCGTTGTGTTGTTCCAGAACACAATTGGTTCGCTGCCAACGAACAACTACAATGAAGGACAGTTTGATTATTGCGAAGATATCAGCGGTACTCGCATGGTGGAGACCATCTTGAAGGAGCGCGACACCTGCTTTGCCTGTGTCGTCCGTTGTAAGCGCGTGGTCGAGATCAAAGAAGGCACCTATCGGGCGGATCCGAAATATGGCGGTCCTGAATATGAAACGCTTGGCACATTTGGCTCGTATTGTGGTATCAAGAATATGCCTGCAATCGCGGTAGCAAATCAGATGTGCAATGAATATGCTGTGGATACCATCGCAGCCGGCGCGACGATTGCCTTTGCAATGGAATGTTTCGAGAAGGGTGTGATCACTAAAGAACAAACAAATGGGCTTGAACTCAAATTCGGCGACGCTGATGCGATGCTCAAAGCGCTTGAGATGATGCTCAATGGCGAAGGTGAGTTTGGCAAAACGCTTGGCATGGGTTCCGAACGCGCCGCGAAAGTTTGGGGGAACGGTGCGGATGAATACTTAATCACAGTCAAAGGCGCGGAGGCGCCTGCGCATATGCCGCAAGCCAAACGTTCACTCGGTCTGATTTACGCGGTGAATCCTTTTGGCGCGGATCACCAATCCAGTGAGCACGATCCATATTACGAAGAAGGTGTTGCCGATCTTAACCTCAATCGACTCAAGCTGATTGGGCTTGGAACGCCGCAGCCTGGCTATAGCCTCACCCCTGAAAAAGTCCGCTTTGCATATCTCACTGAAGTTTTTTATTCGATGCTCGACTCGGTTGAGTTGTGTCAATTCGTCTTCGGTCCCGCGTGGACGCTCTATGGGCCCGCAGAAACTGTCGAAATGATCAACGCCGTCACCGGCTGGGATGTGACTGTGGAGGAGTTGATGACTGTCGGCGAGCGCAGATTGAATCTCTTCCGCATCTTCAATGCCCGCGAAGGACTCGACCGCAAGGCTGACAAACTGCCAAAGAAGTTCTTCAAGGCTTTGAGTGGAGCTGGTCCTACGGCGGGCATCGCTCTGACTCACGAGGAAATTGAATCCGCGAAAGATGAGTATTACAAGCTGGCAGGCTGGACAAACAATGGCGTGCCAACCCCTCAAACCATGGAACGCCTCGATATTGCCTGGGCGATGTAAAGAGAATGATGTCGGACGCAGATGAACGCTGATTTACGCTGATGTTTTGATTGGACGATTGATGGACAAGAAACTTGTTTATAGCGCTCCGTTGTACAAGCACTCAGAATTGACCGATCAAATCATCGGCGCGTTTTATGCGGTGTATTCAGCCCTGGGCTACGGATTTCTTGAGAATGTTTATGTCAAAGCATTGATTACCTTACACTTTCAAAATCAGGACGCTGATTCACGCTGACAAACGCAGATTCATTTTTTATTTCGGGCAAAGTACCACTCCTTACGATTGTTGTCGAATGAACGACGTTTGGTTTCGGGCT
>JAKEFL010000119.1 GCA_022616105.1 Anaerolineae bacterium | reverse complement strand
GGATCCCTGAGTTCTTGAAAGGACTCGTACAAAACCTGGCTTGGCGATTTTCCGTCCCAGCGCTGCAAATCACCGCTAGCCTCAAATTCATGGTTTGCCATTTTTACTCCTTGCAGAAAAACTTCCCGTTATCCTTCCACTTTTACCTCAATGATACGATCCAATCTGAAATTTCTCTCCGCGTTGCGCAGATGACAGTGTGCCTTTAAGTAAACATAATCAGATAAGCCCATCACCTGTTTGGGCGTGATCCAGCGCTGCGTTTCCTCACCCTCTCCATTCACATAGCGGATGAACATTCGCCTGTTGCCGTAGATCGCCTCGCCTAATTCTGTGGGAAGTTGAATCCCATCATTGGGCCAAACAGGCGAATTATAAATACCGATATACTCATCCAGCGGCTTGTTGAGTTGCTTCATCTCCTCCATCATGCTGAAAAAGATGCCGCGCGCAGTGTGTGCGTCATCTAATGCGCGATGCTCAGTTGTCATAGGAACATGAAAAACCTCGGCGATGGAGTGCAAACTATAAGACGGCAGATCGAAATATTCACGCGCCAGCATCAATGTATCAACGAGATTCGGGATCTGGATTTCGCGCCCCAAACGGCGGAACTCGCTATCGAGAAATTGCACATCGAATTGCGCGTTATGACAGACCACAACTGTCCCTCTTAACCACTCGACGAGGACGTTGGCGACATTCGCGAATTTTGGAGCGGTGGCCAGCTCTTCGTCCGTGAGACCATTGGTACTGGCTGCTCCAATCGAAAGCGGACGTTCAGGATTTACGAGAGTCTGAACCTGTTGCTTGATCCTTTTTCCCTCTGTGAGCACAATACCCACCTCACAAATACGGTCTCCAAACCACGGAGAAAGCCCCGTCGTTTCGAGGTCTAAGAAGGCGAAGCGAGCACTGGAGAGATCGAACATAATAAGAAGAACAGGTGACAGTAATTTTGTGCTTTTCAAATTGTTCTGACAAAAGGGTATCGCGCTGAGCGGAGTGTAACGCAGACGAAGCGCAGATTTTCAACAAACGCAACGTCTCGTCTACGGCTTCACCTGCACTTGCATGCAGGTGCAAGTGTCAACGAGCATGAAAGCCTCCGCTCGACGCGATGTTTTGTCAGATTTATTGGTAATCTTCAATAATGGCACGTCATCTTAATTCTAAACCGAAAAAGCCTCTCCCGTCTGGTGAATTGTAACTTCTTCATTTTGATATATCGTCACCGCGTCGCGCCCGTAAACATTCCATGAATGATCATTGTCATCATCGATCATCCCAGTTTGCTCATCAATCCCTATTAAAGTCACACCGGGAATCTTTTTCAAAAGCGTCGGTGCCCAACTCCTCCCGAATGTATTGTGATGTGGCAGGACAAGTGAATTGGAAATGAGATTCAGTCCTTCATGCACACGCCCTGCACCTGGATCATAATAAAACTGACACATCACCATCGCTCCCGCGCTCGAACCGGCAATCACCGCGCCTTCATTGTACGCGTCCAGTGTTGCCTGCCATGCAAAACTGTTCTTCAGAGTCTGACCAAGATAATGCGTGAACCCGCCGAGCAAATAGATCAATTTCGCATCGTGCAGGGAATTTGCTATCCAATCATTATTCGCGGTTTTTTTGTCAATCACTGCAAGTGAAATCACATCCTTCGCACCCAGGCTTTGAAACCAGCGGATGCCGTTATTCCCTGCACGCTCATGATTATTATCTGGCGCGGCGGCAGTGGGAATGATGCGAATCGGCGCATCATAACCGCCAGCCAGTTCGATAGCTCTCAGATCGGGGTCGCGCATTCTGCCGCCAAACTCCGCGCCGCCTTCAAGTAACAGATAACCCATGCAGACATCTTACTGCCATTCAGAATTGTCTGCAAGCAAAAAAGGGCGTTGTATAATGAATTATCGCAGTTGAGGAGAATATTATGTCACAGCCAAATGTAAGTGACCATTTCGAAAGTCTTTTTGAATACGCGCCCATATCGTTATGGGAGGAGGATTACAGTGGTATCAAACATTTTTTCGACGATCTGCGCGCAGATGGCATTGAAGATTTGGATACATATCTCGACGAACATCCCGAAGAAATAACCAAAAGCATGGATCGCATCAAAGTAATCCATGTCAACCGCGAAACCCTGAGCATGTTCGGGGCGGAATCTGAAAAGGAACTACTTGCCAACCTCGATAAAATCTTCCGTGACGAAATGCGCGTCCATTTTCGTTCCGAGTTAATGGCGTTATGGCATGGGGAGGTGAGCTGGTCTGGAGACGGAGTCAACTACCGGCTGGATGGCGAAGCGCTTCACATCCGCCTGCATTGGCGCATTTTGCCCGAGTGCGAATCCAATTGGGAATGTGTGCTTGTCTCCATTGAAAATATCAGCGCGTTGAAACAGGCAGAAAAGCGATTCCGGAATTTGTTCGAATATGCTCCCATCTCATTATGGGAGGAGGATTATACGGCGCTGAAACAGGAATTCGATAACCTGCGCGCACAGGGCGTTACGGATATAAAAACGCATCTGACTTCACACCCCCAGGCTGTTGACCGTTTCATGAGCATGATCCGCGTCCTCGACGTGAACCAGCGAACGCTCACTTTGTTCGGAGCCAAAGACAGGGAGACGCTGCTGGCGAATCTCAACAAGATCTTTCGCGATGAAATGAGGAGTCATTTTAAGGGTGAACTCACTGACATGTGGGATGGCAAAACGTATTACGAGCGCGAGGGGGTGAACTATTCGCTCTCAGGTGAAGCCGTCAATGTGCAGCTCGCGTGGACTCTGATGCCGGGCCACGAACAGGATTTTGGCTGGGTGCTGGTCGCGTTACAAGACATCACTGCACGCAAAAAGGCGGAGGACTATTTACGCTATCTTGGCACGCATGATGTGATGACCGGGCTTTACAACCGTGCCTTTTTTGAAGAGACCCTGCAAAAACTCGAAACGAGTCGCCGCGATCCGCTCAGTGTCATCATCCTTGACCTCAATGGACTGAAAACCGCAAACGATACACTTGGTCACCACGCAGGCGATAATTTAATACGGCGTACAGCGGAAGTATTGAGGGCGGGCATGGATAACGGTTATATCGCTGCCCGCATTGGAGGCGATGAATTCATCATCATTATGCCCGATGCAAACGCGCAGGCTGCAGATGAACTGATGGTGCGTATACTGTCGTTGGTGGCGATGAACAATAAATATTACCGCGAGCCTGAATTAAGTCTCTCACTTGGCGCGGCTACCAGCGAACCTGGCGTTTCGCTTGAAAAAGTGATCAGCCTTGCAGATGACGCCATGTATAGATACAAGGGGCTGTATCACCGCCGCCGCAGGGAGGATAAATAACTACTTATGCTCAAAGGCGGTCTCACATCGTACCCTTCAGGGTAGACCACCGCATTTCAAGGAAATCGCAGGGTCATAGACCCTGCGAGAGCATAAAGGTGTGTAAGGTCACTAAATAAAACAGATTAAAAACCATATTCATCAAATTGAATTGCATTCAAGTGATTTTCTATTGCTCGTTTCACATACGGGACCGTATTCGCGGGTAATTGATCTACATCCACCCAGCGTAAATCATTACATTTATCAGGCTCGGCATTGTAAGGCTCGCCCTGCCATTTGTGGACGTGTACAAAGAAATCAACGCGCTCATCATCTTCGATGCGGTGCATGACTGAGGAGAAAACCATATCACCAGGCTCAATCTTTATCCCAGTTTCCTCTTCTGCTTCGCGCATTCCCGCGGCTATCACAGTCTCATTCCCATCCAAATGACCAGCGGGGACGCTGTATTCACCGTCGCGAAAACCCGTGTTAAACCGGCGCAATAACAATATCTGGTTCTCTCGAAAGAAAAGCAAGTGAACGGTAACGGGAAATTTAGAGCGCATAGTTTTATATATTCATTTTGTTTCCATCACCTGCGCTTCGTCTTCGCTCTTTACATAATTTTCATTTCGTCCTGAGCGGAGGGCAGAGCGGTTGTCGCGAAGCCCGAAGTCGAAGGACGCTCCGCTCAGCGCGATGATGTAGGGAGTCTGTCCATTATTGGAAGTACTTTTCCCAAATCATTTGCTTATCTTCATTCTGAATGAAGGAAGCTTCAAAGGCATAACGATTGCATACAGCAATATCGTCCATGCTCATGCCAAGCACTTCATGCGCGATGCGATATTCGTAATTCAGGTTTGTTTCAAGCACCTCGGGATCATCGGAGTTAATGGTCACGCGCACGCCGAGGCCGAAAAGCCTTTTCAGCGGATGTTCCTCAATGGTACGCACAGAATTGGTTAGATAGTTGCTCCATGGGTTGACCTCCAGCGTGATGCCGCGCTCTTTGATCAGCTCGATAACGTGCATATCTTCAATTGCATGAATTCCATGACCGATGCGATCAGGGTCCACAAGTTCAATTGTCTCTTTTACAAACGATGCCGGTGTATCTTCGCCTGTGTGGATGGTGACTTTCAATCCCGCCTCTTTTGCTTTCAGGATCGGTCCGACAAACTCACGCAGTGGGAAATCTCTTTCACTATCTGCCAGGTCAACGCCAAGTATTGTATCTTTATGACGGATCGCCCAATCTACTGTTTTGACACAAGACTCGGGTCCCATGCTTCGTGAGGTGATGGC
>JAKEFL010000118.1 GCA_022616105.1 Anaerolineae bacterium | reverse complement strand
TGGATGGTTAAGTCCGCGTCGCGCAATGCTGTGACGATACTTTCGCCCATCGAATAAGCGCGCGTAATCTTTTCCGTACGAATGACTGGAGGGTTCATGGTGTGACCGCTAATTGGAAGACTGCTCCTTGCGCCGCGCTTGCGTACGGCGCAAGATTTATCACATATACGCTGCCATCCCATGGGGACGCTTCGCAAAGGACGGCGGCTCGAGCATTATATGCACTCATCGCGTGACCACCTGTTCGCCTTCACTCAATCCTGAAACGATCTCCACATACGTATCGCCGCGCAAACCAATGGTGATTTCTTTGGTCAACTCCTCCACCCCATTCCACACTTTGACTGTGGTGGTATCTCCGCTTGAGGCACGCACCGCCGCGCGCGGCAGGCACAACACACCTTCACGCTTTGCAATCGTGATCGCAGTATCAGAAGTCATCCCATCTGCAAGCCCATCCGGGATTTCTTTCAGTGAAATGTAAATGTTATAAAGCGGACGGTCACCTTCAATTCGCTTGGGGATGATGCGTTCCACTTTTCCAGTCACAGTCACTTCGGGGCGGGCATCGAAAAATACCTCTACAGCCTGACCCACCGATACAATCGGATAATCCTCCTCGGTGATGTTTGCTTTCACTTCCAGCGCTTTCGGGTCACCAATCGTAAACAAGGCTGCCTCCGCCTGATAGGTTTGCCCGGCATGTGCGGATACTTCAAACACAATGCCATCAAACGGAGCTTTGATCTGCAGGCTTTGCAATACTGCCTCTGCCAGGTCATATTTTGCCTGCGCAAGCGCAAGTTCAGAATCTGCCTGGGCAACATCCTTATCGCTTGGTTTGCTCATATACCAACTCAGGTTTGATTCGAGTGTTTTCAAATCGCTCTTGGCGGTCGTGAGACCGGCCAGGATTTGAGATTTCGCAAGTGGATCGTCTGTGTTTTTGTATGAATCGTTTAAATAGTCAACCGACTCTTTCGCGGCTTTGATTTGTTTTCGCAGGTCTTTAATAAAATCATCTGTCGCGCGTGGATAATCCAGCGCGGTGCGTCTCTTTTCTAGTTTGTTCAACTCATCCTGTGCTTCGATCAAGTCCAGTTGTGCCTGTGAGGTGGTGACCGGATCGAGTTCTGCCAGGATCTGCCCCGCCTGAACCTCATCGCCAACGCGAACGTTGACAGCAGATAATCGTCCGGTCACGGGCATGATCACTTCCGCTTCATTCACATTGACAAGATTTCCCGGTGCAGTGACTGTCTGCTCCACATCGCAAATTGAGACAGAGACTGTCTGAGGTGTAGGTGTCGGTTCAGGTTCCTGTGTTGTTGCAAAGCCAAAATATCCTGCACCAGAAATGACCAAAATCCCAACCAGCACAAAAATAATCACAACACGTCTGTTCACAAAAATTCTCCATCCATGTCACCCTGAGCGGAGCGAAGGGTCTCTTTTACCGTAGTAGAGATGCTTCGCTCTGCTCAGCATGACATAACTAAAAAATTACAGACAAAGGTTTACCTTGCCTGTAAGTCTATATTGCTGAGGTTTCAACCAAATTGTGATGTGATTAAGATTTTGTAATCACCCCCGACCCCCATCCCACCCTTCCCCCAATTCCGTTTGCTCCTTGCGCCGTCCCCGGCGCAAGATTAACTTGAAAACCGCCACCGTCTTGAAAAGCCGAAGGTGCACGGCGGCTTGAGCATATTAATCAGCCGACTAAACGGTAACCAATGCCGGGTACGGTCAGGATGATGGCGGGTTCTTCGGGCTTGAGTTCGATCTTTTCTCTCAATCGCCGAATGTGGACGTTCACGGTTTTTTCGCTTTCGAGGTCAGGCGCGTATCCCCACACGGCTTCGACAATTTGCGCGCGGCTCAACGCCTGCCCGCGGTGACGCGCCAGATGATTCAACAGACGGAACTCAATGGGCGTCAAATTAATCGATTCATCCCCGCGTCGCAGCTGACCCGTCACCTGATCCAATGCTAAATCCGCCACCAGCAGTACGGAGGATTCCGTTGAAGCGTAATCCCCATACGCCCTGCGCAACTGTGCGCGGATGCGTGAGACCAGTTCGCGCAAACTAAACGGTTTGGTAACGTAATCGTCCGCGCCCATCTCCAGCCCGAGAACTTTGTCTGTTTCCTCATGTTGTGCAGTTAGTACAACGATTGGCTGATGCAATCCCATTTGTCTTATTTGCCGGCAGAAATCAAACCCCGAACCATCCGGCAAACGAATATCCAACAGGATCAAGTGAGGAGAATACTTTTGGGCATATTCCACACCGCTTGTGCCTGTTTTGCACAACTCTGCGTTGAACCCATGCTGTTTCAAGCCGTCCAGCAGACTTTGACCAATACCGGGGTCATCTTCGATGATCAGGATTTTTTGTTGAGTCATTTTTAAATGTTGCCACAGAGACGCGGAGTCGCAGAGAAAATAAAGAGTTTTTCTCAGCGCTCTCTGTGGCTCTGTGGCAGAACTGCTTAAATTTTTTAAGTCATCATCCCAACGCCGCGCGCCATCATCGCTGCGGAGAGGATAATGATCACGATTCCAAGCAACTCCAGGCGCAGAATCATTTTGATACGCGAGAAATCCTGGTCTGAAATTTCAGGAGCCTGGTCCTTGGCAAAAGACTTATTCCACGAAACGAATCGAATGGTCGGGTAGACCGAGAGCAGACCCGCCAGGGCGAAGCCAATCATCTTCGTCCAGAAGAACCAGTTTTGGGCGTAGAAGGAAGCGCCCTTCTCAAAGTAGAAAACGCGCAGGAGTCCGACAATCAATAAAATCGCTGCGGAGATGCCGTACAGGGCGTCCATGCGTTGAAGTCTGCGCGCCTCGGCAAGGGTCAGATCTTTGCGGAAGGCGGTATGTTCATAGATAAGCACCCCAACAAGCGTGAACGCTGCAAGGTGATGTAAGAAAGCCATGATCGCGCTGTTCATTTCTGCCTCCTCTTCAAAATAGTTTGGTAAATCCTTTGCAGGACTGATTTTACTAAAGAACATTACAAATTATTACAAGATAGGGAAACCCCATATTATAGAATTGCACAGAACGACAAAATTGTGTAAGATAGGGAATGCGATGATACAAGTTCTTGTGCTAGCCCTTCTTCATGACCATCCAGCAGTCCAACTACTGGATGAACTAGTTGCAGGAAGTTAGCATGCCTGATAGGTACGGATGTACCTGTCAGGCTTTTTTATCGTCATGTACATATAATTTCGCTCTCGGCGGTATCCTTCGCGTAGCATCCCCGAAGGGGGCGCCGCCGGGGACGGCGGCTTGAGCAACTTACTTTCATTATAAGGAGCAAAAATGCAAACACCCTGGGAGTATCGTTACGCCCATCGCTCACAAAAATCTGGCAGCTCGGTGATCCGCGAACTGCTTAAACTGACTGAACAGCCCGATATCATCTCGTTCGCGGGTGGGCTGCCCGCACCTGAGATTTTTCCGGTGAATGAGTTCCGCGACGCGTGCAATTACGTGTTGGATCATTTCGGTCCACAGGCTTTGCAATACAGTACCAGTGAAGGTTATATTCCATTGCGGGAAATGATCGCGCGGCATACAGCACGTTACAGCGTGGAGGTGACGACCGATAATATTTTGATCACGTCAGGTTCGCAGCAGGCATTGGATTTTATTGGTCGATTATTCATTAATCGCGGCGATTATATTGTGACTGAATCGCCCACTTATCTCGGCGCATTGCAGGCGTGGAATTCCTACGGCGCACAGTACATCCCGGTCCGCACGGATGAGGATGGCATGATTGTGGATGAACTGGAAGAGGCGCTTCGCATCGGACCCAAATTCATTTACATCCTCCCAAACTTTCAAAACCCAAGCGGCTCCACGCTCAGCCTCGAACGGCGCAAAAAATTGATTGACATGGCAGATAAATATGGCGTGCCGATCATCGAAGATGATCCTTACGGTCAACTGCGCTATGAAGGGGAACATATCCCTTCGGTGGTTGCGCTGGACAGTGAATATCGCGGCTGTAATGGTAATGGAACACATTACACCGGCAATGTGATTTACCTGAGCACATTCTCCAAACTGCTCGCGCCGGGACTGCGGCTGGCATGGGTCATTGCGCCGCCTGAAGTGATCCGCAAGCTGGTGATGATCAAACAAGCCGCCGATCTGCATTCTTCGTCATTCAATCAATACATTGCCTATGAGGTTGGCAAAGGCGGATTTATTGATGAGCATGTCAAGGTGATCCGGGCGGTCTATAAAGAACGCCGCGATGTAATGCTGGAAATGATGGATGAACTGTTCCCGCGCGAGGTCACCTGGCGCAAACCAAAGGGCGGTATGTTTTTGTGGGGCATCCTGCCTGAAGGTATGGATGCAGCAGAGATTCTCAAACATGCAGTGGAAAGAAAAGTTGCCTTTGTCCCAGGCGGTGCATTTCATCCAAGAGGCGGAAATGACAACACGATGCGCATCAACTTCTCGTATTCATCACCAGAGACAATCCGCGAAGGTGTGACGCGCCTGGCAACCACGTTGAAGGAACTGATAAGAGAAGCCGTTTAAAACATGTAGGGCGAGATCATCTCACCCGGGGCGGGAAGACCCCGCCCTTACAATTACCCCTGCAAATACGGAGCATATTCTGCGCGCGCGATGCCCTGTTTCATGGCGGTCTCTGCAACGGCACGCGCGACTTCCTGGTGCACTTTCTTATTAAGTGGGTTAGGCGTGAGTTCACCTGAGGGCGTCATGCTCACAAGGACTTCCACCGCTGCGATTAACATCTCAGGTGTGATGCGCGGTGCCTGTGAATCCAGTGCGCCGCGGAAGATGCCGGGGAAGCCCAACACATTATTCACAGCCCTTCCATCTGCGGCGAACGCAGCGCCATAAGCCAAAGCCTCCTCAGGGTCGATCTCTGCGTTGGGGTTTGATAATGCAAGAATGATCTGACCTTTGCGAATCATCTCAGGTTTAATAATATTCCGCGCGCCCGTTGCAGCAATGACGATGTCACATTCGGACATGATCTCTTTTAAGTCGGATTTCTTTCCGCCTGCGCGTGTGAAACGTTCGACAGCCTCTTCGCTCAGGTCTGCTCCCAAAACCTGATCGCCCGTCAGACGCATGAGCATGCGCCCGATCGCGTTTCCCGCCGCGCCCAAACCGATCTGACCCATCGTTGCCTTACCGATATCCACATGTGCGCGCTTCGCCGCGACCATCAACACTGAAGCGATAACGACAGCCGTCCCATGCTGGTCGTCGTGCATCACAGGGATATCCAACATGGATTGCAGGCGTTCCTCTATTTCGAAGCAACGCGGTGCGGAAATATCGTCCAACTGGATCGCTGCAAATGTTGGCGCAATGGCTGTCACTGCCTGGACAATCTCATCGGGGTCTTTTGTGTTTAATAGGATTGGCACGCCGGAAAGCCCGACGAGCGATTCCAACAGCATGGCTTTGCCTTCCATGACGGGCATAGCTGCAAGAGGACCAATATCACCCAACCCTAACACCGCGGTCCCATCTGTAACAATGGCGATCATATGACTGACACTTGTATAGAGACGAGCAAGCTCAGGGTCATCTGCGATCTTCAGGCAGACCTCTACAACCCCCGGGGTGTAGACGCGGCGCAAGGTGGCAATTGAATCGATGGGGAAGCGCGAGTGAATGGCGATCTTACCCTGTTGATGGAGCGCCAGAACTTCGTCACGAACCTCGAGCACGCGCGTACCTTCGTTATGGCGCATGGCTTCAATGACCTTGTCCATGTGCTCTGTGTCATCCGCATAAACGGTGATATCGCGCAGCACAGAGTGCGCTGTTTCATTAAGCATCTCGATACTGCCCACGCTGGCGCCCATGCTGGAGATGGCTGCCAACAGGCGCGCGAGAGTCCCAACCTTCTGTTCGTTGCGGACTCGGACCGTCCGCATCATTTTGCGCTCCCATGCCATAGGATGTTCCTTTCACGATTCTGGAGTGCAGGACGCCCCTTCGGGGTGTGCTCCTGCGTGTTTTTGTGAAGCGACGGCAAGCCGTCGCACTCCAGAGCAGCTTTCATTATATAACTTTGATTACAGAAAGCAACTCATCGAAGGACTTGATGATCTTACAATCCGCATCGGGGAAGATTCCGCTGGGGTCGTAGAGGACAGGTTGAAGGCCCGCGCGACGCGAACCGATCACATCTGCAAAATAATTGTCACCCACATAGACCGTTTCCTGCGCAGTCAAGTTCGCGCGTTGCAACGCGTGTTCGAAGATACCAGGTTCAGGTTTGTAGATGTCCACATCTCCGCCGGCCAGTGAAAAGTCGAAGAATTCGCTGAGACCGTGAGAGTCTAATACATCCTGAAAAGGTCTATCGCGGTTCGAGATGACAGCCATCACATAACCCGCCTGTTTCAACTCAGGCAGAGTCCTGCGCACATCTTCCGGAACGATACTCTCAGGTTTATAGCTTTCGCCCATATGCGCTGAGACTTTCGGCGCAAGCTGTGTGGATTGCTCCAACGAGAGGTTCAAAGCAAGCAGGCGGCGCTTTGTGTATTCTGTCCAAAATTTATCGGTGTCCATCGAATGGGCGATGATATCGTCGCGCAGGTCGGGGGAATTTGCCCAATAGCTGTATTCCCAGCGCATCGCTTTCAGGTGATCGTCGGGGTCAATGCGTACGCCATGTTCGATTAGATACGCATTTAGGATTTGATCAGCAGAGGGGACGTTATGACGGAGCGTGCCGTCGAGGTCGAAGAATATGGCTTTGATGGAATGGTTTGAGTTCATATCCAGTATGTTATTGTGAATATAATGAGTTTGTCAAGGCATCACAGTTTACTAATCAGCCACAGAGACCACAGAGATTTTGAGAAAGAAATTCAAAACTCAGTGCTCTCCGTGAACTCTGTGGCTAATTTTCTGGAGGATCCCATGGGCAAATTATCTGGCAAGGTCGCGATCATTACCGGCGCGACATCAGGGATAGGGAAAGCGACTGCATTATTATTTGCAGAGGAAGGCGCGGATGTGGTGATCACAGGACGCCGCGCGGACTTAGGTGGACGCGTGGAAGAAGAGATCAGGCAAAAAGGCGCGCGCTGCGTCTTCATCCAGGCGGATCATTCCCAAGCCGGTGACTGTTCCCGCGTCATCGAGCGGACTCTCGCCGAATTCAGCCGTGTGGACATCCTGTTCAATAACGCGGGCATCGTCACAAGAGGGACTGCTGAAACGACATCCGATGAAATATGGAATGAGACGATCGCGATCAACGTCACTGCTGTTTGGCGGATGAGCAAACTTGTCATCCCCATTATGAAGAAACAGGGTAAGGGTGTGATCGTCAACAACGGCTCGGACTGGTCTGTGGTGGCGGGCAGGGATGTGTTCCCCTATGTAATGAGCAAAGGCGCGGTGGCGATGATGACAAAAGCAATGGCGCTCGATCATGCGCGCGAGAATATCCGTGTGAATGCGGTTTGCCCCGGAGATACAATGGTGGACCGATGGCTGGAGTCAGATTATTTTGAATATTCCGACGCGGCGAGTTTGGAGGCGGCAGTGAAAGAAGCCAGCGATTATTTACCGATGGGGCGTTTCGGTAAACCCGAAGAGATCGCGAAGGCTGTGTTGTTCCTGGCTTCGGATGATTCTTCGTTTGTAACAGGTCATTTATTGCTGGTGGATGGAGGCAATACGGCGCAGTGAGGCAGCCCGGTGTGGTTTAACGGTTGAATCTATATTCCAACTTTTCAATGTTGTATTTGGGGGACGGTGCGGTCTCACGCCGAATCATAAAAAGATCAGAGCGTGAAGCCTGGTCTTTGATTCAGAATTGGATGGATATGGGTGCTATAATATTTTCATCATTGTTCGTTAATTGGAGATTCCATGCCCGTCGTCCTACGCGTAAATGGCTATAAATTCTTTTTCTACGAAGCAGATGTAGCCAATGAGCCGCCTCACGTTCATATCAGCAAAGAAGGAAATGAAGCAAAATTCTGGCTCAACCCAATAAGACCTGCACGTGAAGGCAGGTTTCGAAAAAGTGATTTGCGCGACATTGAACACATTATTGAAGACAATCGTAATTTTCTGTTGGAGGCATGGAACAAGGAGAAAAGCAAGCATGTTAACGGTTAAGGCAAAAATTCCCGCACACTCGGACTATGAACCTATCCTTCCTTTGGCTGTACCTGATTTGAAAGAAGTGAAGTCAATTGCTAATCATTTACATTCGCTTGGCAAACACTGGCAGGGAGAACTCTTCAGCTGGCAGGCCGAATATACCCCCGAAAGTGACAAGAAACCCGAAGACTCAAACATGACCTTCACTCCAGCTGATTTCTGGATTGGCGAAAGCGGCATTTGGTTCTTTTCATTGATGTGGGAGCATGGCAAGGACAAAGACCCTGTTGAGTTTTTGGATGATAGAGGGATTGTGAAGTAATCCCAAAGGTAATGATCAAAGGTTGGATGCACATTTAACTTGAGTGACGGGTCAACTACTGCTGGTGGATGGAGGGAATACGGCGCAGTGAAGGCACGATGGAATGCATGATCTTATTTCAAATTGCCAGTTGACATATGGATTTTAACGATGTAAAGTATATTGAATTGAAAGAGTCTAAAGGCAGGTATTGCTGACTCTCAGACGTCGGGTTTTCGTTATAGGATATGGCTGCATTTCTAATGAAGAAAGGGAAAACAAATGGTAAACAAAAGCGGAAACAACGTAAGGAAACTCTTAAGTCTCATTGGGGCAATGATCGCAGTACTCGCACTGGCATTACCGGCGCAGGCTTCTGAATATAACCCTCCAGAAGAGAATTTGCGATATACACCGACTATCGAGATCAACCCGGATGCAAATCATCACGATCACTCAAACTTGGATGCTCCCCCACCTTTGAGCGCGCTTGAGCTTGCGGCAATATCCTGTTCGGGCGGATTTGCTGGAGAGTATCCATGTCAAGGTATTGACTTCATGAGCAGGGTCCCGCTGAGTTCATTCACTGGGAATCCTCTCAGCGCATCCAACTTGTGGGGTTATGTTGATCTGGACGACAATCGTGAATACGCCATCATTGGCTTACGCAACGGCACCGGTGTGGTGGATGTCACTGACCCGGTCAACCCGGTCATTGTGGGGCATATCACCGGAGTTAGTTCGCAGTGGCGCGAAGTCAAGGTGTATCAGTTCTGGAATGCGTCAGCCAGCCGCTGGGACGCGTATGCTTATGTCACCACAGAAGGCGCGGGCGGCGGCATTCAGATCATTGACCTGACTCAACTGCCAACCAGCGTCTCACTCGCCACAACATGGACTGGCGTATCCACTTCGCATACCGATCAGATTTCGAATATCGATTTCACCACCAACGTGGCGAACAATCCAAGCTTCCCGCCCATCCTGTATATTTCGGGCGCAAACACAGGCGGGTTGAGATTCGTCAGTCTTGCCAACCCTACCAGCCTGACCGAAATCGGATTCTGGACGGGAACGTATTCACACGATACCTATCCCCACGTGTTCATGGATGCGCGCGCCAATCAATGCGCGCCCGGGCATAACCCCTGCGAGGTGGTGTTCAGTTTTGCCGGCACACCGGGACTGAAGATCATCGATGTCACCAATAAGAGCGCGCCGGTGACACTCAGCACATTAACATATTCGCAGTTGGGATATGTACACTCCGGATGGATCTCGAGCGACGGCAACTACATCTTCCTGCACGATGAACTTGATGAGCAGAATTTTGGATTGAACTCAACCATCCGCACGATCAATATCACCAGCCTCACCGCGCCCACGGTCAGCAACATTTACACAGGACCTACCACCGCCATAGATCATAACGGCTACACTATCGGAAACAAGTTCTACTTCTCGAATTACACGCGTGGCATCGGCGTCCTCGACGTGACGGACCCGAATGCGCCGGTCCAACTTAGTTTTTTCGACACGTATCCAACAACGAACGGAGCCACCTTCAACGGGGCATGGGGTGTATATCCCTACCTGCCCAGCGGCAATATTTTGATCAGCGATATTCAACGCGGATTGATCGTGGTGCGTGAGCAGAGCGCTGCGCCGACTCCGACACCTACGATCACCAACACGCCGACAAACACGCCGACGCTATCCAACACACCGACACCAACAAACACCCCAACGCCGACCAATACCGCCACCATTACACCAACCCCGACTAATACACCAAGCGCGGGCAATACTGGCTGGCTCAGCCCAAGCACGGACGCCCCGCAGACCAGTAGCGCTGGGGATAACAATGGTTACCAGACTACGCCATCGAACGCGCACGTTGACGGCAGTGGAGTTGCGCAGGATGTCAATAGCGGCACAAACAATAGTTCTTCCTGCACATCCAACGGCAAGGATAAGCATCGCTTCTACGACTACAACATCAGTCTGCCAGGCGGTGCGACGGTCACGGGTATTGAAGTCCGGCTGGATGCGTTCGTGGATAGTGTCGGGTCGAACGCGCCGAAGATCTGTGTGCAGTTGTCCTGGGACGGCGGCATCACCTGGACAACAGCTAAGCAAACCACAACGCTGACGACCTCCGAAGCAACATACGTACTTGGTAGTACAGTGGATACTTGGGGACGCACCTGGACCTTAACCAATCTCTCAAACACGAATTTCCGCGTTCGAGTGATTGACGTCGCCTCGAGTTCCGGCGCCTCCTCACGCGACTTCTCACTGGACTGGATTACTGTGCGCGTGAGCTTTCAATAATAAGCACGCTATTCATTGAAGGTCTGTAAACCACAACTGAGGGGCTGTCTAATAAGGAGGCGGCCTCTCTCGCTTTACTCTTTCTCCCCACTCACCTTCATTCACGCCTTTTTCATGTTTAGCGCGTCCCCTCCAGGATAGGTCTTTGGCACAGAGAAGCTATAATAGCCAAGAATAATCACTCAAAATAGTTGATTGCTTGGTGCAGTATGACTGACGAATCATCTCCTATAAAAAACAAACACCTTCGCCAGATCGAAGTGCTTGCCGAAGCTACCACAGTAAATGGCTGGCGAAAGCAAGTCATCGCGGGTCAACGCGGGGATAAACGGTTTGCCTTTATGAGTGACGAGGGCTCATACATGCCCGGCGGGGAGGGGACAGCCCCAACACCTCTCACCTATTTCACCGCAGGCGTCGCGCTCTGACTGCTCTCCCAGGTGTCGCAGGTTGCGGCAAAACGACGGCTCACCTTACGCAATGAGAAAGTCAGTGTGGTGGCGCACTTCGAGGAGGAAGGCTCAGTCCTTGGCGGCACGCAACTAGGTACATGCAAGGGATTTTCCATTGAACTGTCCATTGAGGGAGACGAACAAGTTGAAGACATCGTCCAACTGATCCGCATGGCGCATCGCATGTGCTTCACTGAAAGTACACTGACAAATGCGGTTGAAGTGAAGACGAGTCATCTTTTCAATGGGCAGCCGATTGACATTAATACACCTGAATAATATTCGTTCGGGATAAAGCACACCTTGTCATTCTGAGACCCGAAGGGGCGAAGAATCTCTACGCTCGGGGCGCGAGACCCTTCGCTTTGCTCAGGGTGACATGTCCTTGCATGAACAAATCGATCACCTTAACCTCTGCCCACACCGAAGACTTGGATGCAGCCACGCGAGCGCCCATTATTCAGCTTTGTGTTGATGCGCATCAGGAGGAAGATTTCAAGAATCTTTTTTCTTATGTTCCATCAGGTGGATGGCATTTTCTTGCTTATCGAGATGATGAGTTGATAGGTCACGCGCTGGTGACAACCCGCTGGCTGCAACCAGAAGGTCAGCCGTTATTGAAAACCGCCTATGTAGATGCTGTGGCAACACTGCCGGCTTATCAGGGGCTTGGTTATGGGAGTGCTCTCATGCGCCAGTTGGCAAGTGAAATTGATAGTGAATATGTCATTGCGTGTTTAGAGACAGAGCGGGAGACATTTTATGAGCGTCTGGGCTGGGAGGTCTGGCGCGGTCCCCTGGCTGGGCGAAGTGAGAGTGGTTTAGTTCCAACGCCCCATCAAACCGGCGTGATGATTTTGTGCTTAACACAAACACCCGCGCTTGATCTGGATCGGGGATTAACGATTGAATGTCAACCCGGGCGGATCTGGTAGTGCTTAAGAGGTTGTCAGCAAGCCTGGTGGATATGTTTTGAAGTTTTACAAATTAATCTGACAGAAAATTTTCGCGCTGAGCGGAGCGCAGACGAAGCGCAGGTTTTCAAGTGGCGCAGCGTCTCGTCTACGGCTTTCAACAGGCATGAAAGCCTCCGCTCGACGCGATGGACTGTCGCGTTTAATTGTTAATTTACAATACATATCAGGCAGTTATGAAATATAGGTGTAGACAAAATTTTACTTTTCGTATACCCGCTCTCTACATTCGCCTCCTTTTAATCTATCTTTTATCTACAATTTATCCTTCCTACACTTTTGTAAGGGCTGTGGCTGTACTTTTGTAAGGGATATTTCACTAGTTGAACATGCCATAGTCGGATAGGATATCGTTATCCATTTTCAGTGTAACAATTTCTCATTCATCCCAACAACTTAATCATCCTTCTGCGAATTCACTGGATATCGCGCAAACGCGCAGAATCCTATTTGACGCGCATTAACAGATGAAATGTAACGGAATGTAACAGACGAACGTAGGGACTTCCCGTATTGAAAAAGGGTAAGTCCATGATTGACGATCTTATCCTCGCTTCAAAT
>JAKEFL010000013.1 GCA_022616105.1 Anaerolineae bacterium | reverse complement strand
TGCGCTTGAATGAAGAAGAAGAGCGCTCTGCTCGATATCGCCGTCCGTTCGCGCTGGTTTTGATCATGGTACGGCCAAAACCAGGAACTGAATGGGAATCCAGAGATAAGCATGAACTCATGCGCGCGATCGCGACCAGCATCAAGGATACAACGCGTGACACTGATATTCCCTTTCTTGCAGGCGATCAAAAGATCGCTGTCATCCTGCCCGAAACAGAAACGAATGGTGCAAATACAGTTGTAAACAACATCTTCAACCGAATGATTGCAACACAATTTGTCACCCGTTCTGGTAATTCGACAGATATTCAAACACGCGTTCAGCTTCGGTTTGGGTTTGCGGCATTTTTAGGCATAAGTAATACAAAGATCAATTTAATGGAAGCAGCTGAAAGGTCCCTGGAACAAAGTTGGGAAATAAATTCCGACGAACTCTTTCAGAACATTTTTATTGAATGGGTGACGGTAGGTGAAACTGCATCGTCAACTCCATTGTTCGAGAAAGCGAGTTCTTGATGTATGGCATTATTGTTCTTGGCCTAACGCTCCTCGGCGTAATCATATCCTGGTGGATTGAAAGGGAGAATTATGAGAAGCAGCTCGATAAACTCAAGATCCGCATTTATGTAAATGGGATTCGAGGAAAATCAACAGTCACCCGCCTCATTGCGGGGGTTTTGCGCGAGGCTGGGATACAAACACTCGCCAAAACGACAGGCAGTGCAGCCATGGTCATTCTGCCCAACGGGGACGAGATGCCCATCCAGCGACGCAGCTCGGCCACGATCATGGAATTATTCAACATCGCAAAACGATACCTGAAAAAAGAGACCGAAGCCATTGTCTTTGAGACAATGGCGCTCTTCCCAGCCAACCAGACCGCCTCGCAGGAGTTGTTGGTGAGAGGGAACATCAACGTGATTACCAATGTACGAGAGGATCATCAGGATGTAATGGGGGAATCGTTGGAAGAAATCGCAGATACAATGTCTCTTATTATTCCAAATGATGGTGTTGTGATCACAGCTGAGGATCGTCCTCACTTGCGCGAACGATTAGCCAAGAATGCAGCGGCTCGCGGCAGCCGAATGGTGTATGCAGACCCGGCGTCAGTAACAGAAAAGGACCTGGCAGGCTTCAACTATCTTTCGTTTCGCGAGAACATTTCCATTGGGCTGGCAGTGGCAGAGATTTTGGGGATTCCACGCGCAACTGCCATGCGCGGCATGTGGAACGCGCGTCCGGATATCGGCGTAGTGAATATCCAGCGAACTACATGGAAGGACAAGGAAATCGTTTGGATTCCGCTGTTTGCCGTCAACGATCGTGAGAGCACAATTATCAGTGTGGACGCCCTGAAACCTTACTATCATCAAAATGCCACCCGAATTGGTATTCTCAATAACCGCTATGACCGGGCTGACCGCGCCATGCGGTTCGCAAACATTGCTGCCAAGGATCTGAATTTCGACTATTGGATCACTTTCGGGGCATATGAAACACAGGTAACAGATGAAATGCTTAAGTTGGGGGTTCCTCGCGAGCGGATCATCAACATGGGTTTCAGTGTAAACCCTACGCTAGAGCAAATATTCGACGTGATTGCAGGTTTGATCGAAGGCGAGCAGGGCGTATTGATCGGCCTGGTCAACATCCACACACCTCAGGCTGAATTATTGCTCGAATATTTTCATCATCGTCCGGATTCGCCAGTTCATGTCCATGAAGGTGAAGCGTGGAAACACTATCGTCCGCGCATGGAGCAGGTAAAAGAAAGAATGATCGGTCATTTGGCTGAACGGGATTAAGCATATGTACGAATATTATGTCAGTAACGAACTGGCAAGGCTTACTATTATCCTGGGGATCGTTGTATCCACCATTATCTACAAACGGACCGGTTTAACGCTTGGTGGTGTCATTGTTTGTGGATATCTGGCGCTATTTGTAGGCCAGCCTCTCCATATCGTCGTTACACTCGCCATCTCCTACCTTACCTACCAGATCGTGTATAAGATCCTTCAAAAACGTTATATGCTTAACGGACGCAAATTGTTCGAAGTTGAAATTCTGGTGGGTCTGATTTTTCAGGTATTATGGCTCACGATCATCAGGCTGTTCAGCCTGGTAAACATTGACCTTGCCATTCTTTATGGCATTGGTTTTGTTTTGCCAGGAGTCGTTTCACACGATATGGGCCGCCAGGGACCAAGAAACACGATAGGATCGATCTTACTGGGTGTCCTGATCGTATCCCTGATTATTTTCCCTCTCTCTGCAATTGAAGAGTTGCTGCCAAATCTCCTCCTGAACTCATCCTCCCCATTGCTTCGCACTCAACCTTATACATACGCCTACCCAATACAACTGCTGCCATTCGGCATTATTGTCAGCGTATTCCTCGATCTTTTAGCCTATTCAAAATTCAAAGCACGGTCAGGTGGGTTTGTAACGGCTGCCTACCTGGCTTTATTTGTGTTGCGTCCATTAGATCTGTTGTTTGTAATTGTTGCCAGCATTCTAACCTTCCTGTTTGTGCAGTTTCTGACTTCATGGGTGATACTGGCATTTGGGAGAACAAAACTAGGCATGATGATTCTGGCGGGAGTGGTGATCTCGTGGCTTTTGGAAATCATCATTATTAATGTTACAAATGGTTTGTTTATTCCCTGGTCAGGCTTCGTAATTATCATGCCCACCATGGCTTCACTGATCGCAAATGACTTTGCCCGTGAAGGGACCTATCCCACTATCGTTACCACGTCATTGGCCACAGCAGGGGTTTGGCTTGTTATGCAGGGTATGGTGCTGGTGCTAAACCGGACTCACCTGGAATGGCTGTTTCTCACCGCATGATTACCGGTTGGAAATTTATACGATGACCCGATCTGGTCTTTCTCTTTTCCTGATGATAGCTGTTTTTCTGTCTGGCTGTTCACGGTTGCCTGCACTGCCTCAGTCTCCTGGAAACGCAACACCTGGTCCTGTAGTGCAATCCCAGGCATTTTCCACTGTGACGCCAAGGCCTGACGCACAACCCCAGGGACAAGCGAATGAGGAATTTATTGGACGTGTGATTGACATGAATGGGATTCCCATCCAGGGGGCAAGTGTGGAATTGATGAAGAACACTACGACAAGCGACAAAGACGGCTGGTTTAGACTCCCATCCGAGGGACTCCCACAATGGATCAAAGTAACCAGCCCTGGCTTTATCTCGCGTACGCGCGCAGCTGCTCCCGGCATTCCCGTCCTCTTTCGTTTGACACCCGACGATGGCAAGACGATGGTTATTCACTTTGCAGGCGATACCATGTTCGGCCGGCGCTTCTTCGACCCGAACGAAGATGATTACACCGCCGATGGACTCCTGCCTCTCGATCCTACCGTTGAAGATCATGCGCGGTTATTGGCACCAATTAAGCCCCTGTTAGAAAATGCCGATTTTACGGTGCTGAATTTGGAAACCACGTTCAGCCATCAGCCGTACTTTCGTCAGAGAGATGCCAGACCCCTGGCGTTTCACGCCACTGCCAGTCACGTTTATGCCAGCAATCCTAATGCTGTCAGGGCACTCAAGCAATCCGGTGTGGATATCGTCGACCTCGGAAACAATCACACTTACGATATGTTGGAAGTGGGGTTAAGCACCTCCCTTTCCGCTCTCGATCAGGCTGGCGTGCTGCACTTTGGCGCGGGAACAAACGAAGCCAATGCCTGGGCGCCAGTGATTATTACATCAAAAAGACAGACGGTCGCTTTTGTGGGATGTACAACCCTCAGAATCCCTCTGAACACACCGATCAGAAATGATGTGCCCTTTGTCGCTTCGGATGTCCTTCAGAAGGGAGGTGCGGCATACTGTGCAGAGGCTGCTTTGCGTTCCGCAGTCATCGCTGCAAAGCGGCAGGCGGATGCAGTCGTGGTGATGATCCATGGGGGCAGGGAATATGATCGTAACCCGACCAGCAAAATCACCTATCTTACAGAAATTGCGCGGCAGGCCGGCGCAACATTAGTCGTCAATCACCAACCACATGTCGTAGGTGGGCTTTCATTGAAGGATCAATCACTGGTCACTTGGACATTGGGTAACTTCCTCACAGACCAGACCGTGTGGCCGTCATTTGAATCCTATATGCTGGCAGTGTATTTACAGGAAGGAAAAATTATCAGGGCTTATATCGAGCCATTGATCATTGATGGCTTCCTGCCTCATGGCTTGACCAGAGAATTGGCAGATTATGTCGTGCGCGGCGCGGCTGGGCGGGAGACCGGTCCCTTCATCATGGAAAGCGGTGCCATGGAAGTGGATCTGGAGGGACGCGCCCTCCAACATACTTATATCCAAACCATGGAAAGTGCCTCAAGGTCCGGGGAAATCATTCAGATACCTCAAGCGCGATGGATCTCTGATTTCAAGGGAACAGGCAAGCTATTATTGGGACGCGATCTACTCTGGGTTGGTGGCTTTGAAAATGATGAAGTGGACTCCGCTTCACGCGTAGCCCCACTCTGGGATCTGACCTTGGGCAATATCCAAATCGGGCAGGATTACGCGTACGAGGGCGAAACAGGCATCCGTCTGACGAGAGGCGCTAATCAAATTGAGGATGCCGTGACGACCAACCTCCATCGAGTCCTCGTTGTTCCCAACACCGATATAAGCGTCACAGGCATGATCCGTATTAATCAGGGGGTTGTAGTCCTGGCTCAATTGAGCTGGTATCAAGCGACTGTTGGACCTTCGTTTGTGAAAACAACACAGCCAATTGAAATTCAAGCCTATGGCACATGGCAGCCCTTTCGTATCGATGTGCAGGTACCGCCAAAGACAGTGGCTTTAGGACTATATCTGAGATTGACACCTCCCGATAAAGGAACTGTCACAGCCGATTTCGATAACATTCGTATCATTGAATGGGTAAAACCCGCAGCGCAATACAGCCCTCTTTATAATTATGCTCTTCTTACTGGCACAGGAGATTTAACGTTCGCTCAGGAAATTCTGCCAGGGGCAGAGCAATGGGTGACTGGACCTCAAGTGGATCAAAATAAATAAGATGGTAGTCTCATCTTTTTAAAATGGAAACGATAAATCAATGACTCGTTTGGTGCTCTCACATCTTCTGATCCTCTCCATTTTTCTGACTGGTTGTTTGCCCGAACAGCCCCTGCCTACTGTTACAGCAATCCCTACCCCAACACCTAAAACCTATAGTTTCATTGGGCGTGTAATTGATATGGAAGGGAACCCAATACAGAATGCAAGTGTAACATCACAGAATAGTAAAGCGACAACTAATGATGAAGGCTGGTTCGATTTCCCCGCCAAGGACAGCAGTCCTCAATGGCTCACAGTGAAAATCAATGGGTTTATATCCCGCACGCGTGCAGCCGCTCCAGACATCCCTGTCCTTTTCCGCCTCACCCCAGATGATGGCAAAACCATCGTTATCCAATTCGGCGGAGACACTATGTTTGGCCGGCGTTTTTTCGATCCCAATGAAGACGGTGACACATCAGATGGCCTATTACCTCCCGATCCGGATGTTGAAGCGCATCTCAAATTATTAGCGCCGATTGAACCACTCCTCGGGAAGTCTGATCTCACAGTAGTAAATTTGGAAAGCCCCCTGACCGATCAACCTTACTTATCCCCCAGAGACCCAAGACCGACGGTTTATCACAGTACGAAAGATTATGTCTTTTCAAGCGATACGAGTGCGATAAAAGCCCTAAAGCAGTTAGGTGTTGACGTTGTGGGCATTGGCAACAATCAACTCTATGATCTTTTGGAGGAAGGAGTCCAAAGTACCATTTCTGCACTTGATGCAGAGAGCATGAATCATTTTGGAGGGGGAGCAAATGAAGCAAGCGCCTGGGCTCCAGTTGTGATGACGGTAAAAGACCAGAAGATTGCTTTTATTGGTTGTACTACGATCTGGGAGCCTATTCCTCCAAATACTGATAATGATGTGAGCTACGTAGCCTCAGATGCTCTCAAGAAAGGAGGTGCTGCATTCTGCGCGGAGTCAAAATTACAATCCGCGATTATTCGGGCAAAACAGGATGCCAATATAGTTATTGTAATGATACACGGCGGCTTCGAATATGTCCGTTCACCTTCCAACAATATCACCCGCCTGACCCTCGCTGCCAGAGATTCAGGCGCCACACTGGTTATTAATCATCATCCTCACGTGGTAGGCAGCTTCTTATGGGAGAACGAATCGCTCATCGCCTGGTCCATGGGAAATTTTATTTTTGATCAGGTTGTATGGCCCACTTTTGAATCGTATATGCTAACTGTATATTTGCGCGATGGAAAGGTTATCAGGGCCTATGTGGATCCGTTAATGATCCAGGATTTTGTGCCGCGCGGACTTACAGGTGAACAGGCTGATTATGTTATTCGTAATGCAGCCAGCAACCCCGGTCCCTTTGTGATGGAAAATGGCACCCTGGAAGTGGATATAGATCAACGCGCGATACAGAATACATCCACACGGTCGCTGGATGGCAGACCTGAGCCGGGCCAGATCATCACCATCCCACAGTCACAATGGATTTCTGATTTCAAAGGAACTGGCAGGCTTCTACTAGGTCGTGACTTGCTGTGGGTCGGTGGATTTGAAAATGAGGAAGTAGATGGTGCTTCACGTGGGGCTCCACTCTGGGATCTAACCAAAGAGAGTATCCAAGCTGGAAAGGATTACGCTTACGAGGGAAATACAGGCATCCGCCTGACGAGGAGCAGCAGCAATCTCAACGATGCAGTTACATCCCATCTTCATCGGATTCTGGTTACCCCGGGAACAAAGCTCAGCGTCACAGGTATGATGCGCGCCAGTCAGGGAGCAATTGTTCTCATGCAAATCAGTTGGTATTCAGACAACCTCGGACCTTCTTTTCTGCAGACGACTGAACCTATAACAGTTGAGTCCTACAATCAATGGCAATCTTTTCGTTTTGATGCGCGGGTCCCTCCTGATGCAATTGCGGTCCAGGTATTTCTAAGGTTTACTCCTCCCGTGCAAGGAACGGCTACTGCCGATTTTGACAATATCAGCGTGATCGAATGGGCTGATGCAGGAACATCATATAGTCCCTTATACAATTACGCTCTTCTTACTGGCGCGGGAGATTTAACTTTCACTCAGGAAGTTCTGCTTGGGGCAGAGCAGTGGATTACTCTTCCTTCTGGTAATTCAACACCCTGAACATGCTCTTTCCCATATTATCTTTAACCGTTATGTAGGCTTCTTCCTGTTATCAGCGGATATTAACCCATTACGAACAGAAAAGACAAACTTCCTAAACACATCTGTAGTAACTTTTCGCCCCTGGCGATCAAACCCCTTGAACATGGTTCGGCGTAAACCCTCGCTGACTTCAAGCTGCACGCCGCGCCCGAATTGACCTCGGTTACATATATTTTGCAATTGAGTCCCTGCATAATTGACATCAGCCACACGAGCATCGAATCCAGTTTTTATTAGTGTATTAATGAGATGAGTCTTTAACTCCTCGTGCAAGCCACCCACATAGATGACTTTTTCATCACCTTCACATCCATGAATGGCAACCACAATTTCAGAATCATTCACCAGCTGCAGGCACTTTGGTTCATTGAACAAAGTGCTTGTAATATGTAACAGTTCATTTCCTTTTTGCCTAATGCCCTCGAATGTATAATAGGAAAATTCAGTGCCAGAGATTGCCTT
Source organism: Anaerolineae bacterium (assembly GCA_022616105.1). Lineage (GTDB taxonomy): Bacteria > Chloroflexota > Anaerolineae > Anaerolineales > Villigracilaceae > Defluviilinea. The sequence continues at coordinate 5,909 of JAKEFL010000013.1, read as the reverse complement.
CGTAATCTCTGATGTTCCCGGTTCAATGCCTCCCCCATGGGGAGCAATAATGGCAAATCCTGACCGTCGCTTTTTAACGCTGATCTGGTAGGAAATACCTTCACGCTCTGATTTACTAAGCTCAGTAAAATTTTTATAATGGCGATTTGTTGTCATTGATTATTTCCATTAGCATGATTGAAGATATTGAAGCCAAGTATAGAACAAACTTATAACTCAATCAATAGATATGGCAACCAATAGCGGATTTTATGACTGTCAAAGGAAGAGATGCGAATGAGGATTTCACCTTTATTCATTTTATTAATAATAATTACGCTGTCCGTTACCAATTGCTCTTCACCAACCAACTCAACTGCCGCCCCACCTCTAACTGTTTCTCCCAATACAACGCCTGACATATCACCTACTGCCACGCCCAGCCTTGACACGATTGAGGGCAGCTTTCGGAACCAGATCGGCTACCTGGAGGAAAATATGCCGCGCGCGGACAGCGAAGGTTATGTCGTACCGAAGGAGAAGGAACAGGATGATTTTGCTGAATTGGTATCAATGCTTGCCGCTCATGATCTGGGACGCGCCGCTGAGCTTGCGACGCAGAATAATTACACACTGATCTACTACGTGGATCGCGGCGACGACAAAGCCATGAATTATCTCCTGCGGGAGAACAAGCCGATTCAAAAGGGATGGGGGCTATATGCCTTCCGCGTGGATTCCACAAGCAATATCATTATTGAGGCACCACATCCGCGTTATGACCGTAGGACACCCACCGTTGCGATGGACATTTATCGTGCTCTGGACGCGCGTGCGCTATTAATCGCTGGGGCCCACCGAAATGCCAATTCTGATGGATCGGCAGATATGGCACATACTACTGAGAGTATCTTTCATTCCATCCATGTTGCCTTATCAAAAGAAATACAGACTGCTTCAGGAGACGCCATCATTCTCCAAATTCACGGATTTCATACCAGCAAACATGATGGTTATCCCCAGGCTGTATTCGGCTTTGGAGAAAAGATGGAAGGGAAGGAAATCACCATAGCCCAAAAGCTGGAGGATGCGTTTTCCAAACAGGGAATTACTGTTGGATTATGCACAGGAGACGTCTGGCAGGATTTATGTGGGACAAAGAATGCCCAGGTTTCCGTCGCGCAGGGCGAAATATTCATCCATATCGAACTTGACGAAAAGATTCGCAAAGATAACGATGCCCTGGTTGCAGCCCTAGTTGAGGTTTTCGGGGAGTAATATTTCCATAGATCTTTTTTTTAAAATGAGAAGGATGCACTTTCAAAGTGCATCCTTCTTATCTCGATCGGTGAAACAACATCATCAGCGAACTCGAATGACCTGACCAACATAGATCAAATTAGGATTTTTGATACCCGGGTTGAGCGCCAGCAGAGCGTCCACAGTCGTTCCATATTTACTGGCAATAATTCTAAGCGTATCGCCTTTTTGAACAATATGAGTCGAAACCTCTGCCGGGATTGTAATCGCCTGTCCAACGTAAATGACGTTCGGGTTGGTGATCTGCGGGTTGACCTTGAGGATCGCATCTACAGTGGTGTTGAATTTCGCAGCGATCTTCCGTAACGTATCACCACGCTGGACGTAATAGACCTGTCCACCAGTTGGTGGAGGCGGCACAGGCACACCTTGGCCTGAAGGCACAGTTAGTCGTTGACCTTCGTAGATCAAGTTGACATTGACAATACTGTTGTTCAGAGATACCAAAATATCAACAGTTGTCCCAAAGCGAGTCGCCAACGATTTCAACGTATCGCCGCGCATCACAACATAAGTGTTGTAGCCATTATTGCCATTCAGGATGGCACCGGGCAAAAGCAGGACCTGGCCTGGATAGATCAGGTTGCCCAAACCGATCTCAGGATTCGCCCTGCGCAATGCGGAGACGGTTGTAACACAACGATCCGCGATCTTGCGCAGGGTATCGCCACTGACGACAGTCACGCTGGTTCCACAGCCGGCCGCAAATGCAGGGCTTGTGGAAGTGAATAAGGCAAGCAACACTGCTATAAGGATAAAAGATTGTAAAAGCTTTTTTGTGTTCATCGAAAACTCCATTTCTTTATGATCAATAAAGAAGATGAATTTCGATGTATAAAAGTTCCCCAAAGCCGAGAGACAGTACCAACTTCCTACTATATCTTAAATCCTTCGGGCATTTCCGCATACACGCCGCGCATATCTTCAGGCAGAGCTTGTGCCAGTGTGAACATCAACCGGTCGGTCAGCGCGAGCGGGTTTTCATCCTGTTTGGGGATTAACGGCGGAAGCAATGAGATTTGGACGCGCGTCCGACGCGGGAACCGTTTAAAGAATCGGTCTGATCCGACGATCGCAATCGGCAAAATGGGACAATCCGCTTCAATCGCCAAGCGGGCGGCTCCCGTTTTCGCAACCCCCAGCCCCTTCCCCTTTGACCGTGTCCCTTCTGGAAACATGCCCAGCATTTGCCCATGCTTCAACACCCTCGCCGCGTGACGCATCGCCCACAGGTCCTTTTCGCCTCGCATAACAGGGAAGCCGCTTAAATTACGCAGGAGGACATCCATGAGAGGGTTTCTAAATAATTCAGCTTTGCCCATGAAGAAGATAACCCGCGGCAGGGCAAACTGCATGGGGAATACATCAAACGTGGTCACATGGTTCGCTGCCAGAACAACGGGACCCTCGCGCGGTAAATGTTCGAGTCCTTTTACATCCATTTCCATGAAAAACCAAAAGAAAGAACGTGCAAGCGCGATCAACGCGCGGCGCTGAGACGTATCGGCGAAGTAATATTTCTTCTTATCACGCGGATCAGGCTCAGAGGTCGCGATAAACGTTGTATCCATGGGATGCAAAATGAAAGTGGATTATACTTATCATAGCTCAAGGCGGCGCCACTTCGACACCTACGGTCAGTATAAACCTCGCCGCCGGGGACGGCGATGAGAACAACAAGATATAACCATATAACACTCGGAGAATGAAATGGACACTATCATCGGAAACGTCTCTGCGCTTGAAATCCTTGATTCGCGCGGCAACCCGACAGTTGAAGTCGAAGTCACGCTGGCGGACGGCTCGTGGGGGCGCGCAGCGGTCCCGTCGGGCGCATCCACAGGCGAGCATGAAGCGCTAGAAATGCGCGATGGGGACAAGAAACGTTATCTCGGCAAAGGCGTGACGAAGGCAGTCGCAAACGTCAACGGCGTGATCTCGGACGCGCTCTTCGGCTGGGACGCGTCGGAACAAAAAGCCATTGACATGGAACTGCTTGCGCTGGATGGCACGCCGAACAAGTCGAAACTTGGCGCGAACGCGATTTTGGGTGTCAGTCTTGCGGTTGCGAAAGCCGCGGCATATTCATTCGGCTTGCCGTTATATCGTTATGTCGGCGGCGTGTACGCGCACGTTCTCCCTGTGCCGATGCTCAATATTTTGAATGGCGGCGCGCATACCGGCTGGCAATCCACCGACATGCAGGAGTTTATGGTCATGCCGTTCGGAGCCGGGTCATTTTCAGAAGGCTTGCGTTGGGGTGCAGAAATCTATCATACATTGAAATCTGTTTTGAAAGAAAAGGGATATCCCACACTTGTTGGCGATGAAGGCGGTTATGCACCCGCGCTGAAAGCCAACAACGAAGCAGTCGAAGTAATCCTTGCCGCAATTGAGAAGGCAGGTTTCAAAGCAGGGCGCGGTCAGGATGTCGCCATCGCGCTCGATCCCGCGGCATCCGAACTTTATGAAGAAGACTCAAAGACCTATAACCTTCGCAAGGAAGGGAAGAAATTATCAGGCGAACAGATGGTGGAGTTCTGGGCAAAATGGATCAATGACTATCCGATTGTTTCCATTGAAGATGGGCTTGCCCAGGATGATTGGGATTCATGGAAGTTGATGGTTCAAAAAGTTGGCGATAAATGCCAAATTGTCGGCGATGATCTGCTTGTGACGAACGCTGAACGCGTGCGCCGTGCAATCAAAGAAAACGCGGCAAATGCTTTACTTGTGAAGGTAAACCAAATTGGTTCGCTCACTGAAACCATCGAAGCTGTGGAGACATGTCAGCGCGCGGGCTGGAGGGCAGTCACGAGTCATCGCTCCGGCGAAACAGAAGATACAACGATTGCCGACATCGCAGTTGCACTCAACTCAGGTCAGATCAAGACGGGCGCCCCTGCGCGTTCGGACCGTGTGGCGAAATATAATCAATTGCTTCGCATCGAAGCAGAGTTGGGTGATACAGCCCGATATGCAGGGTGGGATGCGTTGAGAAGTTAGTCTACAAATTGTCTTTCCTCTTTCTTCTTTCATTGATATTGATAAGGAAAGAAGAAAGAGGAAAGAATTCTTTACAATAGCGCCGCAGAATATTTCTCTGCAAACAACGCGGTTGTTCCGCCCGTGTGCCAGAATAAAACAGTTTCTTCCTTTTTGAAAAATCCCTTGCGGATCAAATCGATCATCCCGGCTGCAGCTCGTCCTGTATATACAGGATCGAGCAATAGACCTTCATGCTTCGCAAATAATCTGACTGCTTCGCGCTCCGCGTCGGTTAATACGCCGTAGCCTGGTTTACAATAATCAGCATTTGCAAACACTTCAGCCGGAGTGAACTCAATCCTCTCCCCCACCCTTTCACTGGCGTCAGACGCTAAATCAGAAACGCGCGTCTTGAACCATTCTTCTGGTTCATCAATGCTGATTCCCAGCACTTTGCCTTTATAACCAAACACACGCTGACCAAGCACAAGACCTGCATGTGTGCCACCTGACGATGTGCCGAACAGGATCCAATCCGCGTGGATGTTTTGCTCCATAAATTCTTTCATCGCAAACGCGTATCCCAACGCACCTGTTGGACTCGACCCGCCGTAAGTAACCAGATACGGTTTTTTCCCCGCAGCAACTGCTTTCTGAAATGTCTCTTGTAAAGCCTGGTCACGATCTGCGCGATCTGTTACTGTGACAATCTCCGCGCCAAACATTTGATCCAACAGCAGATTCGCAGATGGCTGTTCAGGCATTTCACCATTTAGCACCAGCGTACAATCGAATCCAAAACGTGCAGCAGCTGCTGCGGTCTGGCGGCAATGATTGGATTGTAGTGCCCCTCCTGTGATCAAGGTCTTCGCGCCTTGCTCCCGCGCTTCTGCGACAAGGAATTCAAGTTTGCGAGTCTTATTGCCTCCGAAGGCAAGTCCTGTTTGATCGTCGCGCTTGATCAAGATTTTTGGTCCGTTGAGATGTTCTGTCAATCGCGGAAGTTCTTCGATGGGAGTTGGAAGGTGGGCGAAGTTCAAACGAGGGATTTTGTTCATGCTGTTTCCTATTTTTAATAATACTCGGTGGTCGAGTAGGGCGAAGCCCGTATCGAGACCACTATGTAAGCAAAAGTATTTCTATAACCTGATAGTTTCGATCTGGCTCGGGTCTCGATACGCCCGACGAGCACCGGGCTACTCGACCAGCGAACCTACTCAACCAACGGTATATTTATGAAATCACGCACCTAGATTCTGTTTCGTCTTTGCTTTGCCTCGCGAACGCATCACATCCAACACGCGCGGGATGATTTCTGAATACATGCTATACCATAGCCGATTTGGCGCGAAATCCCATGCGCCTAGAGTGCGCACGACCTTGCCGCCCAAACCTTCCTTGAAACGATATACACCCCACATCGAATCACTTTCATCGAATACATCCGGCGCACCCCATAAATCATAAATGGCACAGCCGATTGCCTTGGCACGTTTCATTGCTTCCCATTGCAAAAGATACGCTGGCATCTTTTCACGATGAATATCGCGTGACATTCCATAGACATAATATGCACGGCCTGCGAAGTAAAAGACGAAGATTGCAGCGATGGGTTCAGCATT
>JAKEFL010000117.1 GCA_022616105.1 Anaerolineae bacterium | reverse complement strand
TCCATAAATATGCTCTAAACCTGCTGGTCGAGTAGACGGCGGTGCGCGAAGCGTCCGCCGTCGTATCGAGACCAACTCATAACCATCAAACAAAGTATTTCTTGTAAACATGGTGGTCTCGATACGCCCCGACAAACACGGGGCTACTCAACCACCGTTCATAGTCCCTCAAGCAAGTGAACGCGCATTAAACGGCGGGCAGGGTCAAAGTCCAGAATGACCGAGGGAATGGCAGGCAGAAGAATCTCTTTTCCCGAATCATCCTTTATAACATAGACATCGTTCGCGCCAGTTTCAATGATTTCCACAAGTTCACCCAGCTGGTTGTCGTTCTCATCCATCACACGAAATCCAAAAAGCTCGTGCTGATAAATTTGACCTTCCGGCAATGGTTGCGCATCTTTTGCTTTGATGTATACCCATTGATTTCGAAGCTGACCCGCGTCTTCAGGTGTTTCGATGTCTTTGAATTTTACAAGCAATCCCGATTGATGCGGGCGTACGTTGGTCAGGGTTATAGGCTGATATCCATCGCCCACGAAAAATTTTCTCCCACTCTTCATCCGTTCAGGGAAGTCGGTATGCAAATCCATGATGATCTCACCATGCACCCCATGCGGACGCCGTAAAAAACCAACCGTCAAATATCCAGGCTCGCCGTCTGGCGAGCCTGGAGTGTTTTTCTTACCAGCCATTATTCTGGCTCAACCACGTCGAGTGTGGCTTGTTTGCCTTCCCGCTCTGCCGCCACTCGTAGAAGTGTGCGAATGGAATTGGCGACCTTACCGCCCTTCCCGATCACACGGCCCATATCATGCTTTGAAACGCTGAGCTCAATGCGGACGCGTGAGCCGCCTCCAGTTTGTCGCACCTGCACTTCTTCGGGATGTTCGACTAATGACTTGGCGATATATTCTATGAGGTCTTTCATATTGTTTGTTTTCCCCTCTCCCATTGGGAGAGGGGCTAGGGGTGAGGGGTAACTACTTGCCAGCCTTGATTGATTCACCACGTTTGGCTTCCGCCTCTTCAGCTTCTTTCAGAAGACCTTCAACAGCATCGCCCTTCTTGAAACGTTCGAAGCGATCCATAATGCCTGCACTCTTGAAAACCTTCTCAACAGATTCAGTTGGCAGCGCGCCGTTCTTCATCCAATGATAAGCGCGGTCTTCCTTGACATGAATTGTCGCTGGGTGAGTGCGGGGGTTGTAGAAACCAAGAATTTCCAAAAAGCGACCATCGCGCGGCGACTCCTTATCGGCAGCCACAATGCGGTACGTGGGTTGGCCCTTGAGACCAATACGACGTAAACGAATACGAACCATCTTACTTTTTTCTCCTTGATGTTATCAAACGTGTAGGGCGCGTTCTCTAACGCGACCGTTGACGCTAGAGAGCGTCAACTACACATTGGTATTTTGTGTTTCAGGCAGGCATAGAGAGGTTGCGTGAAAGGACGCATGCGGGCTGAAATCACAGGGGCATATTTTACCAGAGAATTATGCAGCATCCACGTCCACAAGGCAATCGCATAAGGATTTTATCCGCTAATCTGCGTCACTGCCGCTCTGCCCGATAGGGCGTGGCGTACGCGAATTTTTTAGGAAGATTAGTGAAAATTCGTGGGGATTAGCGGACTTTTCAATTCGATTTTCGCCTTTTACACAATGAGTTTTCAAATGCGATTGCCCTATCGACATCCAGTGAAAAAATGATAAGGCCGCGGCAAAGTGGCTGAATCCGATATTCCTTCCTGCAATATATACCGCATATCGCAATACTCCTTTCCTAATGCGGGCTATACCTTACGAAAATCCAAAAAAAATTAGATTTTATCAAGCGTCATCCAGTGAAATGTTCGGCATGGTACGGGAATCACTTCAAGATGAGGATACTCCGTTTTATCCGCGCAGTCCGTATGGCGTATCAAAGGCATATGGACATTGGATTACAGTCAACTATCGTGAATCATACAAATTATTTGCCGCCTCAGGTATTTTGTTTAACCACGAATCTCCACGTCGCGGAATTGAATTTGTAACCCGCAAGATTTCCGACGGAGTTGCCCGTATCAAACTTGGAATCGAAAATGAAGTGAGGCTTGGCAATCTGGATGCGAAGCGCGACTGGGGCTTTGCCGGCGATTACGTAAAAGCCATGTGGCTAATGTTACAACAAGACGAGCCTGATGATTATGTGATTGGCTCAGGTGAGACGCATAGCGTGCGCGAGTTTTGCGAAGTGGCATTCGAGCATGTTGGATTGGATTATAAAAAGCATGTCGTAGCTGATGAACGCTTCAATCGCAAAGCAGATGTTGAAATTCTCCACTCAAATCCAGCGAAAGCACGCTCCATACTTGGTTGGGAACCCAAAGTAGGTTTTAAAGAACTCGTAACTATGATGGTGGACGCGGATATCCAGAGATTAAACCATAAGCATTCATAATTATGTAATATGTAATAAGAAAACTAATCCAGCCCGCCCAGCATCACAATATCACCAGTGGGCTGCACGCTTCCAGCTTCCGGTTCGATGGATACGCCAATTGCATCATATGATTCAGGTGTGACAGCCTGCGAGACTTGCAATATTGCCTTGCCCTCCTCGTTCACTTCGAACAAGCCAGCCGCCACAGGTGTATCACCCTGGATCAACCAGAATTCATAGATCTTTCCCGCTTCCAATTGCTGCAAGCCGGACACAACCAGCACAGCCGAACCCGTTTGGGAATCCGCGATCAATTGACCATGAGCCTGAGGTTGATGATCTGTTCCAGATATGACAAATGTTTGCGCATTCGGTGAAGCGATCTGCGCCAGCACAAGGCGCTGATCTGCCAGTTCCTTTTGGAGGAGAGCAGTCTCTGCTTGCAGGCGCGTTAATTCATTCCGAAGTGAGAATCCCCACGCGCCGACTACGAGGGCAATCAACAAACTTAATACGGCTACACCTTGAGGCAGCCATTGAGCAGGGCTTGATAGGAAAAAATCCATAAAACGGGACCAGCCTGACTTCTGAGCAGGAGGCGGGGGCACGAATCGTTTTTGAGCATCTGCGTTGACTCGATCCATCAACGTTCGTTTCAATGCTGCGGGCGGCTCAAGCGGTTCTGACGCGTAAGGCAACGCTGATGCAGTGCGCATCAATACATCGAGTCTGCGCTTTGCCTCGGGGTCGGAAGCGACATATGCCTCCACCTCGCGGCGTTCAGATTCAGTCACTGTATCGAGTGCGTAAAAAGGTAAGAGTTCTTCGATCTTTTCGTTCATTCTGTCTATTCTTCAAATCCTTGCATTTGCAATTCTTCACGCAATTTTTGCAAAGCCAATCTGGCACGGGTATGGATTGTGCCAAGCGGTTCGCCGGTGGCTTGAGCAATTTCCTGACGGGTCATGCCGCGAAAGTAAGCCATCTCGATCACACTGCGCTGATCCTTGGGCAGGGTTTCAATTGCAGTGCGCATCTGTTGATGTCTTTGCCTGAGCCATGCAGCCTCAGGGACATCCGTGGATGGATCTGCTGTCTGCTCAATGATTTGGTCTGTTTCACTCACCGGCTGGACCTGAGTTTTCTGGCGTCTCAGCATATCAATGGAAAGATTTCGGGTAATGCCAAAGAACCAACTCGTGAAGGCGCCGCGCTGGGTTTGGAACAAATCGGCTTTGCGCCAGACGCGCCAGAACGTTTCCTGAACGACCTCTTCGGCGAGGGATTGGTCACCAGTTATTTTCAATGCAAACCCCATGACTGCTGAACAATAACGGTCATAAAGCATTTCATACGCGGCTGTATCGCCGCGTGCTACTTGCGCGATCAATTGCTCGTCACTCCATTCCTTGACAATCATGATTGGCTTAATGAGAACCTGCATTCATAGTAATATACGCACCAGCCCGCAAAATGAATCTACAATGAGTAAAGAGCATTATACTAGAACATGAATAGTCGGTGATGTGCCATTAGGGTCTTCGCGAAGCACCCCGATAAGAAAATATTGAATAAAGAAAGGTTTTGGGAAATTTATGACTCAGGTTCTCTACGGTCCGCGGCTTGGCAGAAAAGGCATATTACGATTCGGTTGTTCGGCTGTTATCTTCGATGAGACGCGCACAAAAGTATTGCTGACGCGCCGCGCGGATAACGGCTTATGGTGTGTACCAGGCGGCGCCATGGAATCGGGTGAGTCTGCGGCTGAGGGGTGTGAAAGGGAAGTTTTCGAGGAAACAGGTTTGAGGGTCCGCGTGAAGCGCGTGGTTGGGATCTATAGCAATCCTGATGGGAATAAAGTCCACATCGTTGTGTTGGGATTTGAAGCAGAGATCATCGGCGGTAAATTGGGCTTGAGCAACGAGACCACCGATGTGGGGTTTTTCTCGTTGACGGAAATGGAAAATATGCCCATGCATGGAATGCACAAGCAGCGTGTGGAAGATGCATTGCTCGATCAGGCACAGGCATTCATTCGATAATCTTTCGCGGAGGAGATATGCTCAAGAAACTTTCTGAAAAACTTTCTGAAACGCTCAGAAAATATGCGAACGGCTGGCTGGTACTACTTTTTTTTGCAGGTGAGGTCTTTTTCAACGCGGTCATCTTGCCAAATGAACAAGCCAAAATGGAAGCAGGTTCTGGCGGTACGGGTCCGATCGACCTGCAAATTTTCTACACACCAGAGAAGGTATATTCGATGGTCGAGTCGTATGGTGATGCGGGCCGCGCGTCCTATCGGCTGTTTGAATTGACAGGCGATATTATCTATCCCATTGTATACACGCTATTCTTTAGTTTGTTCATGACGTGGTTGTTCCAAAGGGGATTTCCATCGAACAGCAAAATGCAAGCTCTGAACGTGGTGCCCTTCGGTGGGTGGTTATTTGACTTGTTGGAGAATTTGGGGATCGTTACAATGCTTTCTGTTTATCCATCCACACCTGCCGCGCTCGCATGGGTTTCGGCGATCTTTACACTGATCAAATGGCTGTTTGCTGGAGTAACCATAATTCTGATTCTGACAGGATTGGTCAAGGCAACAATGAATGGATTCAAAAAGCAGGCATGAAACCTCCGCATGGGTTTTGAATAAACGCTTCTTAAGAGGGATGCGATTACGTCTGAACCCATATAAAATCCTCAACTGAAAATTGAATAAGGAATCAAGTATCCGCACTTATAGTGGGTACTTGATTTATTTTTAAACTAGCCGCCTGACAGTTTGGTTTCAGAGACACTCCGTTGGTTGAGTAGGCGGCGATAGCCGCCGTATCGAAACCAACCAGTTGCAAAATTACCCTTGTCATCGGGTTT
>JAKEFL010000116.1 GCA_022616105.1 Anaerolineae bacterium | reverse complement strand
TCCTGCTGTCGCTGTTTTCGTTCCTGTTCCTGTTGCTTCTCCAGTTGTAGACGTTCATCTTGTTGCGGTTTTTGTTGATGTCCCTGCTCCTGCTCGAGTTGTAGTCGTTCCTGTTGCCGCAGTTTTCGTTTCTCTTCCTGTTCTCGTTCCAGTTGCAGACGTTCCTGCTGCCGCTGTTTTCGTTCCAGCTCCTGCTGTTGCTCCAGTTGCTGACGTGCCTGTTGTCGCAGTTTTCGTTGCTGTTCCTGTTGCTGCTCCGATTCCTCTTGTTTTTTCTGTGTCATCATGTTTTCCTTTTGAATACGGGTCGTGACCATATATTTTGTAATTATACAGCCCCTTTTAGCATGTCTACCGCTTGTTTCATTAATAGCTAAACTTTTCGAATGGCTTTGCCGGCTGAAATTCAAATCCCAAGTTTAGTTAACGCATGTTTGATGCGTGCGGCACTCTGTAAACAAAATGGGACAGCATCCCACTAGTCACCGGCCCAGTCTCCACGCGCAGCGTCTAGTCTCTATAGTTTCGCAAACCTACTCACCACCTTTGCCGCAGTCGCGGGTCGATCCATCACTCCGCCCTGGTGAATGCCAATCGGGGTATCGAGTTTGGTGTATCCATTCTCCAAATATGCCTGACCCGTCAGAAAGCGCTCGCTGTCAATCGCGCAGGAGGTCACCCAGCCTATTCGTTCGCCATTGCTGTTGACCACAGGGTCGCCGTTGTGCGCCATGCGGACGCGCTGATCGTCGAAGCGGAAGCGCACAACAACGCCTTTACGTTCCTGCTCGCGTGCTACATAAGCGTCCCGCCCAATGAACCACGGCTTGTACGTTTTCACATAAGAACCAAATCCACCCTCTGCCACTCCCAAATCACGTCCATTGAATAAACCGGTGGTCGAGTAGTCCCGCCGCTGTTCGCGGGACGTATCGAGACCACCCTTACCAGAACCCTCTCCCATTTCGTGACCATATAATGGCAAGCCCGCTTCTGTGCGTAAAGAGTCGCGCGCACCTAAACCAATCGGTTTGACTCCAAATGCCTCACCCGCTTTCAAGACAGCATTCCAAAAGTCAACGGCGCGCTCAGGGTGGACGAACAATTCAAATGCCATCTTCTCGCCCGTGTAGCCCGTGCGCGAAACGATCAAATCAAAACCACCAATTACTGCATCACATAACTGAGTCCTTTTCAATCCAATTACTTTACCACGCGTCTGATCGTCCACGCCCATTGCGAGCAATGTATCGCGGCTCTTCGGTCCTTGAAGAGCAATATCCACTCTCATAGCGGAACCAGACTTCGGGTCGCGCAAGTTACGGATCTCGGCGTTGTATCCATATGTCCGCGCCCACGGCCGCGCATTGTCAATACAGACCTTTCCATCGCGCACACTCTCCAGCCACGTCCGCACCTTGTCATCGTTCGAGGCGTTCACCACCACGAGATAATTATCCCAGCCGCGCCTGTACACCAGCGTGTCATCAATCACATCCGCATCGGGTGTGAGGAAATGTGTGTAAAGCGACTCGCTGGGCTCCAGACCGCCGCAATCATTTCCGCAGACCGAATCGAGGAATGACGCCGCGTCCGCGCCGCGCACATCATACACGCCCATATGACTGACATCGAACAATCCCGCCGCCTGACGCGTGGCAAGATGCTCCTCATAAATGGATGTGTACACGACAGGCATCTCCCAGCCCGCAAATGGCACCATCCTCCCGCCGCTGGATTTATGGACATCATACAAGGCCGTTCGCTTTAGGATTTCACTTCCCCCACCTTCGGGGAGTGCAGGAGCGGGATTCCATTCAAACGACGGCAGCGCCTCTTTATGGACCTCGGAACTGATCCCGATAAAGTAGGGCTTATCCTCACTAACGCTTCCACCTCTCCCCGCGGGAGAGGGCTGGGGTGAGGGCCTTGCCTTCGCCGCCTTCCTCACCTGGCTCATCACAAACGGACCCGGCATTCGCTTGGCACTGAAATCCTTTTCGCCGTCGAGTTTGAACGATGTGTATCCATCCGAAAGATCGCGCAGCCATGTCGCGACCAATGATGCTTTGTTGACAGGAATCAACAGTTGATACGTCTGGTCATCCACATTGACCAGCGCACCCTTGACAACGCCTTTTGCAGTTGCAATCGTCGTCGGCTGACTCTGTCTCTTCTTCAACGCTGAGAGATCAGAAGATGCCGCGTAATCCAAAACCTGTCGCACGCGTGAACCGCTCAATTCAAAAACGGCGTAGGTCGGATTGCCAATCCGACTTACTTTTACCTTATCATCGATGTAATAGAAATGTGGATAGCCACTTTTCTTGTATTTGAAGTCAATACCCGCCTTCTCTGCCAGTTTCCTCACACGCAGCTTGGCATCATTCAACACATTGAAATCAACTTTCGCGCGGCGCTGTTTGCCTTTATGAGGTGTATCTACTGCATGAGGAGCCGCGGCCAATAAAACATCCGCCATGATGTCAGTTAGTTCATGTGTGGTCTTCTCGTTGAAGCCGCGCTGTGTGATCCACGCTGTACCCAAACGAATCCCTGATGGATCGAGTGAATTCTTATCACCAGGAATCGTATTGCGGTTGACGACGATTCCGACAATATCCAAAATACGCGCGGCTTGATCACCTGTCAGCGGAATACCTTCAGGTGATTTGATAGTTGTCACATCTACGTTGACCAAATGACTATCCGTGCCGCCAAACGGGACACGCAGTCCACGCTTCTTGAATTGATCTGCCATCGCCTGAGCGTTCTTGACCGTCTGTGCTTGTAATTTTTTGAACTGTCTTGTCTGCGCGAATTTGAACGTCAGTGCCAACCCCGCGAACACATTGACATGCGGTCCACCCTGTTCGCCAGGGAATACAGCTTTATCGATCTTTTTTGCAATCGCCGCGTCAGTTGTCAACAACACCGCCCCACGCGGACCATCCAGACTCTTGTGTGTGGTAGACATCACTACGTGAGCATGTCCAATCGGCGAGGGCACTACGCCTGCCGCGACCAAACCACCGATGTGTGAAATATCCGCCAGAAAGTACGCGCCGACTTCATCTGCAATCTCTCTAAACTTTTTCCAATCTGGAATCCATGAATACGATGAATATCCCGCGATAATGAGTTTTGGCTTTGCTTCAAGCGCCTGCGCACGGATTTTGTTGTAGTCAAGTTTTTCGTTTTCATCAACTGTGTAATGCACGGCTTTGTAATATTTACCGCTTCGATTCACTGACGAGCCATGCGATAAATGTCCGCCATGCAGGAGGTTCAATCCCATCACTGTATCGCCAATATTAAGAAGAGCTTGATACACAGCATTGTTGGCAGGTGCACCGGATAATGCCTGAACATTGACATAGATTTGATCCGCTGTATATCTGTTCGCGGCAAAGGCTTCTGCTGCGCGTCTGCGAGCCAATGCTTCGACCACGTCCGCATATTCCACGCCCTTGTAATAGCGCGGGTCACCGTTGCGGCGATAATGAGCAAGCCGTGCCGGATAATCGAGGATCTCCTCTTCGGTCATCCAACGCGACTCTTCGTCGGGGTAGCCTTCCGCGTAAATGTTCTGGAAGGCGGAACTAAGCGCCTCGCGCACTGCAAGTGGAGCAGTCGATTCGCTGGGAATCAGAATCAACTTGCGAGCCTGTCGTTCTGCCTCTAGTTGTGTTAATTCATAAACATCACGATCCAGCTTTGCGAGGTTTCCGCGGAACAAATAATCGGACATTGCGCTCTCCGTAATTCGGAATTGTGATTCGGGAGTCGTGAGAAACAATCAGTTTTTGACTGCATTATCCAGACTGATTCACGATTGCCGACTATCAATGCTTGAATTGTAGGACTTGTCACACAATGGGTCAAGTAACTTTTATCATCAATTACAAATTCCAGAATCAGTCTCTACGAGTGTGGTGTCGATGACGGGCCACGTCCCTTGCTGGAAGCGGTCGATGTAATCGCGCAAGAGGTTATTGTCCGCATCCAAAACGGAGGTGGTTGCTTTCAATTGAGGGTCGAACACCTTCGCATTTTTGAACATGTCGATGGGAAAACTCGCGAAGAACACACCTGTCCCGTTCATCTGATTGGCAAGACAAGCGAGTTGGTTGATCTGCTGCGGGCTTAAATCCGTTTGGACGTATTCCCGAAAATCCTTCACGAGTTTGGGGGTGGCGGGCACGACCGCAGGACTCATCAGTTTCTTGTACAACGCGCACATGATGGTATTCTGATTATCTGCGCGGCTGAAGGTGCTGTATTCACGGATACGCGCCACCCAGAGCGCGGTTTCACCGTCAATGTGGTGCTGGCCCGGGGGAATGGCAAAACCCTTCGGATTGGACGGTGACCTCACACTCACTTCTTCAGGCAGGTTCACATCAATACCGCCAACGGCATTGACAATGTTTTCGAAGGTAATCATGTTGACCGCGAGATAGTGGTCAGGCTGCGCGCCGAAGTTGAGGTTCAACGTGCGCGCCAGCAAGCCGGGTCCCTCGCTGGGATCATCATAATATCCCAATCCCTTGTTGCCATAAAGATATGCCTGGTTCAATTTTCCGTGTGTGATTCCATAGTGGTCAGAAATTTCGGGGATTTCCACCCACAGGTCGCGCGGAACTTCGAGGATTCCGACTTGCTTATTGACAAAATCCACACGCACGAGGCGAATGATATCTGCCAGCCCGTATAAGTAATGATCCCCGCGTGCATCCGAACCCACAGCGAGAATGTTCATCACCGGAGGTCCGCCGCATGCTGGCTGCACGGTCGCAGTGGCAGTTGGTTGAATTTCAGTTGGTGTGCTATCTGCCGCGTCCGTTGAAATTGGAAATGTAGTGAGCGTGGGGTTTGACTGTGTAGAAGTTGGCAGCTCCAACGCTGGTCCCAATGGCTGGCGATATAGCCTCGATAACTGTGTTCCCGCCACCACAAGAATAAGCAGAACGATTCCCAATACAGCTTTCTTTTTGAATTTCATCATGATTTCCTCCTTGCAAATTGACAAATGAATTTTTAGTCTGATTGCAGGTGAACGTACTTGTTGAAATGTCCTTCGACTGCGCTTCGCTCCGCTCAGGACGAAAAGATTCGATTACTTCAATAATAAAAACATTAAAAGCCATTTATTTGTTCCACACAATTTCCCCACAACCTTTTCACAGGGACATAACAACCTCCAGTTAAGATAAATACAGGTTGGTGGTACCCCAGCCACAATAATAAAAAATGGAGATAAAACAATGAAAAAGAAAATTTCGATATTGATTGGTGGGCTGCTGGTAGCCCTGATGGTGATTGGCGTGATCGGCGCGACGAACGTCTTTGCACAGAGTTCCACATTGAACACGCCAGAACATGGACGCGGTCCCGGTGGCGGACGCGGTTTAGGACCAGCTGAACTTGAAGCAGCCGCGGAAGTTCTGGGCATGACCGTAGATGAACTGACTACTGCGCTCCAGAGTGGAAGGACACTTGCAGAGTTGGCTACTGAAGCAGGTGTAGAGCTGCAGGATGTCCGGGATGCGATTCAGGAGGTGCGCGAAGCCGCATTACGTGAGCGTATCGCGCAGGCTGTTGCAGATGGCACAATGTCTCAAGAGAAAGCCGACTGGCTGCTCGAAGGGCTTGACAAAGGCTTCCTCGATGGACCCGGATTTGGATTCGGTTTCGGTCCACATGGACCCAGGCCTGATCGGGCTCCAACCCCTCAACCTACCCAGTCCAGCAGTGGATAAATCTCGCGAAACAGAAAGGAGTAAAACAAAAACAGGTGAGGCACTTTGCTTCACCTGTCTTTTTCAATTAAAGGAATTTACCTTCGGATAACATCTTACAATAGAATACTTGACTCTCCATTTACTGGAGGGTGTATAAGGACAATGGAGTCCTTCAGATGATCCGGATCGGAGACTTTTCCAAACTCAGCCGTGTGTCTGTCAAGACACTTCGCTTCTACGACGAGATGGGCTTGTTGAAACCCATCGAAGTGGACCGCTTTACCGGCTACCGCTATTATGAATTTGACCAGTTGACGACCCTGTATCGCACTGCTGGCATTGCCAGCGTGGCTCTCAAAGACCTGGGCTTCTCATTGGAGGAGATCGGCCGTCTCCTCGATAGTGACCTGTCCACAGAGCAGATGCGCGGGATGCTGAAACTGCGCAAGGCGGAAATCAGGCAGCAGGTTCAGGAAGAAACGGAGCGCCTGGAGCGCGTAGAACTCTGGCTGAGACAAATTGAACAGGAGAATTTCATGTCTAAATATGATGTTGTGATCAAGAAAATCGACCCGGTCAAAGTTGCTTCGGTGCGAGGCGTTGTCCCTACACCGCCGGACCAGCGTACATTGTGGGATGAACTCATGGACTACCTGCATCAGCAAAACGCGCGCATGATCGGTCCACCTCAGGCGGTTTACCATGATGGTGAGTTCAAGGAACGCGACTGGGATATTGAAGTATGTATGCCGATCAATGAGGACTTAGCACCCAATGGAAACGTCAAAGTCCATGATTTGCCAGGGTTTGAGAAGATGGCTTGTGTCGTTCACACCGGACCGTTTGCCACGATCGGTGAGGCGTACGATGCCATTGCGAAATGGATCGACCAGAATGGATATCAAATTGTCGGTCCGGGGCGGGAGTTAAATCTCCGGGTGCCTGAGCCGCTTGGAAATCAGAATGATCCGAATACGGTCAATGAGATTCAATTCCCCGTGAAGAAGATATAACAGGAGTTATCAATGAAAAGAGAGCCTCGACATTCGAGGCTCTCTTTTTGTGGGCGCTAAGGGACTCGAACCCCTGGCCTTTTCTGTGTAAAAGAAACGCTCTAACCAACTGAGCTAAGCGCCCGCGCCCGCTATTATACATCATGTTACACTTGGAGCATCATATTTGGAGGAGTCCTCATGCGAATCATTCGTTACGAAACACAGGGTGGCAAAAAGCCAAAATATGGATGGCTTCTGAATGACAAAGTCGGTGAGATCGGAGGGAATGTTTTCGGACGCTACCAGCGAAAGGAAGCTGAAACACCTCTCGCGGACGTGAAACTGCTTGCCCCTTCCGAGCCGAGCAAAATCATTTGCGTTGGTCGCAATTATGTGGAACATGCCAAGGAATTGGGGAATGAAGTGCCAAAGGTTCCGTTGATTTTTATGAAGCCGCCTTCTTCGATTATCAATCCCAATGATACGATTATCCTCCCGCCGCAATCTACACAAGTGGAACATGAAGGAGAACTTGTCGCAGTCATTGGCAAGCCGGGAAGGCACATCACGGCTGAGAACGCGAAGAAACACATCCTTGGGTATACCATCGGCAATGACGTAACTGCGCGCGATCTTCAAAAGACGGATGGCCAGTGGACGCGCGCCAAAGGCTTCGATAC
>JAKEFL010000115.1 GCA_022616105.1 Anaerolineae bacterium | reverse complement strand
TAGCTAAACTTGAAGTAAATAACTCAACCTGCAATTTACTCCAAAAAGCTTAGCAAATAATGAGACAAGCGGTAAATTCAGAGAAGGAAACATCGGAGCCTCATTAAGGCGTCCCTGTATGTATGTCTTACCTCATGCGTTATAATGACAAAACCAGGAGAGTTGTTATGACCCAATTTGACCGCATCACATTTGACCCCCTTGTTATGGGCGGACGCGCTTGCATTCGCGGTCTGCGCGTGACAGTGGCCTTGGTTGTCAATTTGGTTGCAAATAACATGACAGCCGCCGAGATCATCAGGGAATATCCATATCTTGAAGAGGAGGATGTACGTCAAGCTCTGCGATATGCGGCCTGGCTGGCAGATGAAACAATACAAATTCTGGAGCCTGCATGAAGTTTCTAGCGGACATGGGGATTTCGCCGCGTGTCGTTTCGGCATTACGCGAGCGCGGACACGATTCAATCCATTTGCAGGAACAAGGATTGGGGCGCATGCCCGATGGCGACATTCTTATCAAAACCCGTGAAGAGGGCGCGTGCTTCTAACGCACGATCTTGATTTTGGGGAATTGCTGGCAGCGAGCGGGGGCAAACTTCCAAGTGTCATCATCTTTCGTTTGAAAGATATGCGTGCTGATAATGTCAATTCTCATCTATTCAAGATTCTTGAGAAACAATCTTCTGCACTGGAGAAGGGCGTGGTTTGCTCGGTAACGGAACGCAAAGTTCGAATTCGCGAATTGCCCATTGACAATTAAGCTGACGGCGCGGGCAGTACACTGTAACTATAGAAGGTCTCGATTATCGAACATTTGCGGCTGGAACAATCCCAGCCGTTTTGCGTCTAAGGAATGCACGTCCAAAGCGTGTTAGAATCTTTTAAATCCTCTCAACATGACAGACATTACTCTTGACCAGCGCTCTGCCCGTCGTTTGGATTTCTCGCGTGTGCGAGATGTTTTATTACGTCCGCGCCAGGCGTTTCAGGGGATCAGTTCTGAGTCGCGTGCCACGTGGCTGACTCCGATGCTGGTGTTGAGTATCACGGCAGCGCTTGTCGTTTTTGTTGGGGGATATCAAAAATCACGCGCCGCCATGATGGGAGAGATTACATTGCCTCCGGACTGGGAATTCTGGACACCTGAAATGCAGAATAATTATATGCAGGCACAGCAGGCAACGCAGGGACCTACCTTCCTGTATGTCTTTCCCCTCGTCGGTGCGCTTGCAGGCTTATGGGTGGGCTGGTTACTGCTGGCGGGATTATTGCATTTCGGTTCAACACTGTTAGGCGGGCGCGGCTCGATGCAAAGCGCGTTGAACATTGTCGCATGGGGGAGTCTTCCGTTTGCTCTGCGCGATCTTCTGCGCATCATATTCATGTTATCAACAGGTCATGCCATCGTCAGCCCCGGGCTTTCTGGATTTGCGTCCAGTGCCGGGTTTCTCTCTCAGCTTTTGATGCGCCTTGATATCTTTCTCATATGGAACCTCATCCTGTTGGTCATCGGTTTTGGGATTGCAGAAGGGCTGTCGCGCGGCAAAGCCGTAACAGGCGTTCTGACTGTCATACTGCTGGTGCTTCTCGCACAGTCTGGGCTTGGTGCACTTTTATCGGGCATTGGCGGGACCGCTGTTCAGCGTCCGTTTTTCTAAAATGGCAAGACCATTTATCCGCGTGAAGGGGTTGATGAAGCACTACCAGATGGGCGGGTCCATTGTGCGCGCGCTCGATGGACTGGACCTTGACATCGACGCGCACACATTTACAGTAGTGATGGGACCCTCCGGCTCTGGCAAGAGTACATTACTTTATCTGCTTGGTGGGCTGGATCGCGCTACCGCGGGTGAGATCTCAATTGATGGTGCGCGCCTGGACGAAATGGATGAGAACGCATTGGCGCTCTTTCGCCGACGGACAGTTGGATTCGTTTTCCAATCATTTAACCTCATCCCGAGCATGAGCGCGCTCGAGAACGTCGCTTTCCCCATGCAGTTTGCAGGGATCACCTCAGTGCAGCGAAATCACCAGGCGCGTAATCTATTAGGACAGGTAGGTCTCAGTGATCGCACGGATCATCGCCCGACAGAACTTTCCGGTGGTCAGCAGCAGCGTGTGGCAATTGCCCGCGCGCTCGTAAATAATCCCAGTCTTATTTTGGCAGATGAGCCGACAGGCAACCTCGACACCTCCAGCGGCGCGGCTGTGATGCAATTACTCTCCGACCTGCATAACTCCGGTCGCACTGTGCTGGTCGTGACTCATGACCCGCGTATGACGCGTTTTGCAACGCATAAGATATATCTTCTGGATGGGCGCTCAGTGAGCGAAACGGAATATCAATCTGCCGCGCTTGAATCCGCTCAGGTATCGTAGCTCTACATATGACATGTCATTCTCCCGAAGGGACACCGCTTCGGGACGGTGTGAGGAGCGGAGCGACGACACTTGCGCCGCACGTGATTTGCTTAGCAAATCATGCAGGTGAGAATCTCGGTTTTTGCATAAACAGTGTCTTGTTAGCGTGAATACGAGACTCTTCGCTACGCTCAGAGTGACATAAAGGAAAACAATGAAACCCGGATTTCGTCGATTTGCATCTTACTCCATACTTTTTGCTTTGTTGGTTGTAACAATTCCCCACCGGGCCAATTCCATTTTTGGGCTTTCACTCATTGGAGTGAATCAGTCAAATCTCCTGCAAGTATCTACACCCACAGCCACGCCCACCAACACACCGTCGCCAACCAATACAATAGCACCAACTTCGACGGACACGCCTCCGCCCACAACATCCTCTGGCTCGTTCATCCGTCCGCAAATTGGAGCGCAAAACTATCGGACGAATCCGGTGAACGTTCAATACGGAGAGGATTTCAAACTGTTTGTAAAGCTGAGGAATGAGGGTCATGCCAATGCGTTCAATGTTCAGGTATCGTTTACATCCGGTGATTTCATACCCCTCAGGAATGGCGGCGTGGTCATTGTTGGCGATCTGGTCTCGGACAACTCCACTGATCTCGAACAGTCACTGACAGCCGCTACTTATCTCTATGGAAAAACCTTTGCCCCTGTGGATATGAATCTATCCTACTCTGATTCGAGCGGCACAGCGTTTACCGAGAAATTTACGCTGAACATATCGGTGGCTGGTGGCGGTTTTGTAAATGTTTCCACATCCACGCCAACGGGCGTAAAAAGCTCACAGCTTGTGATCACAAGTTATAACGCCAGCATTGATCCATTACAGCCGGGTGAACAATTCAACCTGACGATGACGGTTCAAAATACTGGGAATATCCCCGCTCAGCGCGTGACGATGATCGTGGGAGGCGGTTCAGGCGGGACGAGTGGCGGGACTCCACAGCCAGGCGGAGTCTCTGGTGGGAGCGGTGAGTTCACCAACTTCGCTCCTGTGGGCGCGTCTAATATACAAACGCTCGGAGATTTGCCAGCGGGAGGAATGATACGGGCAAGCCAGAATCTCATTGTCAACGTATCCACGAATCCCGGCGCATATCCGATGAAGGTGACATTCTCATATCTGAATGATAAGAGCGAAGTGATCAACGATGAGCAGGTCATCACTTTGCTGGTGTACAGTCTACCCAATGTGGATGTCAGTTTTTATCGCCCGCCTGATCCGTTTTTTGTGGGCCAGCCCGGGGCATTGCCGCTCCAGGTTGTTAACCTTGGGAAGCGGTTGGCAGTGTTGGGTACCATGAAAGTCACTTCAACAGATGGTTTCATCGAAAACGGGACCAGCCTGATCGGGTCGCTGGACACGGGCGGTTACTTCACTTTGGATTCCGTTTTCGTCCCTGAACAACCTGGCACGATGACTCTGGATATCACGATTAATTACACCGATGATTTCAACCAGCCGCGCACGATCACCCGCACGCTGGAAGTTGAGGTGATGGAAGCCTTCATCGAACCGACGCCCGATCCCTCTGTGGGTGGAGGCGAAGCCATTCCCATTCCAACTGAAGAGAGCGCACTGCAAAAAATATGGCGTTTCATTCTTGGGTTGTTCGGCTTGGATAGCGCACCGCCCTCGAATGGTGATCCAGGCATTGTTCCGGTTGAGCCTCAAGAAGTTCCATTGCCCGGTCCAAACCCCGGTGGTGGTAAAGGATGATGAGTTAGATGAAGCCACTTGACCTCGTCCGTCTCATTTTTGGAAACCTGAGCCGCCGCAAAGCGCGCGTCGCATTAACTGCAATCGGTGTTGTGATCGGCACTTCCGCGGTTGTGATCCTTGTCTCTCTGGCAATTGGATTGCAAAGAAATGCAAACGAGCAGTTATATGGCATCGGTGATCTGACTCAGATTCAGGTCAGCCCGGCGTATGAGATGACAGAGGGAATGGTTGTAAGCGTTAGCGTGGGGGGTGGTGTAAAGGATCCTGGTCAGCCCCAACCCGCGCGTTTGCTCACCAATTCTGCATTGGATGAACTGCGCGCTATCCCTGGCGTCGAGTCTGTGATCCCGCGCGAATATTTGATGACAGGCGTGTTGATCAAATATCAGAAGCTGGAAGGAGGCGTTGGTGTCATCGGCGTTGAATCAGATGACCTTGCAAGTTTGGGCTTGGAGGCGATTGAGGGAGGAACAGAATTAGGACGCGGCGTTGTTGTGATCGGCGCGATGGTGCCAAATAATTTCTATGACCCGCGCATTCGTCCCGGGCAGGAGCCGCCTCCACCGCCTCAACTGCTTGGGCAGCAAATCCAGTTTATTGTCTCGAAATATGATGAGCAGGGAAACGAGATCCGCAAGAATCTCAGTCTACGCGTGACCGGTGTCCTCAAGGAGACACGCGGCGAATCAGATTGGACGGTTTATTTTCCCTTGGACCAAATCAAATCGCTCAACGAATGGTCACAGGGACGGCGCGTCAATTACAACAAGGAAGGCTATAGCCAGGTGGTTGTCAAAGTTCAGGATGTAAACCAGGTGCTGGACATTTCTGATCAAATTACCCAAATGGGCTTTCAAGCGTTCACGCCACAATCCTTTGTACAGGGAATCAACAATTTTTATGTGATCCTGCAATTCATCTTTGGTGGTGTTGGGGCGATCGCGTTGCTGGTCGCTGCAATTGGCATTGCGAATACTATGGCAATGTCCATCCTTGAACGGACGCGCGAGATCGGCTTGATGAAGGCAGTCGGCGCGACCAACCGGGATGTGTTGGCGATCTTCTTGGGCGAAGCTGCGGGCATTGGTTTCATCGGCGGGCTGGGTGGTGTGATCATCGGCTGGCTGGCAGGGCAGGGCATCAACGTGATTGCACTGGTTTATCTTGCAAATCAAGCCGGTCAGCAGGGCGGACCGCCGCCGAGCGTAGCGGTATACACACCGATATGGCTGCCGCTTTTTGCACTGATCTTCTCCACAATTATTGGAATGATTTCTGGGTTGTATCCGGCATTACGCGCGGCGACGATGATTCCAGTACTGGCGCTGAAATACGAGTAAAGACTTCCAGGGGGTGCCTCCAAAATGCTGTGCTCCTGGCAGATATTGATACAATTGCCGAAATATTTTCTATCGAGGCACTCGCGTCCATGGCTCCCATTTCACTTCAACCGGATCGTTTACTACATCAGATCGGGCAGGCGGGAAAACGTTTATCAGACATCGGCTCGGCTGAGGGCGCGGCAGGGAATATATCGGTTTGTATTCGGAATTCCCTGGAAGTAACGGTTCTTTTTCCTCAAATGCAAATCGTCCAATTGCCTCAGCCTGCCCCGGAGCTTGCAGGCGCGACGGTCATTGTATCCGGCTCAGGTTGCCGCTTACGCGCGATCTCAGAGGAGCCGATCGCCAACCTTGCCTGCATCCTTGTTGAAAAAGATGGGCGAACCGGGAGGATGTTCACATCTCCCAACCGTCAGTTTGAGCGCGTAACCAGTGAATTCAATTCGCATTTTGCAGTGCATGTCGATCAAATGCTCTCACGCGATATTCAGTTGCATACTGTGCTGCATGGTCAGCCTATTCATCTGACTTATCTCAGCCATATTTCGCGCTACCAGGACTGGCGTTATCTAAACAATCATCTTCTGCGATGGCAGCCTGAAACCATCATCAATTTTCCAGACGGTCTCGGAGTCCTACCGTTCATCATGCCAGGATCGGAATCGCAAATGGCTGAGACTGTGCGGATTCTGCGTAATCATAAAGTTCTGGTCTGGTCACAGCATGGAGTGATTGCGCGATGTGACGACTCGATCCTGCATGCTCTAGATCTGATCGAGTATGCTGAAACGGCCGCCCATTATGAGTACTTGAACCTCCTGGCTGACGAAAAAAGTGAGGGCCTCACCCCTCAGCAGATCCGTTCCATCTGCCAATTTTGGAACGTCCGGCAAAGTGTCTTCTGATGCGCTTCTTTTTCCAGGAAGTGGTGTTTGCTGATATAGTGGAATTCGCTCCCTGCGCCGTGCACCTTCGGCTTTTCAAGGCGGCGCAGGCGTTACTTGCAACACGCCGCCGTCCCACAGGGATGCTTCGCAAAGGACGGCGGCTTGAGCCTATTCGCTAACATATTCTTAGTGCACCATATCAACTTTCCGCTTGCAAGACTGCCCGTTTGAGTCTATACTTTAATCAATCTTTTTACAAAAGGAGAGGCAGGCCATGGCTACCGTTCATGACATGATCCGCAAAAAGGGGCATGAAGTCTTCACGATTGCGCCTGAAGCAACAGTTCTGGATGCACTTGGGATGATGGCAAAGCATAATATAGGGGCTTTGCTAGTGATGACCGAGGGGAATGTGGATGGGATCGTCTCGGAGCGCGACTGTATAAGAAAGGTGGACCTGGCAGGGAGGAACGCAAGGGATACGAAGGTCAATGAGATTATGACAAGCAAGGTAATTAGCATTGATGCCGCCCAGCCGTTGGAGGAGTGTATGGCGTTGATGCTTGAAAAGAACATCCGTCATCTGCCCGTATACGATGGGGCGAAATTACTCGGTCTGCTCTCTGTGCGTGATGTCCTCAAAGAAGTGGTGGACGTTCAACAGATGATGCTATCTGAACTGGAGCGTTACATCACCGGCGGCGGGCGATAATGACCCCGCTCGCATCATCAACCATTTCAAGGAAACGAGCGGGATGATCCTGCCAGAGTGGACAATCTCGGAACTTCAGGAAAAGATGGAATCCGGCGAGTTGACAGCGCGTCAGCTCGCCGTTTTGTATCTGGAGCGTATTGACTCCGTTGATAAGGGCGGTCCTTATGTGAACTCAGTGATCGAAGTCAACCCTGACGCGCTTGGTATTGCTGAGGCACTCGATCAGGAACGCAAAAGTGGGAAAGTTCGCGGACCCTTACATGGTGTCCCAATTCTCATCAAAGATAATATTGATACACACGACCGAATGCAGACCACAGCAGGCTCGCTCGCGCTGGAAGGTTATGTTGCTGCAAAAGATGCGTTCATTGTGAGGCAATTACGCAAGGCAGGTGCTTTGATTTTAGGCAAGACCAACTTGAGTGAATGGGCAAACTTTCGCGGCAAACATTCGGTCAGTGGATGGTCATCGCGCGGTGGTTTGACCCGTAATCCTTATGCATTGGATCGCTCCGCGTGCGGATCATCTTCTGGTTCCGG
>JAKEFL010000114.1 GCA_022616105.1 Anaerolineae bacterium | reverse complement strand
CCCAGGTCTGCCACAGACGCTGAATACGTGCAGCAGAATCTATTAAAGTCCCATCCAGATCGAACAAAATAGCTTTGCAGTTAATGGTAAAGTTGCTGTTCATGACTCGGATGATCAGACTACATTGAAGGCAATTGGCAATAAGATCAGCAACAACCCTATAGGTTTCGAGAGATTCATTTCTTAGTTTCTCCTTCGTTCTGTCCGTTTGCTACCTTGTTTTTCGAGGGTTTGGATGAATCGGTATTTGCTCTGACTTTTGATAATAATCGTTTTGGCGCGATCAGTTCCCAGGCCACTTGAATATGGAAAGTTAGATCTTCATCACTGATCTGATCCAACTCGATGCCGACCCAGCCGCGTACGCCCACATAGGGTGGCTTGAAGAAGGTCTCGGGTGCAGTTTCGATCAATGTGGTCTGGAAGCCTGATGGGACAGGCAGCCACACAGCGATATGACCATCATTATGATGGTTGTTCGCGAACATAACATAAACTTTGTCTTTCACAAAGAAGGTAGGCTCGCCGTGCGAGAGTCTCTCAGTCGTTTCAGGGAGTGTAAAGCAAATACGCCGCACGCGCTCCAATTGCTTTTGACTCATCATGTTTCGGCATCCTGCCTGAAGATCCCTGTGAAGATAAGGCCCATCACCGCGGGCACAAGAACAATGAAAAGCCCAGGCAATGGAATCGGAGAAATTAGCCGAGCCAGAATAAGCAAAATAAACAACAGCGCGAAGACTCCTAGAAAATATGATTGTTTGAGCGGTACAAGCAGCGCCACAGGAGGTAACGCGATGGCGAGGCTGACGAGGGAGACAATCAACAAACCGGCCGCCGGGACGTCTGAGTCCCAGGCTTGAAGGCTGCCCATCACAAAGATGATAATGGCAAGGCCCGCCCGAGTAGCAGTAATCTTGTCCATAAACGCTCCTATGTATATTAAATTGCTACATTATGTTACGCTTCGTGCGACGAACAGCCCTCACCCTGCCCTTATCATCCCCGAGGGGGCTCCCAAGGGGAGAGGGGGAAGTCGTCCTGACCAAAAACTACCATCATCAGGGTGAGGGAAGATTGTTGAAATCAAGATAGCATCTTAGATTTACTTCTCAAGTATAGCACTGTGTCAGTCAGCATAATCACACGGTTATAATTCGCCCTATGGAAAACCTTGTTCCCACCTTGGTATTGATTGCAGGAATCATTACCGTCATCCTTACGCTTTTCTCTGCCCTTTCGACATTCGTCCTGCCGCGTTCCGCGCGCAGCCAACTCAACCGCATTGTGTTCGGACTCTTGCGTCGTATCTTCAATTTTATTATTCATTTTGCCAAAACCTACCCGCGCCGAGATGCCATCATGGCATATTACGCACCTATTGGTTTGATGTTGCTTCTGCCAAGCTGGTATCTTTTGATTCTGATCGGGTATGCTGCCATCTATTGGGCATTGAGTGTTGGAGATCTGTTTGCAGTTTTCCGTTTGAGCGGTTCATCTCTTTTCACACTTGGCTTTGACATCTCCAAGACTCCGCTAGTGACCTTGCTCGCCTTTAGTGAAGCCATGATAGGTCTGTTGCTGGTGGGTTTGCTGATCGCATATCTCCCAACCATGTATGCTGCATTTTCGCGACGGGAACAGGTTGTGAACATGCTCGAAGTGCGCGCGGGGAGTCCGCCCTCAGCCTTGGAGATGCTCCTCCGCTTCAATCGTATTCATGGACTGGAGAAACTGTCCAGTTACTGGAGCGTCTGGGAAGCCTGGTTTGCAGATGTGGAGGAAAGCCACACCACACTCCCTGCGTTGATCTTCTTCCGTTCACCCCGGCCCGAGAATTCGTGGGTGACCGCTGCAGGTTCAGTCCTTGACGCGGCTGCCATCACCCTCTCTGCAGTTGAGATTCCCTATGAGGCTTCCGCTGCTCTTTGCATCCGTGCAGGATACCTGACTTTGCGGCGTATTGCGAATTACTTTGATATTCCTAACCCGCAAGACCCTCATTTTCCTGAAAATCCCATTTGCGTAGATCGAGAAGAGTTCGAGGATGTTCTCAACCAGCTTGCTATTGCAGGTCTGCCCATCAAAGCAGATCGCGAACAAGCCTGGCGCGAATTTGCAGGCTGGCGCGTGAATTATGACCGTGCGCTGATCTTGACATGTGGATTGGTCATGGCTCCTTATGCTGCCTGGTCCAGTGACCGCGCGCCGCAGTTCAAGTTGCCGCCTCTATTTATTCTTAAGAAGCAAAGACTGTTAGCAGAAGGAAAATAAACCCATCCGTTATCAAAAGCAATACAACAAATATTTCTACAAGTTATCTTAAAAAAACTATGTCACTCTGAGGGAGCGCTCGTTGCGACCGAAGAGTCTCATAATGTTGGAGTAGAGACCCTTCGCTGTCGCTCAGGGTGACATTTACAGGATGCTATATAATAGACGAATTCTTAGTTCTTGATGCAGTTGCGCGAAGCGTGCGTCAAGACAGGCGACACGCTTCGCGCAACTGTCGCCTAAACCTTTGTAAAGTAATGAGGAGAGTGTAGTGTCCGTTATAACCCTGATGACAGATTTCGGCATCAAAGATGGCAATGTAGGTGTGATGAAAGGGGTGATTTGGGGGATTTGCCCAACTGCGCAGATTTCTGATTTGAGTCATATGATCCAGGCGCAAAATATTCGCGAAGCCGCGTACGTTTTCGCGCGTTCTGTTCCCTACTTTCCAAAAGGATCGATCCATGTTGTAGTCGTTGATCCGGGTGTTGGAACAAATCGCCGCCCAATGGCTGCGCAGATTGGTGATTGGTTTTACGTGGGTCCTGATAACGGAACAGTCACCGGCTTGCTCGAACGTGCGGAACAATCGGGCTGGCAGACTGATTTTGTTGAATTGAATCGAGTTGAATACTGGCTCAAAGATATCAGTTATGTCTTTCACGGGCGGGATATCTTTTCGCCTGTCGCTGCGCACCTGGCAAATGGTGTCTCTCTTCATGAATTGGGAACACCTTTCAATGACCCTGTCCGTCTTCAATTGCCCAAACCAGAACAAACAAAAGATGGCTGGCGTGGCGAGGTGACTCACATCGATCATTTTGGTAATATTTCAACCAATATTCGTGTCGAACATCTTGGTGATGCAATCGGACAAAAGGAAAATATCGTTGTGCGGTTGAATGGAATTGAGATCAATGGTATGGTCAACACGTTTGGTGAGAGGTCTGTTGGTGAAATCATTGCACTGATCGGAAGCACAGGAAACCTTGGAATTGCTTTAGTCAATGGCAACGCCGCGGCGAAGCTGAGTGTTAAGCCTGGTGATGAAATTTTTATTATTTCAGACCCTAAAGGTCTTCGCGAAGCACCCCCAAGACGAAGTGAAGGGGGCAGAGACCTTTAGGGTCTATGTGTGATGGTGATGTGATGCCCGCAGCCGCTTTGGTGATTGAAAATCTTTCCTTTCGTTATCGTGATCGACAAGAGTTAGCCATTCATGATATTTCATTTCAAGCAAGTCCGGGTGAAATCCTGTTGATTGCAGGAGCAAGCGGATGTGGCAAGACGACGTTGATCCGTTGTATCAATGGACTCGTGCCGCGCAGTTATAAAGGCGAGATGACAGGAGGTGTGACTATCCTTGGTGAGGAAACCAAAGATTGGAAACTCTCACAAATTTCACAAAAAATTGGAACAGTGCTTCAAGACCCTGAACGCCAAATCCTCGGCACAAATGTCCTGAATGAGGTTGCCTTTGGGCTTGAGAATTTGGGCATCCCTCGCGAAGAAATCCGTCAGCGCGTGAATGAAGCGCTCAAGTTTTTGAAAATCCATCAATTGAGCGAGCGCGAGACATTTACTCTTTCGGGCGGTGAAAAGCAAAAGGTGGCGTTAGCTGGTGTGCTTGCAATGCGGCCTTCCATTCTGTTGTTAGATGAACCGCTGGCCAGTCTTGATCCGGCGTCCGCACAGGATTCGCTCGATACTGTCCGCAAGCTGGCTGATGAAGGTATGACCGTTCTGATAATAGAGCATCGTGTCGAAGATGTTTTGCGAATTAATCCCGAGCGGGTAATGTTCATGAGTGAGGGTGAAATCCGTTACCTGGGGAATCTTTCGGGGTTATCACAGGTGGTAGACTATCGCGAAGTGAAACTTCCTGCGAAACAAATCCTCGAGCGCGCGAGGCAGGACCAGCCCCAAGCCGAGATAACGATCCTTCCTGGCGCGGCAAGTTCGAGCGATGCACGAAGCGAAGCGTTTGGGCTGAACGACTCCAAAGCCATCGTCAAATTTGAGGATGTCGCATTTGGGTATGAGGCCGATGTTGAAGTCCTGCATGGGCTTAATCTCGAGATCAAACGCGGCGATGTGATCGCAGTGCTGGGACCGAACGCCGCGGGCAAGACGACGTTTGTCAAACACGCGATTGGTTTGCTCAAGCCGAAGCGCGGCCGCGTGCTGGTGAACGGGCGCGATACAAAAGAGGCGAGTGTTGCCGAAATCGCTGGCACGCTGGGTTATGTGTTTCAAAGCCCGAGCCACATGTTATTTGCGCCGACCGTGAGTGAGGAGCTTTCGTTCGGTCCGCATAATCTGAAACATCCGCAGGAGCAAATTGAAACGGAGGTGAAAGAGGCGTTACGAATTGTGAATCTTTCTGATAAAGAGCAAGACCCTCCGCTGGCTCTTTCGTTTGGCCAGCAGAAGCGCGTGAGCATCGCGGCGATCCTTGCGATGCAGTCCCGTATTCTTGTGATGGATGAACCGACCGCCGGGCAGGATTATCAGAATTACATGAACTTCATGGATTCGATCCTGCAGTTGCCAGGGTTTGAAGCTATTCTCTTCATCACACACGACGTTGACCTCGCGGTCATTTATGCCAATCGTGTATTGATTGTGAATGATGGGAGACTCATCGCCGATGGAAGACCGCAGGATGTGCTTCGCGACTTCGATAGACTCAAAGCCAACCGCCTCGTCCCGACCTCATTGCTGAGTCTCAACCTTGAGCGACTCAACGCGACGGGTCGGTTCATGAGAGCCGAAGCGTTGGCGCATGTTTAACCCTCACCCCTTGCCCCTCTCCCACTGGGAGAGGGGTTAGGGTGAGGGGTAAAAAGGAGAAGAAGATGAGTAAGTCATTTACGAATGTTGCTGTTTCGCTGGGCGTTGTCCTTGTTTTCTTTGCCGTTGTCATGTTTGTGCTGGGCGCAGGAGAAGCACAGGAAGGCGCGCTCTTCAATTTCTCGGTGGATCAAGCCACAGTAGTGATCCGCTTCGTGTTCGTCATCGTGGGTCTACTGATCGCCTTTGCCGTGTATTACGTGACCAAAGATAATGCGGCCTGGGAGGTAGGTACTCGCCAGGTCGTATGGATGGCAATTGGCGCGGCTCTTTATGCGGTATTCTCATGGCTGTTCAATGGTACGGTGTTCGTTGTGCCTTCGGTCAGCCAGGTGGCTTTACGACCTGCGATCGCGATCCCCATGTTCTTTGGATATGCTTTTGGCCCCGTGGTGGGATTCTTTACGGGCGCGGTCGGCAACACGTTCGGCGACGCGCTTACCGGCTTTGGCTTGTCTCCGCAGTGGAGCATCGGCAATGGGTTGATCGGTTTCATTGCAGGTTGTTGGATGCTGTTTAAAGATCGCAAGCAAAGCATGAACACAGTCTTATATGTGAGCGGTGCATTGGTATTACTAACCGCCCTGCTGTATTTCCTCAACCGCAATCAACCAAACATGCTGTTCTTCGACCCTGAGAATAACGTCTTTGGCGATGCGGCCATCTCTATCTTTGCCGGCATTTCCATTATCGTCGGCTTCATACTTGTAGCGTTGGTACGATACGGCTACGCCTCGAATGAGAATGTTGCGACGGCAGTGACCTGGGGCATGCTTGGTAACATCCTGGGCTTGCTCTTTGCGTCGCTCTCGGATATTTTCATTAATGGGTTAACTTTGCCCGCGACAATTGTGGGTCAGTTCCTGCCTGCGGCCGGACCAAACCTGATCTTTGCCGCCATTCTTGTACCCTTGTTAGTGGGAGCATACGCGTCGGTACAAAGGCAGTCTGGAAGATAGTTCAACACTGCTCGTCGGGGGTCTCAGACCCCCGACGAGCGAGGATATATATGTTAGTCGCCTGGAAATACCGAAAACGCAAATCCATCATCCAGTGGTTTGATCCGCGTGCCTGGTTGATTTTTTATGCCTGTTTTCTTGTCTCCACGCTGGCATTTTGGGACGTCCGATTCTTATTATTCTTTTTCGTTCTTGCCTTGATTGTCCTGTTCAATTCAGGTGTGAAATGGCATGAGATTCGTCGCGCCTTTTTGTTCATCATCGCATTCATCACCTTTTTTGCCATTCTCACTTTTCTTACGGGTCGCGGCGGGACAGAGCTTTATACTGAAGAGCATTTGATCCGTGAATTCAAAGCGCCTTTTTCCATTTTTGGCTGGACTCCGACGTTAAAGATCACGGTGGAACGCGCGTTTTACGCGGTCACCCAGTTTGTCCGTGTGGGAAGTATCGCCATTATGACGGTCTTGATTCCGTATTCGCTCAACCCTGCTTTGTATGGAATTACATTCAAGGGACTTGGCCTCCCCGATAAATTTGCTTACGCAATGGATTTGACCATGCGTTTCATCCCAACCTTTGCCCGCGATTTTCAACTGACAATGGATGCTCAACGGGCGCGCGGCTATGAGTTGGAAAAAATTAGTGGTGGTGTAGTTGAGCAAGTCCGCAAGATGGGTCCCATTTTTGTGCCGGTGACAATCCATGCCATTATCGGGAGTGAAGACATTATCGACGCGATGGATTTGCGCGCCTTTGGGGTTGGTCCGCGCACGTGGTTGCCTGTGTTGAAGCGCGATTTCAAAGACCGTGTATTGATCTGGTTTGGCGTGGCAATCTTAATTGCTTCGCTTGTTTTGGGTTTTATAGGATATGGAAAATTCTGGGTGCCAGAGGCATTGCTACGTTTGGCGGGCGGCTAAGTGTTGAATCGACGATTTTCAATTTTCTAATAACCGAATTCACGATCCGCGATATATCTCTCCCGCTTCCACGCGGAAGGGCAGGTTGTTCTGCGGGGGTGCAAAGAGACAGGTTGCATATTCGGTAAAAGCGCACGGCGGGCTGTAGGCGTAGTTGAAATCCAAGGTTACCCTGCCTCTATTCACCGGCTGTGTATAACAATATCTGCTGGGCGGGTAGGTTTCCTTGCCGCTGGTGGCATCACGGAATTTGATGAAGAGTTTATGGTCATCGGTTTCAGTGGCATCGAGTTTATAGGTTATTCCCTCTAACTTAAAAGTGACATACCCATCCAATTGATCTTCAACTGTTCCTCCGAAGGTATCTTCCTGTTCCGTTATTTTAGGGGTTGGGTAGCGCGTATAACGAGCGGGAATGTGAAATTGCTTATTGATCGGGAACCACTTCAAAGGCGGCAGAGTAAAGCGTTGCTCCCGTTTATTATCCCAGATGCGGATCGCATACCTGCCCGCGTATTCATGGAGAACCATGCGTATATCATTCCAGGTGATGAAGCTGGGCTTCGCCTCCTTGCTGGACTTTAGGATTGCTTTCTGCACCGATCGGCCGTTGATTCGGATTGGAACTCCCTCCGCCACTTGCAAGCGGACAGTTTCACCTTTTAATTCTGCGATCCCAATGAAAGTGGGAGCGTGTTCCGGCAGGACGACTTCACAGACCGTGTTCGATCCGATCAAATTTCTTCCCGGGTTCAGCCAGAATAAGCCAGCCAGTGCCAGCCAGCCATTCTCACGTACACGCTCATCATATTTTTTCGCGTGCCATTGCAGGATGTCATTTTCGTAGGATGGGTTTTTCATTGGAAGTAATTATACTTCCTTAAGATTTTTCTTGACGCTCATATTTTTATAGAGAGTGGCTAAAAGGATGGGCTACACCTTTTCTTTGCCACAGACTGCGCAAGCGCACAGAGGTTCTGAGATAAAACTCTGAGTTCTCTGTGGTCTCTGTGGCTAAGCCCACGGAATTAGCCACTCCCTTTTTATAAACGCCAAAACAAAATTGAGGTATGGCAACCGCCATTCCTCAATTGAAAAGAAACTTAACTCAAGTTGCCACCTACCGCTCGTTATGTCATGCTGAGGGGCGGTTTCTGCCCCGAAGCATCTCTACCAAGCCGTGACAGAGACCCTTCGGTCGCTTAAAACCGCTCCCTCAGGGTGACATGGTCTTTTTTATTATCAAGGTAGCAACTTGGGTTAACTTAATAGTTTTATTATTTAACGAGAACGAAGGTGCCTGTCTTTTCAGTAGTGAGGACTCGATAAAAAGCTTCAAATGTTTTTGTCGGTGCAATTTGATACAACTCATCGTTTGAGTCAGTAGAGAGTGTTTTGGACAAGTCCACATCTTTTATAAGCTGCGTCACGTCGAGCCATTCACCATTTCCATCCCCATCTTCATCGTCCCATAGAAGGACTGCGAACTGGTCTTGTGCATTGGCTGGAATGGGGAAATCCAATTGAATGCCGGTTCCGATCGGCAGGGTTTTCACAATTTGCTGATCGAACAATACCTGAACATGCAGCCCTCGTACAAACGAATAACCGTTTGGCAGTTGAGCAGGCAAGGTATTTTCCTGCACTCCGTTGACAAATGCCTTGTAGTTGCACAAATTATGAAATGTTACTTTGATTCCAAAAACATCCATACTCGCCAGACAGTCCGGGTTTGAAAGATTGCCATTTGTGATATTTCCACTGGAGCGGGTTTGATATTCAACATGAACAATGAATGAAACAGGCTGAGCCACATTGCCATGCGTATCCATTGCATTACAAGTGACGAATGTATCTCCAATTGGGAAGAAACTGCCAGATGCAGGTGAACAGGAAGCGGTTCCAAATCCATCCACAGCGTCATACGTCGATGGAGATGAATAAGTAAGGATCATTCCAAGAGGATCGTTCGTAGTGGTTGATACGTACGGGTGAATAGATATCACCGGAGCAGTAGTATCCAGGACATGAACATTGAAGGAACCACTTGAGGAATTGCTGGCGCTATCAGCGGCGGAACAGTTCACGGTTGTGGCGCCAAGCGCGAAGGTCGAGCCGGAAGCGGGAATACATACCACCGGGACTGAACCATCTACCATATCGGTGGCAGTAGCCGTATAGTTGACAATCGCGCCTGCGGGGCTTGTCGCTTCCTCGGTCATGTCAGCAGGGAGGAGAAGAGTTGGAGCGGTGGAATCTATGACAGTAATATTCCCAACATCTGAAGCGGTCAACCCAGCGCTGTCGGTAGCTGTGCAGGATACATTTGTGACTCCAAGTGTCAGGATGGAGCCGATTGATGGAGTACAGCTTACGGATGGTGTTCCATCTTCTACATCGCTGGCGCTGCCAATGTCACCGAAAACCAATGTCCAGCCGCTGGCGCTATTGGCTTCGACTATCACATCATTAACTGTAATTGTAGGAGCAGAGTTTGGAGTGAGGTTGTAGCACGGATGGACTGTGGCAAGCGTATTGCCTGTGCAGGATGGAGCTGATTGTTCGTTGATAACGCCCCCATAGATCTCAACACCATAATAACCATTATTGTTGAATGTGCCGCCAAATACATTCACGATGGTCGAACCTGTTCCATTCACGTAGACGCCCGAAAGTCCATTCCCCTGCGCTGGTGTGATTTGACCGCCAGTGACGTTGTTGAGTGTCACTGTGTCCGCATTCGAGATGGCAATCCCATTACCATCATTGTCGAAAGCGATTACGTTTGTCAATGTGACGGTTGGAGCGCTTAATGTAGCGCCATTCTGTGTGATGGGGCCACTGCCATGCGCATTCTGAAAAGTGGTATCCGAAATTGAAATTGAACCTGAATTTGTTGCTGCATAAAAGCCCTGATTTTCCAAGCCACTGGCGTTCCTGCCGTCAGAAAGGCTGCCATTGCCAACAGTAATGTCCCCGTTGTTTGAATTCAGATTCATGGTATGGAAGTTGCCTTCCTGCTGCACCACATCTACATTACTCAATGAAATATTGCTATCAGTTGTATAAACGGTCAATCCATCATGCGTGCTGACACCACCACTGGAATTCCCAATTTGAATGTTATTGATGGTCACGGTTCCCACCCAGGGATTGCTGCTTGAACCAATTTGCAAATAAGCGCCAGCTCCTACAATATCCGTCTGACCTGTAATTGGGTTGGCTGCCGGGTTTGTGGGATAGTTGATGTTCCATCCACCCTGGAGGGTCAGGTTGAAGATGTTGAGATTTGTGAATAAGTTCGCATAGGTTGAGTTATCGATAATGACTGCCGAGGTAATCGTCGTTGCCGGGTTAGCTGCTTGCGTGCGTTCCAGATAAATGACGCCATTCTGCGCGTAACTGCCAGGGTTGGCATCCATGTCAGCCAGCAGGAGGAAGATGGAAGCGAAACTGCTTGTACAACCATTTGCGCCCGGTGTAGGACCTGTTGTCGCGATCACCGATTCGGGACACCAGATAGGGTCAGCAATTTGAACGATCTCGGTCGCCTCCTGTGATGCGAGCGGTAACGGTTCCTGATTTTCATCCAATATGATAAGTTCGGTATCCGGCGGTAACTCTGATAAGAGGTTCGTCGGATTGGTTTCTTCTGTAGGGGTTGCTTCTGGAGTTGACTCCTCTACTGGCGTTTCCGCGGCTGGTGTTTCTTCTACTGGGACAGGAGTCGATTCGACCGGCGGCTCAGTTGCTACAACCGAAGGCTCGGTCGGCACTGCAGTGTCAGTCGGCGGCGGGGGTGTGCCATCATCTGCCAATGCAACATTGACGTTCATCAGATTGATTACGATAACTAAAACGATGAACAGGGACCAGGCGAAGTAGGTATTTTTGCGCGGCATGGTGATTTTGATTTTTCCTTGCAAGGTTGATAAGTGTAAACATGACGGTATATCCACCCGTCCGTTACGTTTCTCCATTGCCCATCCATTGCGGAATGTGGATCGATTGCCTCTCAATTGTCGCGCGAAACTTACCCCTTGTGTTTCATCTTCTTAATCTATGTCTGGCAGACAGATATCGTTCCATCATCAGAAGGCTCAACGCGAAGACGCTAAGATTTGATTCGCTTTGCGTTTGCGTCTTTGCGCCTTCGCGTTAAAGATACGCGATGAAAAATTCGTTCGTGCGTAAGGTGAGTTACTCATTACTTTCCTCTAACGCAAACTCTATCGCCTCATCCATCCTCATAGACCTTCCCTCTGCCCAATGCGAAGCGAAGACTTTTTCATCCATGTTGGCGCGCAGGTCGGCGATCCCGCGGTCATATTCGATGCGTTCCTGTGGTGTCATTGCGATATTGATTTTCTCGCGCAGCGCTTCTGCTGCGCCGAATAATTTTGCAGCGCGTTCGGGTTGTTCCTGTGCCTTCGCGATGAAAGCAAAGCATTCCAGTTGATGTGCAATCGCGGCGCGATGACCCAGCCTTTGCCATTCGAGTATTGTTTCGCGATACATCGGTATTGCCTGTTTGAATTGACCTTGTTCCCGTTCAATATGCGCCAGCTCGCTCTGGATCATATTGATGCGATGTTTATCGCCAAATTCAAGAAACACGGGCAGGCAGGTTCGGAATCGTGACCGCGCCTGATCATAGTCGCCTATGGTTCTTGCAAAGAATCCCAAACCAAAGATGGTCATCGAACTTCCCCAGCGATTCCCGCCTGCTTCTGATACTGCGATGGCTTCCTCACCATAGGTAAGCGCGCTTTCATAGTCTTGTAGGGCGATCGCCGTAAGCTCTCCCATCATGACCAACGAATATCCCAAAGCTGGAGTGTTTCCTTCTTCGCGAGCGATCGCAAGGGATTCCTTTGAGAGCCTGTAAGCCTCATCAACATACCCTAAATTCGCTTTTCCGGCTGCCAGATGTGCCAGCGCAAAAGAAAGGATTTGTT
Organism: Anaerolineae bacterium; assembly: GCA_022616105.1. Taxonomy (GTDB): domain Bacteria; phylum Chloroflexota; class Anaerolineae; order Anaerolineales; family Villigracilaceae; genus Defluviilinea. The sequence goes on along the minus strand of JAKEFL010000114.1, from coordinate 82 downwards.
TATCACCCGCTTTTCGAGCTAGAGCAATGCTTTCACTAGCTGTGGAACATACGACTTCATTATCTCCGAGATCGGTTGCCAT
>JAKEFL010000113.1 GCA_022616105.1 Anaerolineae bacterium | reverse complement strand
TTCCGCTATTTTGGCCGCTTTATCTTCATTTCTTCCCTATTTTTCACTTCCTGCAAGTTTATACATGTGCTGGATGATGCTCTCTCCGACAGCCTGCTAGGGGAAACTTGCCCTACCTATAATTTTAGATGGTCTGAGAGGCTTGGGATCATAGTTATGGCTAAAGATGACAAAGTAGGCGCTTACGCACCGAACGGTGACCCTTTGAAATCCTTTGGAAAATTTCCCGAACAACTGGGCTTAATTCTTTCTCCTAGCGAGACGAAAGCAATGTTCGGCGCTGTATGGATTGACTTGCAAACAGGTGAAGTGGTGAAAATCAGATCGCAGGACAAAATTGGGTTTTCAGCGTGGTCTTCCGATGAGACACAGCTATTTAGTTGTTGTTACCATTATGGCAATGTGAATACAGGCAAAGGCTATAAGTTTGAATTCGATGACGGGTTACATCTGACTGGACGTGGTGGATCTTTGCCGGCAATCAATATCGTATGGGTAAGTGATGACACTTATACGTTAATTAACTATGATTTTAGGGCAGATGGTTTCGTTGACATCCCATTCATTGATCCCGTTGCCAGAATATATAAAGACATCCATGACCTGACCGATATTCCCAAAGAGAATTATTGTGGTGGGCGTTTTTTGATTTCACCTGATAAAGAACATTTATGGACCAACTGCGGAGGGCAAGGATACTTAACAACCCTGGCTAGCTTTGAAACAGAATCTTACGGTGATCTTTGGTTAACAAGTTGGTCAAACAATAGCCAGTTTGCACTTGTAGGAGAATTCAACAGCAATGACCAGCAGGTTCTTTCCATCCCCAGCAAGACATTGAGGGCATTATCACCCACTCCAAATCTCATAACGCTTACCTGGCATCCGGCAGATGGAACTGTGGCTTATTTGACTGAAGATGGATCCACTTTGATTACTATGGATTTTGAGTCTGAAATTTCCCAAGAAAAAACGCTGCCATCAATGTTTCGCGATCTAGTTTGGAGTCCTACTGGTACACATATTAGCCTTGTGGCAACAGATAATAGTCTGTGGAAGATTGATTATCCAAAATTGGAGAATCTCGAACAGTTAGCCCCATCCCTGCCTTCCTATGCAGGTTTTGCAAGTTGGTCACCTGATAGTGCTTATCTGTCATTCATCAGCGGTTCGGATATTTATATCGTTGAAACAGTCAAATGAGAAACCTTGCGAAGGTTTCGACACCTTCGCAAGGATATGTAATATGAAACGCGACCTGTATTTCAGCAAGCCACTCATGAACGCGGCGGGATCGTTGGGATACGTTCCAGACTCACGCGCGGGGATCGCATTGGACTTATTCGGCGCGTTCGTGACCAATCCGTTCTCTCTGCGCCCGCGCCTGCCCGCCGCCAAACCGGGCTTGATCGAATACCCGGGCGGTTTCCTTTTGCACACGGGTTTGCCAAACCCTGGACTGAATGCCGGATTGAAAAAGTATTCAGCGAAATGGTCGCGAGCAGATTTGCCGGTCATTGTTCATCTCATGGCTGATCGTCCCGAAGAGACTCAACGCATGGTACGCACGTTGGAAACGCAAGAGAACGTGATGGCGGTTGAACTTGGCTTTGCTCCCCTTCTAGCAGATGATATTTTGTTGCTGACACTTGAGATGTGTTTGGGTGAATTGCCTTTGATATTCTCTTTGCCTGTTGAACAGGTGCTGTCACTGGGTCCCCGTTTGATACAAGATGGCGCACAAGCCATCAGCATCGCCGCGCCACGCGGCGCGCTTTCCCTCACCCCTAACCCCTCTCCCACAGGGAGAGGGGAACTGATCACCGGTCGTCTCTACGGCCCATCTCTCTTCCCTCAGACTCTTGAAACCGTTCGTTCAGCCGCCAAACTCGGACTCCCCATCATCGGCTCGGGCGGAGTGTATTCAAAAGAAAACGCCAACGCAATGCTCTCGGTCGGCGCTTTGGCTGTGCAAATGGATGCGACGTTGTGGAATCCTGCTTTCAACTTTTAATCCACCAATCTTCGCTAAAAACTTTCGTGAAGATTGGCGTGATTGGTGGATGAATATCACTTATTCGGCTCCAGCACCATGACAGGAATATGGCGATGCGCGGCGCGTTCCTTATATTTTTCGTACCCTGCATAATACGAAAGAGCCAATTGCCAGTATTGCTCATATTCATCCTCGCTTGTCTCCCTTGCAATATATTCTCCGGATCTTCCTTTTAATTCCACCTTACATTGTGGATACGCTTTTAAGTTGTAATACCAGCCAGGGGTATGTGCACGCCCGAAACCGGATCCAATAATAGCTATCTTATCCCGATCGATTAATCCAATTAACGGACTTGTCCGTATTCGCCCCGTCTTTGCTCCGATCGTTGTGAGTTGAATGATCGTCCAGCCTGCAAATTCAGATATGCTGCATTTACCCCCAGTCAAATTGAGAACAAGTTTATCTATAAGGTGAACCTTGTCTGCAAAAAACGCAGTGACTGGACGCAGCATGATAAATTGATGGATGAGTTTTTGAAAAGCATTTGGCTTGATGGTCATTTCTCCAGCCAAATCGTCACGGGTCCGTCATTATGGATTTCCACCAGCATGTGCGCGCCAAATTTTCCAGTCTGAGTTGGAACTCCATGGCTGCGCAACAATTCGGCAAATTGTTTCACAAGTGGCTCAGCTACATCTGGCAACGCGGCATCGATGAATGATGGGCGTCGTCCTTTGCGAGTATCGGCATAAAGCGTGAATTGAGAAACGACAATCGCTTCACCCTTTATATCCAGAATCGATAAATTCGTTTTCCCATTTTCATCTTCAAAGATGCGCAGATTGGCAACTTTCTCTGCGAGAAACTCGGCTTGTGTTTCACCATCACCATGACCAACACCCAATAAAATCAACAGACCTTTTCCGATGCTGGAAATGGTCTGCTCTTCGACGGTAACACTGGCTTTGGATACTCGTTGGATTAGTGCGCGCATGATATTTGATGTAGGGCCGACCCACCAGGATCGTTCAGAGTTGTTGATTAACCACGACGGGTCGCTCCTACGTGTTTTACGGCAACTGCATCGCCTCGCGCACTTCAGTCATTGTTGCCTCTGCGATAACACGTGCATGCTTTGCCCCATCATCCAGAACATCCTCAACATAGCTGGGCTTGGATTCAAGTTCAGCGCGCTTTGAACGGAAGGGTTCAAGATGTTTGTTCAGGTTCTTCGCAAAGAGCATCTTGCAATCTACACAGCCGATGCCCGCGCGGCGGCATTCTATATTGACCATGTCCATCTCTTCCTGCGAGGAAAAGATTTTGTGCATGGAGAACACATTGCATATATCCGGGTTGCCTGGATCAGTCCGTTTGATACGCGCGGGATCGGTTACCATCTCTCGTACGCGCGCAGTCGTCTCTTCCGGCGTAGATGCGAGTTCGATATGATTGTTCAAGCTCTTGCTCATCTTGGCTTTGCCGTCAATGCCCAGCACTTTCAGAACTTCTGTATGCTTTACCTGCGGCTCGATCAACACCTTTGTGTTGTAACGATAATTGAACGAGCGCACAATCTCACGCGCAAACTCAAGATGCGGAGCCTGGTCAATGCCCACCGGGACAATATCGGTCTTATACAGGACGATATCCGCAGTCATCAAGACGGGGTATCCCAGCAAACCGTAATTGGCGTTCTCAGGCTGCTGCGCAAGTTTTTCCTTGAACGTCGGCAGGTCAGTCAACTTGCCCATCTGTGTCACCATCGAAAGATAGGTATGCAATTCCATCACCTCCGGGACGTTCGACTGTACAAATAATATCGACTCTTCGGGGCGAATGCCAGCTGCCAGCCAATCGAGCGCCATCTCCATTGTGTTCTGCTTCAAATCCTGCGTCGTCTCAACCGTCGTCAACGCGTGGACATCCACGATGCAATAGACACAATCGTAGTCATCCTGCAGCGCGACGTAATTTTGTATCGCGCCCAGATAATTTCCAAGATGCTGCCTTCCTGTGGGTCTTGCCCCCGAAAACACGCGTCCTTTTTTAGCCATTCAATATCCTCATTATCAGTGGTCGAGTAGCCCTGAGCGTTCGCTGTGAAGGGCATATCAAGACCACCTGTTTTCAAAACTACTCGGTGGTTGAGTAGGGCTGGTGGTTGAGTAGCCGCGAAGCGGCGTATCGAAACCAAGCCCGTATCGAAACCACCTGTTAGATTCAAATCAATATTTCTTGCTTACTCACTGGTTTCGATACGCCTTCGGCTATCGCCTCAGGCTACTCAACCAGCAGGGCATTTTTATCATTCTCCAACCATCTTCCTCACCAGCCCCAACACCTCCCCAGGTTCGGCATGGCGATGCGTCCCAAGTTTGGAATACAACAACCGCCCATTGACACTCACCTCGAAACGACCACCATCCGACGGCACAAGTGTGGTCGTTTCGATCACATGCTCATAATTCTTGAGCAATTCTTCTGTCAGACTCACGGCCCGACCCAGGTAGTGTCAGACCGCGCAGTACACGATTTCAATTTTCAACATCATCCCTCCGCAAATTTGAGGGATTATATCATTGAGGTAACTCCTGTAAAAATGCTCGCACGGTTTCATCTGCAGGACCGGATTTGATCTGTTTCGCCGTTCCCACCTGTCGCAACATTCCATTCACGATTACAGCAATCCGATGGCTCAATTTCGCGGCCTCATTCAAATTATGTGTAACGAATATAGCTGTGCGATGATCTTCTGCCAGCAAAGCAGATAAATCTTCGAGCAGCTTCGAGCGCGTGGGCGGATCAAGCGATGAGAACGGCTCGTCAAGCAACAACAATTCGGGTTCCAATACAAACGCTCTCGCAAGGCTCACTCTCTGCGCTTCACCCCCCGACAATTGGCCTGCCCGCCGTTTCGCAAGGGACTCTATGCCCAATTGTTTTATCCATCTTCTTACTCGGCCCTGAACCTCTTCCTTCGGCACACCCCGAAACTTCAAGCCCAACGCGATATTTTGCTCGACAGTCATATCCAATAACAACGGGTCTTGAAATACAAAAGAAATCTTACGGCGATAGTTAAGCTCATCCAACTTCAAGATGGACACTCCACCAAAAAGGATTTCACCACGCACGGGCTTTAGCAAAAGTCCTAATGCGAGAAGTAATGTACTTTTCCCTGCGCCATTTGGACCGACGACAGCCAATGTCTCACCGCGCGGAATATTAAGCGAGTCAATCAGAAGCACATCCCGTCCATTGCGTTGAATGAGTAAGTCGCGAATTTGAATCATACTTATTTCCGTGGGGCGGATTGCCAATTCGCCTTACGACTCCTCTGCTGAATCCACGTCAGCGAGAGATTGATTAGATATGTAAGAACAAGCAAAAGCGTGGAGAGAGCGAGCGCGTTCCCAAATTCGCCTTTGGATGTTTCCAAAACAATTGCAGTTGTCAGCACGCGCGTCTGACCCCGAATATTTCCGCCCACCATCATGGATGCGCCAATCTCCGAAATTACGGATCCGAATCCAGCCATGAGAGCGGCAAGGAGCGGCAGACGCGCTTCCCGCCATAGGTACCAGACCATTTGTCCGCGTGACGCGCCAAGCCCCAGTAGTTGCTGTTGAAATCGCGGGTCCAAGGCTTCCAACGCGGCAGCGGTAAGTCCAGTCACAACAGGCGCTGCAATAATCGTTTGCGCGATGATGATCGCTATCGGTGTGTAAATCAATCGCAACCCCCCAAGCGGACCTGAACGCCAGAGCATAATCGCGACCACAAGACCCACAACTACAGGTGGCAACGCCATGCCTGTATTGATGATGCTCAGAATAAACGAACGACCACGAAAATTTCCGAGTGCAAGCAGTGTCCCAAATGGTAAGCCGATCAGCAGGCTGATAACTGTTGCAATCGTGGAGACTTGCAGTGACAATAACGTGATGTTGAAGACTTCGGTCATGAGGGGAAAGGATACAAGTACACGAGGAAACAGGTAGACATGTGTGTACTTGTCCACCTGTTTACATGTCTACTTTCGCTACTACAATCCCAACTCCTCATCGGTCTTATCCGCATCGGGGAAGAATAACGGCTGACCATATTTATCAACACCAAACTCCGCAATGATTTGTTGACCCTCAGGTGAGGTAATGAAATCTGCAAATGCTTTCGCGCCTTCGAGATTGATATTTGGCCATTTTTCAGGGTTGACTGTAATCACATGGTAAACATTCAAAAGAAACGGATCGCCTTCAACGAGAACTTCCAAACCCACATTTGACTTATAAGCAAGAAATGTGCCGCGGTCGGTCAGTGCGTATCCGCTTTTCTCAGAAGCAATCGAAAGGGTCGCGCCCTGTCCTTGCCCCGTTTCGAGATACCAATCTTGGCCAGTAGGATCAAGCTTTGCATTCTTCCATAGAGCCAGCTCTTTGACATGAGTCCCCGATTCGTCGCCGCGCGAGACAAAGGTCCCGCGCGAGGCGAAAATTTCCTCTAACGCCTCAACAGGACTCTTGCCACGAATCTGTGCGGGATCTGAAGGAGGTCCAACGATCACAAAGTCATTGTGCATCACTAATCGGCGGTCGATGCCAAAGCCATTTGCTATGAATTCTTTTTCTGCGGCAGGGGAGTGGAGAAGGATCACATCGGCATTCCCTTCCTCACCAATTTTGAGCCCTTGTCCTGAGCCAACCGCAACCAACTGGACGTTATAACCCGTCTTCTCGCTGAATGCTGGCAGAAGCACATCAAGCAAACCAGAGTCCTGTGTGGAGGTCGTTGAAACAAGCAATAAATTCGTATTTTGAGATGAGGTTGTGTTACATGAAGTCAGACCAAATAAAACAACCAACAAAACGGCAAATACATTTTTCATATTATCGGCTCCGATGGAAAAGGGCGACTTTTCAATCGCCCCTGCTGGGGATTGATTATAAACCCAAGTCTGCATCGGTTTTATCGGCATCGGGATAGAACAGCGGCTGACCAAATTTATCCACCCCGAACTGACCTATCAGTTTCTGCGTGGAGGGTTCGATCATGAAGTTGAGGAAAGCCACCGCGCCATCGTAATTGACTTTGGGCCATTTATCGGGATGCACGGTAATCACGTGATACACATTCAATAATGATTTATCACCTTCAACCAAAATCTCCAATTGCAAATTGGCCTTATTGGCGAGATAGGTTGCGCGGTCGGTCAGCGTATATGCGCTCTTTTCAGAAGCGATCGTCAACGTTGCGCCCATGCCCTGTCCTGATTCAAGATACCATGCAGGCGCCGCAGCTTTGGGATCGTAATCTGCTTTCTTCCACAGCACGAGTTCGGCTTTATGTGTGCCAGAGTCATCACCGCGCGAAATGAAAGTTCCATTACCTCCGCTGATCAGTTTCAAAGCATCTATAACAGGCTTGCCTTTGATTCCTACAGGATCCGTTTGGGGTCCTATGACTATAAAGTCATTGTGCATGACGAGTGCACGGTCTTTGCCAAATCCATTTTCCATAAACGTGAGTTCTGATGCTGGTGCGTGGACGAGCAGTACGTCGGCATTGCCTTCCTCTCCCATCTTCATTGCCTGACCAGACCCCACCGCAACCGTCTGGACTGTGTAGCCTGATTCCGTTTCGAAAAGCGGAATCAACACGTCGAGCAGACCTGAATCTTGCGTAGATGTGGTCGTCGCGAGAATCAGATTCGGATTGGACGGCGCGGCGGATGCACAGGCGCTGAGAACAAGAACGAGAATTGAGAGAATTGAGAGAATTCGTTTCATGAAGTCTCCTAAAAATTATGTTTCGGTGGTCGAGTAAGCGGCGTTTGCCCGCTATATCGAGACCACCAGTTTCATGTAAAGTTTTTCATTAACAGGTGGTTTCGATACGCTCTCACCTGCACTTGCATGCAGGTGCAAGTGTCGCAACGAACGCTCAGAGCTACTCAACCACCGCGTTACAAAAGAATTTGCTCTCCACTATGTGTGGAGTTGTAACCCGTCAGCGCGTTGAGTTCATCGCGAAATCTTGCTGTTTGTAAATAATCAAGGACAGGCAGAAGACTCTTTTCATTCTCACGCGGCAGGACAAGGTCATAGCGTTCTTCAAATAACGGGATGAAATCAAGCCCATGCTGATGCGCTGCGGCTTGCAAACCTAGAGACACGTCTGCTTTGTTATTTGCAATAAGAATTGCTGCATCACTGTGAGTCTTCACAACTTTGTCGTAGCCAATTATTTTTTCGGTTGGAATTTTGAGTTTACGTAATTCAGAGTCAAACCACAGACGCGTTCCCGAACCTGCATTTCGATTCACAAAGCGGACATTTGGTTTTGCAATATCGGAGATCTTTTTGATTCCTTTGGGATTGCCGCTTGCAAGGATGAGTCCCTGGGTGCGATGGGCAAGTGCAACGATTTCCACGTCGCGATCGGGAAATAAGTGACGAACGAAAGGTGTGTTGTATTCACCGTTTTCATCCAACAGATGCGAGCCTGAGATTTGACATAAGCCCTGTCGAAGATTCACAAGTCCATCCAATGAGCCGACAGGTAAACTGAGTAAGGTAACATGCTTTGATAAAGTTTCTGCAATACCTTCAAGCGCAAGGTCATGGCTGCCTGAAAATATCAGAGCAGGTTTTTTTGTTTTGGGGAGGATGAATTCCTGTAACAATAACGCGTCCGCTTTGGCGCGATAGAATTTTTCAGTCACTTTGCCTGTTTTGCGGATTTCACCCACTTCGACGAGATTAGCGGATTCAAGCATCAGAAGATGATGACGAATCCATGCCGGAGACTGTTTCAGCGTCCGCGCGAGATGCGTGAGCGTGGCGGGGGAAGCCATGAGGAGTCGCAAAATGTCCATGCGGCGGGAATCCGCGAGGAGCTTGATCTTCCCAAAAGAATTAATCGATTCAACTTTTTTCATTTCGATTAAGTTTTTCCTTAATCGAGAGTCTAACATATGGATATGGTTCAGTCAAATTGACAATCCCCTTCCACTGTGTTATAACTCGCGAACAATTTACGGAAGACTCATCCAGAGAGGCTGAGGGACCGACCCTGTGACGCCTCGGCAACCATGCAGTGATCAGTGGACAGTAAACAGTGATCAGTGAAGAAGGTGCCAATTTCGGCAGACAAAAGTCTGGGAGATGAGAGATGACCATGTTTTCATGTCGCCTCTCACTGCGAGAGGCGATTTTGTTGCATAAGCAACCCGTTGGTCGAGTAGTCCCGCATGCTTTTCGCGGGACGTATCGAGACTAACAAATCACATGTAAATATGAGTTGGCTTGAAATGTGGTGGTCTCGATACGGGCTTGGTTTCGATACGCCGCTTCGCGGCTACTCAACCACCAGCCCTACTCGACCACCGAGGTATAGATGTTATGCAAATCGGCGAAACAATTTATGTGACAACCAGCGATGAATTTCGTAAATGGCTTCTGAAGAATCACAAGACCAAGAAAGAAATTTGGCTGATTCGATACAAGAAAGCCACGAAGAAGCCATCGTTGAATTATGTCGAGGCTGTCGAGGAAGCCATCTGCTTCGGCTGGATTGA
>JAKEFL010000112.1 GCA_022616105.1 Anaerolineae bacterium | reverse complement strand
CGAAACCCTGACCACTCACAAAGCTGATCTTGATTCTTTGCTCACCTTGCGTTTTCAACTCTTTCAAAAAGCGCATTTTGTGACCGTGTAAGGTATAACATCATGGCATTCTTCGATCTCCCTCTCAACCAACTGAAAACTTATGTCCCTGCTCGTGAAGAACCCGCGGACTTTGACTCGTTCTGGAAATCCACTTTAGATGAAGCACGCACCTTTCCTCTCAACGCAACCTTCGAAAAAGTGGATTATGGTCTCGTGGCGCAAGAGACTTTCGATGTCACCTTCAACGGCTTCGGCGGGCAGCCCGTCAAAGGCTGGTTGATTCTGCCAAGTCAACGCAAAGGCAAATTACCTTGTGTTGTTGAATATATTGGCTACGGCGGCGGACGCAGTTTCGCGATTGACTGGCTCCTCTGGGCAAGCGCGGGCTACGCTCACTTCATTATGGACACTCGCGGACAGGGCAGTACGTGGTCTGCAGGCGATACGCCCGATCTATACGCTGATGGCGGAAACGCTCATTATCCCGGAAGCATGACCAAAGGGATTCTCGACCCGAAGCATTACTACTACTGCCGCGTCTTCACCGACGCCGTCCGCGCCATTGAAGCAGCGCGTTCTCATTCCGCCGTGGATGTAACTCAAATCGCTGTGACCGGCGGCTCACAAGGCGGAGGCATCACCATCGCCGCGGCTGGGCTCGTCCCTGACGTGGTTGCAGCAATGCCTGACGTGCCATTCCTTTGTCATTACCGCCGAGCAACTGAATTGGTGGATACTTATCCCTACAAAGAGATAGCAGAATTTTGCCACGTCCATCGCGACAAAATGGACATGGTCTTCAATACGCTTTCTTATTTCGATGGAGTCAATTTCTCTGCGCGCGCCAAAGCAAAAACATTATTCTCCGTTGGTCTTATGGATCAAGTCTGCCCGCCCTCGACAGTCTATGCCGCGTACAATCATTGGGCTGGCGAAAAGGATATTAAAGTCTACCCATATAATGGTCACGAAGGCGGTGAGAGTTACCAGACGATTGAGAAGGTCAAGTTTTTGAAGAGGATTTGGAAATAACAACTATCCCTGCTGGTCGAGTAGTCCCGCTGTTCGTCGCGGGACGTATCGAGACCCAGCGATAATAAGAGAAAATTTACTTGAAAGTGGTGGTCTCGATATGGGCTTCGCCCTACTCGACCACCGAGGCATGAATGAATAAAATATGACAGAAGTCGTTATCGCAGGAATTGGACAAACAGAAGTTGGTGAGCATTGGGATATTGGTCTGCGTGATCTTGCCTTTGCTGCGCTGCGAGATGCAGTCAAAGATTCAGGTGGGTTGAAACCGCAATCGTTATTCGTGGGCAACATGCTTGCGCCAAATTTATCAAACCAGTCACACCTCGGCGTTCTGCTCGCAGATTATGCAGGTCTGCTCGGCATCGAAGCAGTGACAGTCGAAGCCGCGGGTGCCTCGGGTGGCGCGGCTCTGCGACAAGGTTATCTCGCAGTTGCAAGTGGTATGGTGGATGTGGCGCTTGTCGTTGGCGTGGAGAAGTTTACTGACAAAGTTGGAGCGGGTGTAGAGGAAGCGTTGTCCACTGGGACCGATTCCGATTTTGAAGCTGTTCAAGGTATGACACAAACTGCGCAAGCCGCGCTCTTAATGAAGAGATACATTCATGAGTATCAGGTCCCTGCAAATGGATTCGCGGGCTTTGCACTCACTGCTCACGCAAACGGTGTTGCAAATAAATGTGCGATGTTCCGCAAAGCCATCAAGCCTGAAACCTATGCCAAAGCAGAAATGGTCAGTGAACCGCTCAACATGTTCGATATGGCTCCCAATGCGGATGGCGCTGCGGCAGTTGTGTTAACTCGTCGTGAACTTTTACCAGATCATTTTTCACATCCGCTGGTAAAAATTTCCGGGTCGGCATCTGCTTCTGATACTTTAGCATTACATGATCGAAAAGATATGCTCTACTTTGACACCGCGCAAATCTCCGCAGGCAGGGCGATGAAACAGGCAGGCGTCATATTGGATGACATCAGCTTCTTTGAGTATCACGACATGTTCAGCATTTATGCCGCGCTGCAACTTGAAGCGGTCGGATTCGCGGTCAGAGGCAAAGGTTGGAAGCTCGCCGAGGATGGCGCGATACGTCTGGATGGGAGAATCCCATGTGCGACGATGGGAGGCATGAAAGCGCGCGGATTCGCGGGAGGCGCCGCGGGCGTGTATCAGGCTGTCGAAGCGGTGGCACAGCTACGGGTCCAGGCAGGGGCGAATCAAATCTCGAATGCAAAGACCGCGTTGATCCAGTCTCTTGGTGGACCAGCCTCCACCGCTGTCAGCCACATCCTGCAAACGTTGTAAAACCCAAAAAATTATTTCTTTTCAGTGGTAATCATCTGAATAAAACTCAGGATACGTTGTTGTAATTCTGCTCCACTCTCCCCTTCAAACAAATCGGTGCCGTGCGCCGTCCCCGGATAGGTATGCCATTCTTTTGGTTCAGCCGCCAAATCATATAACTCGCGGGTTGCAGTTGATGGAACTGTATCATCATTTTCTGCGGTGATGAACAGCTTGGGAATATCAGTATCGAGATCGGCCGGTTCAATTTCAAAACCCCATTGTGGAATCGAAGGTGGAGAGGCAAGTACAACAAGGCCACTCGCCTGCGACTCGACAGCCAGCTTGGCTGAAGCACACCCGCCCAAACTCGCGCCAACAAGGATGATTTTTTCCGCGCCCTGGTCGCGCACAAAGGCAATGGCAGCGCGGGCATCCTCAACAAACTTTTGAATTAGCACTTGATCCACCGAATTTGCCTCGCACCCGCGCCACTGATAAGTCAGCGCCATAAAACCTTGCGCGGCTGTCAATTGCGCAAACTCCCTCCAGCCGGGTTTGCAGTTGCCCATTACAGAGAAGATCACAGCCGTTTTGCCCGAACCATACAATTCACCGCTTACCGTCGCGCCGTCAGCTGTGTCAAAAGTAACGGAATGAGTCCTTATGATGTCTTCAAGTGGGGCGGCTGTGGGGTTCCCAGGAGCAAAGGCGGATTCGACAGGAGTGAGAGTAAGAGGCTTAAGCGTCGCCGAAGGTTGCTGGGTTGGGGCAAGTGTGACCGTTGGTGCAGTGGGGGCGCAAGCTGCCATGATCAAGATTGAGAATAAGATGAGACGCCTGAAGGAAGGCCAGTTTTTCATTGGAACACCTCAAGATTTCAAGTTTTTATATGGCTGAATATACTGTGGATACGCCAAAATGTTCCCATCCTTCTGAACTGACTGGAATAAGAAAGTTTTAACTCACTTTAGCTGCGCTGGTATCTCAACAATTGGTAGAATGCAATTCCTGCAAGGAATGTACCCAGAATGATACTAGTCATCGGCAGTAACCAGCGATAATTTACAAGCAAACTTTGCCAAAGCAGAATGCCTTGAATCTGCATTTGCAGCAATACAATTGGAGGCAGAAATTGAAAACCGAGGATAATGCCACCAAGTACAAGCGTGAGCACGATCGCCAGTAAATAATCGGTGCGTGTGATTTGAAAGCGAGGTGCAGGCTCATTGCGAATGCGCGCCATGACTGACTCAGTAATGTCTTTGGGTATTTTAGCCAAAGGATACGAACGAAGAGCATCTTCGATGAAGCTATCTTGTTCGTTGGGGGTCAGGAGATTGTCCATTGTTCCTCCTCCTTCGGATGATAATTCGCAAGCGCCAGGCGTAATTTCTCTTTTGCGCGGAAGAGTCCTGTCTTTACTGTGCCAAGCGGCAGGTTAAGAGTCGATGCGATTTCTTCATAGGAAAGTTCGTTCTGGTAGCGGAGAGTAATTAGTAATTTGTAATTGGCGTCGAGTCCATCTATCGCTTTATGCAAATAATTTTTAGTTTCGTTTGATTCAAATTCGCGGGCAGGGTTTGCGGATACATTATCTGCCTCAGGAATATCAGCCATCACATCATTGCCAAGGTCCCCTAGTGAACGTCGCAAGCCTGGTAAACGGTTATAGCAAAGGTTAGTCGTGATGCGATACAGCCATGTGCGGAACTGAGATTGACCGCGGAAGTTTGGGAGCGCCGTCCACGCGCGTACGAAAGTCTCCTGCGTGAGATCGAGCGCTTCGTTTTCATCCTTTACCACACGGAAAGCAAGGTTGTAGACGTAGTGTTGATGTTCATTCACCAGAGCAGCAAAAGCATCCTGATCCCCTTTTTGCGCGCGCTGGATGAGGATTTGTTCCGTATCGGGCATAAGGTCTCTACGGGGTTAGACAGTAAAAGTTGGGAAAAGTTTCGCCCCTAACCCTAACCCTCTCCCAAAGGGAGAGGGGATGACTCCCTTCTCCCGAGGGGAGAAGGGCAAGGGATGGGGAATGAAACTTTTTCGCGAATCACTTGTCAAATGGAATGAGAATAAATATAAATAAGGAGAAACAATATGAAACGACCAATCTCAATTGTATTATTGATTGTAGCACTCCTGCTTGTATGCGCAGGGATCGCCGCGGTGGTATTTTTCACGTTTGGGCAACCTGAATTTGCGTTTGTCCAGTACGTGGAGATTGCAAGCGCAGAGGAAAGTGAGTCATACGCGTCTGAAGGCGTGAGCAAGCTCCAGGTCCAGAATGATGCGGGTGATGTCAGCGTTGTCAGCGGCGAGGGGGATGAGATCGTCGTTCAAGCTACAAAAACCGCCTGGCGTAGAACTCAAGATGAGGCTGAGAAAGCACTTGAAAAAGTAAAGTACCAGGTCACGAAAAAAGGTGACGCGCTCGTAGTAGTTTACAAACTTGAAAAAAACCGTTTTACGCAAGATCGACCTGATTCCATAGACTTTGTAATTACAGTTCCCAGTGAAATGAAAGTTTCGGTGGATTCAAGCTTCGGCTCAATAAACTTGACGGGAACACAGGGCGATGCGAACCTCAATTCAGAATTTGGCGATATCAGCGTGGATACCATCGATGGCGCGTTGAATGTAACCACGCAAAGCGGAATTGTCACTGCAACATCTGTGAATGCGGGCAATAATGATGTGTTCCTGGAGTCTGGCTTCGGGAGCCTTGTTCTCGAAAAAGTTATTGCAGGAAAGCTACAGGTCGAATCCAATAGTGGTGTTATCGAACTCAATGATGTCCGCGCATCCAGCGAAATGACGTTAGCTACCCAATTCGGAGATGTCAGTTTTGAAAACGGCTCTGCTAGAACTTTGACCGTTACAACAGACAGCGGCAAAGTGAGCCTGATATCACTACGAGTGTCTGGCACATTGAATGTAATAGATAAATTTGGGAATATCTCACTTGAACAGGTGAGTGCAGAATCCTATGACCTGGATACAGATAGTGGTGCGATCGAAGCCAATGGTGTAAGCAACGCTGTAAAGGCACATAGCGGCTTTGGAAGCATCACGATCCAAGATGGGCAGAACGCGATCCTTGACCTGAGCACAAATAGTGGAACAGTCTTCTACGAAGGCACATTAGGCAGCGGGCCGCACAAGCTTCATTCAGATTTTGGCGAGATCAAGCTTTCCGTACCATCGGATATCGCGCTCAATGTGGACCTCAAAACTGATTTCGGCAATATCAAATCAGCCATCCCTGTAAACATCACAATCACCGAAAACCTTGAGGCAAACCATCTGGTTGGAAATCTCAACGGAGGCGGTGATCAACTCACAGTCAGCACGAACAGCGGCAACATCATCATCGAAGTACTCAAGGAATAGAAATGGAAATCTCACCGCAGTTCATCAAGCGCGGAGGAGATTGATACAATACAGTCAAATCCGCGCTTTTGTTTTGAGAGGAAATATGGACGCCCTGGTTCCCTGTTTTGGTATAGTTGGTACATTGGTTGTAATCTTTGGCTTCTTCGCCTTCATGCGCTATATCAACTATCGGGAAACGCTCGCACTTGCCGAAAAAGGATTGACCCGCCCTGAAACAAAAAACAACAAAGGACTCCTGCGCTGGGGGATCGTCATCACCGCGCTGGGTGTGGCATTGACTCTGGAACTCTACCCGATCGGATTCTTTACTGGGGATAACTATCCGCTTCATCTCGGACCGTGGATGCTGGGAGGCTTCGTCCCGCTTTTTCTTGGCTTGGGCCTGGTCCTGCTTCATTATCTAACCGAAAAGGGTTGACCAAACAAACGAGAAATGAGTATTCAAAAAGCTTATAACGAGTGGTCAGACTCATATGACACCGATGAGAATCTGACACGCGATCTCGATCAGAAAGTGACTAAAGAGGTGCTTGCCGACTTACATTTCGATTCGATCCTTGAGATTGGCTGTGGGACGGGAAGAAAGCCAGATATCATAAAGATGGGGAAGAGATAGAAGTTAATACCTTCGTACATCACATTTCGGATTTTCTCAACGCTGCCACAGACAATGATTTGGCTCTTGCGAAATTGAACGAATACTGGCAAAAAGAAGACCAGAACAAGCCCCCGCGAATTGTTTCGTTTATCTTTGAGAAAGTAAATTAAGGTTTTAAATATTTTTCTAACAAAACTCTTGCCGCACATTGACGTGTGCGATATAAAATGCGCTTAGAATCACCAAATCAAACTCCCTGATCCCGGGCGCT
>JAKEFL010000012.1 GCA_022616105.1 Anaerolineae bacterium | reverse complement strand
TCTGTGCGGAATTCCAATCCCGATTTTTCGACTTCAGCGCGGAACCATTTGCGCGCCGCGAGATGCGCCTCGCTAAAGGTGGGACGATTCACGCCGCCGTCGCCCGTCGCACCGATTAAAGCTAATTCGTTAAACGCGTTAAGCATACGGTCCGAATTGACGCGCAGGTCTTTTGTCATAGGTCTCTTCCTTTTGTAAGAAATGATCCTTGGCGGATGTCTATCTGCTGGTATATTTTATCCAATTCATCCACGCTCTCGCAGGGTCTCAGACCCTGCGAAGCAATAACAAGGAAGCACATGGATTTCAAACTGACGATCTTCTCTGATTACATCTGACCGTGGTGTTATGTCGGCCAGGGTGTGGTCGAGAAGTTAAAAGAAGAACATGCTGTGGATGTGGAATGGCGTCCGTTCTATTTGTATTTCAATACGCCGCCAGAAGGAAGGGAACTGCCAGATCATGTGAAACGGGCGCGTGCGAATGGTTCGGAAGAACGTCTGCGTTCCATTGCAAATTCATATGGTATGGAATTTGTTTCGACAAAGCGAATCTATAACACGCGCCTCGCGCATGAGGCAACCGAGTATGCACGTGAACATGGCATGGGCAATGAATTTCATCGCGTTGTCTTTCGCAAGGTCTATGCTGAGGAACAGGATATCAGTCAATGGGATGTTCTTCGAGCCGCAGCCGAGGAAGTGGGATTAAACGCGGACGAAATGCAGCGCGAAGTGGAAAGTGAAAAATACACAGCGGATGCAGCAGACCAGGTGAGGTGGGCATATCAGATCGGTGTAACAGGCGTACCGACCTATGTGATCAATAATCGTTATGCAATTGTCGGCGCGCAGCCGTATGAGGTGTTCAAGAACGCGCTGGGGCAGATCGGGAATCAAAAGGACTGACAAAAGTTAGTTCTTTCTTCACCAAGCCCGATTTGTTCAAGAATCGATTCATCCAAGCTGTATTCTGTGTATGGGGTGTTTACTGATTTGAGCAGACTCCGAACAGTCACGCTGATATTATAATAGTTGCAAGCACCATAAAGGAAAGGAAAAGCGGGATATAGAGTGGGTCTCAATTTGCTTTTCATTAAAAACTGGTTCAAAATATCACCCTCAGATGAGTACATGCGAAGCACAGCAAGCATTCCCGTCGAATGTCTTGAGGTTCTTGAGATAACCTGAGTAGCTGGAAGGTAGAGTATGAGCACAAAGGGCAAAACCACAACAAAACATGCTGCAAGGCAATCTAAAACGGATAAGGGTCACACGGCTTCTCGCGCCCGGAAAAAAACTACTCACGAATCGATAGCGAATATTCTCGAAAGGATCAGTGATGGGTTCGTGGCGTTCGACACTGAAATGAACTACACCTATGTCAACGAACGAGGTTGTGTTTTACTAGGGCACAAACTCGAAGACTTGATCGGAAAAAACTATTGGCAGGTCTATCCCGAGGCGGCAGGCACGCCTTTTGGGGATGCTTATTTACGCGCGCTGGAGACCCAAGCCCCGATTCAATTAGAGGACTATTACGCGCCCTGGGACCGCTGGTTCGAGAATCGCATCTATCCTTCGAAGGATGGTCTCTCCGTGTTTTTTCGAGATACTACGGAACGCAAACAAGCCGAGTCTTTGCAGGACGCGCTCTATCAAATCAGCGAGGCGTCGAATAAAGCAGAAAACCTGGATGAACTTTACCGATCAGTTCATGCAATCATCGGCAAGGTAATGTCTGCGCGCAATTTCTATATTGCTCTCTACGATGCCAAGAATGATATGCTCAGTTTTCCATATTATATGGACGAAGTAGATGGGTTTGCTTCAATACCAGCAGCCAAACCGGGGCGAGGGATGACCGAGTATGTCATCCGTACAGGCAAACCTTTGTTGAGCGATATCGCGAATTTTGAAGAATTGGCGCAGCGCGGCGAAGTCGAGCTTGTTGGTCCTCTGTCGCCCATTTGGGTTGGTGCACCACTTATCATTGAAGGCCGAACGATTGGTGTGATTGCCATGCAGGATTACGCCGACCCGAATGTCTATACCGAACGCGAGCTGCGAATATTGGAATATGTATCGGGTCAGGTAGCAAAAGCCATTGAACGCACACGGCTGTATAGTGATATAAAGCGGCGTAATCAGATCTTATCTGCTTTGCAGGAGTCTACTCTGGTCCTGATGGAGCGGCGAAAATTAACAGAGGTTCTCCAAGCCATTGTTACCCAGGTCTTGCAATTGATGGATACACCCAACGGCTTTCTCTACCTGGTTGAACCAGACGGAAAAAATTTGAAGCTGCGCGTGGGGTTGGGCATCAACTCTGATCATGTAGGTCTCAAGCTCAGGTTAGGCGAGGGCTTGGCCGGAAAAGTCTGGAAAACAGGTCAGCCGCTGGTAGTCCAGGACTATCACAATTGGGCAGGCCGCTCGAGGCAATTCGAAGAGTTTGAGATCCGTGCCATGGTTGGCGTGCCTCTCACTTCCGGTTCGCAAGCGATTGGGGTGTTGGGTGTGGATTACCTGGATGCCAGCCGAAAAATCAGTGATGACGATGTGGAACTGTTGAAGCGCTTTGCCCAGCTTGCTTCAATTGCAATTGAAAATGCCCAATCTTATCAGGCGGCGAAAGATGAGTTGAACGAACGAATTCGCGCAGAAGCCGCTCTGGTAGAAGCTGAAGCCAAATATCGTACCCTAGTTGAAAAGATGCCAGTGGTGATGTATCTGGATGAGGCAGATGAATTCAGCACGAATATCTATATCAGCCCACAAGTGAAGGATTTTCTGGGTTTTTCGCAGACAAAATTCCTGGAAGACTCCCATTTTTGGCATAGACTTATCATTTCGGATGATTATGAACGGGCAACAGCCTCTATCCGGGAAACAATTGAAAATGGGCATAGCAGTGCAGAATATCGAATGCGTACGCGCGATGGACGGATTGTTTGGGTGCACGACACATCCGTTATTATTCGAGACGAAACTGGCAAGCCTAAGTTTATCCAGGGTTTTATTGAAGATATTACCGAGCGCAAACGGGCTGAGGAGGCTCTCCACGCGAGCGAGGAAACCACACGTTTGATCATTGATACCGCGCTCGATGCAGTAATCATTATTGATCAGGATGGACAAGTCACACGCTGGAACGACCAGGCTGAAGTTGTTTTTGGCTGGAGGCGCGCAGAAGCAATTGGAGAGCGCTTAAGCAAGCTCATTATCCCGCCTGAACTGCGCGCCAAACATGAAAATGGCTTAAAACATTATTTTAAGACCGGCGAAGGACCTGTTTTGGATCAGCGCATTGAAATCACAGCGCAGAGACAGACCGGGGGTATATTTCCGGTGGAGCTAACGATCCATGCGTTGAAAACCAACGGGAAGGTCTCCTTTGCTGCGTTTGTCCGCGATATTACCGAACGCAAACAAGCAGAGGCGAATCTTCGAGAAGCGGAAGCGAAATATCGAACGCTGGTTGAACATATTTCAGCGATTACTTATACTGCTCTCCTTGACGATGCAAAGACTCGCGTCTATGTGAGTCCACAGATCGAAACTTTGCTGGGCTATACCCAAGATGAATATCTGGCTGATGCTAATCTCTGGAAGAAGATGCTTCACCCGGATGACCAAGAGCGTGTGCTTGCCGAAGCAGCCCAGTTTTATAAGACTGGGGAGCCATTTGTCTCTGATTATCGCAGTGTGGCACGCGATGGACATGCTTTGTGGTTCCATGATGAAGCTGTGATTGTTGAGGATGAGACGAGTCAGCAGCGATTCATTCAAGGAGTCAAGATCGATATTACCGCACTCAAGCAGGCGGAAGAAGCTCTTAGCAAAGCCCATGATGATCTTGAACGATTGGTTCAGGAACGCACGGCTGATTTGGCACAGGCCAACACCTTACTTCAGACCATGCTGGATCATGTTCCTGACCATATCTTCTTTAAAGATCTCCAGAGTCGTTTTATCAGGAACAGTAAATCTCAGGCTGATATGCTTGGGTTGAGTGATCCGGCCCAGGTGGTGGGCAAGAGCGATTTCGATTTTTTCCCGCATGCTCAACAGGCTTACGACGAAGAACAATCCATCATCAAATCTGGTCAGCCCATGGTGGATTTCGAGGAGCATGTGATCTGGCCTGATGGGCGCGAGACTTGGGTTTCCACAACAAAAGTTCCTCTAAGAGATGAGGTAGGGCAGATCATAGGCACCTTTGGTATCGCGCGAGACATCACAGAACGCAAGCGCGTAGATGAAACCTTGCGGAAAGCCAAAGAGGAACTGGAAGTGAGGGTGGCTGAACGCACTGCGGAATTAAACAAAACCAATGAACAACTCAGGCTTGAACTTGGCGAGCGCAAGCAGGCGGAGGAAAATCTTCGCGCAGCTGAGACCAGGTATCGATCCTTAGTTGAGCAACTCCCCATCGTAATCTACGTTAGCCCTGCCAGCGATATATGCTCCACAACCTACATCAGCCCTCAGATCAAAGTCTTCCTAGGTTACACTCAGGAAGAGTGGCTGGAATATCCAAATTTCTGGAGTAAGGCTCTGCATCCCCAAGATCGCCCACATGTGCTGGCACAGTTCGAGCGCGTCAACAGGAGTGGCGAACCGCCAGATATGGAATATCGCATGATTGCCAAGGATGGCTCTGTCGTCTGGATCCGCGAACAGGCGACCCTCCTGCGGGATACAGATGGGACTCCGCTCTTGTGGCAGGGTTTGATGATGGATATTACTGAGCGCAAGCAGGCGGAGGAAAATCTTCGCGCGGCAGAAGCCAGGTATCGATCATTAGTTGAGCAACTGCCAGGTATTGTGTATACCAACCCAGCTGGCGATCTAAGTTCAACGGTCTATGTCAGCCCGCAGGTTAAAACATTCCTGGGTTACACTCAGGAAGAGTGGCTGGAGGATCCAAAATTTTGGAGAAAGGTATTACATCCCGAAGATCGCCTGCGCGTGCTGGCAGAGGTCGACCGTGTGAACCAGAGCGGGGAGATGCTGGATGTGGAGTATCGAATGGTTGCACGCGATGGCCTGGTCGTCTGGTTTCGCGATCAGGCAGCCTTGCTCCGTGATGCGAATGATAATCTGCTTTTACGGCAGGGCTTGATGATTGACATTACTGATCGCAGGCAGGCAGAAGACGCGCTGAAATCAAGTGAGACCCGCTATCGGCTCGCCAGCCGCGCTACCAATGATGTTATCTGGGATCTGGATATGGTAAACGATCAGCATGCCTGGAACGAGAATGTGGAATCTCTTTTTGGGTATACCGCTGAAGAGGCTGGCTCAGATGGGAAATGGTGGTACAAACACATCCACCCGGCAGATCACGCGCGCGTTCTCTCTGGTCTAAATGCCTTTTATGAAGGCAGTGATATCATTTGGGCAGATGAATATCGCTTTCTGCGACGGGATGGCTCTGTGGCATACGTGACAGACCGCGGCTATGTGGAGAGGGATGTAAACGGCAAGCCACTGCGTATGATCGGCGCCATGTCGGATATCTCCGCACGCAGGCAGGCTGAAGATCAGATCAGGCGCCGGGTTGATCATCTAAAGGCATTGCGTATCATCGATATGACCATCACGGCCAGCACGGATCTGCATTTCTCTTTGCAAACTGTACTCAGGCAGGCAATTTCCCAATTGCAGGTAGATGCTGCCGATATCCTCCTTCTTAACCCAACCACGCATATCCTCGAATATAGCGATGGGATAGGGTTTTATACGAAGGCTATCGAACGATCCTCTGTACGGATTGGGGATGGATATGCGGGCCGAGCCGCGTTCGAACGAAAGATAGTCAGCATCCATTCCTTGTATGAAAGCAGTGAGAGTTTCACTCGCAGATTACTCATGGATGGCGAAAATTTCACAGGCTATTATGGGGTGCCGCTGATCGCAAAGGGCGAAGTCAAAGGAGTGTTGGAGGTCTTTCATCGTACTCACTTAGAGGTGGATCAGGAATGGGTCGATTTCCTTGAGGCTCTTGCCGGACAGGCCGGCCTAGCCATAGATAATGTCACTCTCTTTCAGAACTTGCAGCGATCGAACCTTGAACTTGGTCTGGCTTATGAGAGCACGCTCGAAGGCTGGTCCGCGGCTCTTGATTTGCGGGATAAGGAAACTGAGGGCCACACGCTGCGCGTTACAAATCTCAGCCAGCGATTGGCAGAGCATATGGGCTTGAAAGACAAGGATTTATTACATATCAGACGAGGCGCGCTTCTCCATGATATAGGGAAAATGGGTGTGCCAGATCGGATTCTACTGAAGCC
>JAKEFL010000111.1 GCA_022616105.1 Anaerolineae bacterium | reverse complement strand
CCTTTTTGCAGGCGGACCTTCGCAGACTCGACGCGGGCGCGACGATCTCGCTCGCGTTCAGCGTCAATTTCACGCTGCATCTTTGCAAGTTCGGGAGATGCAAGAATCTCATTTGCCACTTCGAGTATTGACTCATCGTCACTCAGGGTCGCGGTCAGGAGAAATTCATAGCCGCGGCGGTCACCAAGTTTGACAAGGCCCTCGGCCGCATCGAGCTGGGTCATCCATTCATCGTCTTCGGTCATTAATTCATAGAGTGAGTCAACATCCCGCATGGCAACGAGGTCTTTGATCTGGGAATTCATGTTTTCCTCCAGCAGAAATCTTGTTCGTATTGTATCACCTTGAATTACAGGGTGCCGCACGCATTGCCATGCGTGTGTAAACTTCAAATTCAAAGTTTTGCTTACAAATCATTCAAAAATTTACTTACGCATGTAGAACATGCGTGAGATAAGCGCAGCACGCCGCACAGCGGCAGTGTGGACAAGCGGTAAAGTCTCCATACAAGATTGTCGGTGCGACGTAACCTACATTAATCCTGGGGGGTTTTAATTTGGAACATAGTAGATTATGATTCCAGGGGATAGGACTGCACAAAGGAATGTTCAGAGGATTCTTCAGTCAAATTCTGGTTGACCTGGGTGATTTGGAAGGGGATTATCGCGTCTTCCATCTCAAAAATGACATCGCGCAGAGTATCCTTGCCTTACTCATCGCCAGCTTTAGCATCCTGGGCATGCTGAGAATGGATGCACGGTATTTCAGAGATAAGCCCGACCTGCTCATACTGCTTGCCATATATCGTGGTGGGTTTGTCGTTGCAACCGTCCTTGTCATGTTTGCAATCACCAAAATACGTAAGGTGAGGATATACGACCGTCTGGTGATTGGGTGGGTTTTCTGTACGATTTTATTTCTCGTATTGTCCAATTTCACGCGCCCGGCAAACTATCTCACGACAGCATCTGACATTATTGTTCCTTTTGCCATTTATGTACTTTCGCCATTCAAGGTGTTCTATAGCATTGCGCTGGCTTTCGGTTTTTCAATGGGCACGCTGTATGTCGATCATTTTTTCAAAACAGGGGTTGACCCCATCATCCTGAGTGCGGCTACCTCCGCGCAGATCGTTGTCCATGCGCTGGGGCTGGGGTCGGCATTACAGATCCAATCGTATCGCCGAAGGTCATTCAAGGCTTACATGAAGGAAAAAGATGCCAAGGAAATGGTCTCGTACCTGGCGAATATCGATCCGCTGACAAAGAGCCTGACACGGCGTCAATTTTTCAATATCGCCGAAAGTGAATTCCTGCGCTTCTCCCGTTATCGCAGACCATTCTCGGTTTTGGTGTTAGATCTGGATCGTTTTAAAACCGTCAACGACACATACGGGCATCATGCAGGTGATCTTGTTCTGAGAAGTTTCTCGCTGGTGGCACTGGAGCAGAAGCGCGCCCAGGATACATTCGGCAGGCTGGGAGGAGAGGAATTCGGGCTGCTCCTGCCTGAGACAAATCTGGAGCAGGCCAGGGTAGTGGCGGAGCGCATTCAAAAAACGTGGGAGAATTCGCCGGTCAACCTAGACGGTGTGCCGATCCACTCCACTGTGAGTATTGGCGCGGCTGAAGCAGGTAATGACGATAAATCCTTTGATGATCTTTTGCGCCGCGCAGATCGAATGATGTATAAAGCCAAGGAACGCGGAAAAAATCAAGTCGCTGCAGAATGAACAACTCTCTTTATATCGTAACAACTTGAGTTAGTTACTCACCTTATACACAGACGAATTCTTCACAGCGCATCTTTAACGCCAAGGCGCAAAGACGCAAAGTAATCAATCTTCGCGTTGAGCCTTTTGACGATGGAATGATATCCGCTGGACATAGATTGCGTAAGGTGACTTAATTATCTACCCCCACTCTGAAGGATAAGGAAAATCACCAGAGCAGTAATGAGCAGGATTGTAATTTGCACAGATGGGCGCGTAAACACTGAACGACGGCGATATTCATCAGGGTTACGGCGGCGACGACGTTCTCTATATCTTCTATACACAGCTGCCTCTTTTAGGGTTGGAATGACTTCAGGGCGCTATCAAGATCATCAAACACTTTGAAGAAGAGTTTCATCCCCGTGGTTTCGAGGATTCTGTCCACACCTGGCTGCGGACTGAGGAGTTTGACACGTTTACGCGCATTGGCATTATGTGTGAAATCTGGACGAGTCTCCTTGCCCTCCTGCTCCACCTCCTGCTTGCCACCGCTATATATCAAAGCGACTTTATGGATCGCCACAAGCCCGGCGCTGCTGATAAAGGGAACTTCGCTCAAATCCAGGATAAGGTTATGCACAGGATTATTATATACTTCCTGCGCTTTATTTACGATTTCCACATAGTTCGATGCATCAACATTCCCCTTGATGTTCATAACGGCAACAGGTTCATTCGCCTGGTGGATGGATACGGTAATTTCCATGATTCCTCTACTTATGGACTAACGGAAGTTAAACTCTTCATAGTGAAGATTTTCCTTCGGCACACCCAGCTCCAGAAATTTTTTCTCGAAAGCCATCGTCATTGGCAGTGGACCACACATATAAACGTGGTATGAACGTATGTCTCCCTCTGTATTTTTTAGGATGTCTTCGATCCTCAATGAACCATCCTTCGCCGAATAGCGGATGTGGACCTTCAGGCGGGGATTCATGGCATCGGCAGATTCAAGTTCATCCACGAAAATGGCTTCCTCCGGGTGACGAACTGTATAGTAAAGGTCTACATCGTGCGTCAGGCTGCCGTCCATGTCGCGCACGAAAGACAAAAAGGGTGTAAGACCAATGCCACCTGCAATCCAGATTTGTTTGGGTCCGCCTGTTTTGTAATTGAACATGCCATAAGGACCCTCGATCGTCGCGTCTGTGCCTTCTTTTAGATAACTGAACAGGTCACGGGTGAAATTTCCGCTGGCTTTGATCGTCAGGCGCAGAACATCCTCTGAGGGAGCACTGGAGATGGTAAACGGGTGAGATTCGTTCAACATCTTATCACGGGGAAAACGCACGAACAGGAATTGTCCAGCACGATGCTTATTAATTGGTTCTTTCCTGGGACGCATGGTGACTTCAGTACTTGAGTTGTTCGGGTGCTTTACAGCCTCTACATTGTAAGGCTGGTACTGTTTAAAAAAGCCTCCGAATAATTCCGTATAGAGATATGAAACCGTGCCAATGATGAAAAAGATCATGGTCCATGTGATGGCGATCCTTGCGTCGAGAGCATTCGGGAGTGTCAACGAGTGAATGAAGCCGAGAATGAAGAAGATGCCGATATAACGTTTGAGCTTCTTCCAGTCCTCGTAGTCGCCTCCGGTGAGCTTGTTTAGAAAGGGAATGCGCGGCGCGAGAGTGATCAACACGATAGTGACGATCCCGGTGAAGGCTACCACCGCCAGGTAATTGCCGAGGGCCCAACCGGTGGTTGTAATGGGCACCGTGAGCACGTGTGCGAAGATCAGCAGGAAGGCGGCCGTGCCTGTGTGCCGGTGAGTCATGTACATTTTATCGAGCCCGCCGAAATACTTCTCGGCCCATTTCGGCCGCGTGGAGAGGAACAGCGAGACGGCCATCAAAACGATGTTGTTCGAGCCGATGGTCTCGCCGGCGTGCTGGCGCAGGAATTGCGGACGGCCGTCGTCGATCGGCGAGAAAACCAGCCAGACAACGATGTTCAGTATCACCAGGGCAATAATCGCCAAATTACCAAGGTTGCTTTGCTTCATGGTGTCTCCGGGATGTTGTGCTTGCAGTTGCCACTTGTCTTATTGATTAGAACTTGTCTCAAAAACACCATGTCACTCTGAGGGAGCGTTCGTCGCGACCGAAGAGTCTCGTAATTCAGATGTAGAGACCCTTCGCCGTCGCTCAGGGTGACATTTTTGAGATGACTTATACCAACTTTTCGAATACATGTAGGCTAAATTAAAACCAGCATTTTGGATACACATCACGCTGGGTAAATCAAAAGGCGACATGGCAAAGAGCCATATCGCTTATGTAATCAAAACGACTTCACCGCTTCATTGAGATCTATAAAAATCTCAAACACCCTGTCGAACCCTACCATCTCCAATACACTTCTTACCTCATCACGCGGGTTCAGGAGTTTGATATGTGTTTGCATGCCTGCCTCACTGCCGCGTCCCATGGAACGATAAGCAGACCAGCCATGTTCCGTATCAGGCATTTCTTCCCCTTTTAACATGAGTGCAATGCTGTGCAAAGCCACCAAGCCAGCACTGCTAATGTAGGTCAGATCAGTTAGATCAAGAATAAAGTCATGTGAACCTGCATTAGACAATTCCCTGGCTTTTACGATCAAATCCTGATAACTCTGACCATCCAATTGACCTTCCACGCGCAGAACCGTAACCTCCACGTTGCCCGCTTCCTTCGTAACTGAAATATTCATTTCTCCTCCTTTAACTTTGAAGTGAATTGCCCAATTATACCGTTCCTTTAGCATTAACCTCACCCATTCCGTCAACTTTACGGCATTAGGAAAGCCAAATCTAAAGATTTACCCAGTACCCTGTATACTGTCTTTTCTCTCCAGGCGTTCCAGGCGGTGGGCAATTTCATCCAGCCAGTGCATTCGCATATAGGCAGGCATTTCCACGTTCTGCGCGCATTCCATGGCAGACCTCGTCCATTTGAGCGCGGTTTTTATATCACGTGATTTATGTTCATGATATTTTGCCAGTTCAACAAAAGCATACAGATGACCGCGTTCCGCGGACTCCTCCCACAATCGGATCGCCTCGTTCATATCACCGCGTTTCTTTTGCAGGATGGACAACCGCTTCACTGCCAGACCGAAATCTGATTCCGTTAAACCGGGCCCGTTCAAAACATCAGACTCCAGCCCGCGCTCGAACAGGCGCGCGGCTTCATCCCAATGACCGAGGTCTTCAAAAAGTTTCCCCAGCGCGATGAAATCGAGTCCGTGCTGCACATGACCATCGTACGGAGTCTCCAGCATATTGTTGATGTGTGAAAGCAGGGCAGCCATAGCCACTACATCCATGGCATTGTGATAGAAGACTCCTCCTAATGGACGTGCGTCTCCTGTGCGAAGATAGTCAAAATATAACCAGGGGATTTCATAACCCGGCACTTCTTCCGTGGAACGTGTCAGGCCGAGGATGTTTTCTTCGAGATACTTCAACGCGCGCGATGGAAGCCGATCGCACCATAGCCTGCGCGCCAGAGGCAGCAGATCCAGGTGGGAATAGCCTTTGTATGGAACAGGAATGCGATGCATGGAGTAGCGGGTTGTAAGCAAAGGTGCGTCAAACGCTTTTCCGTTGAACGTTACCAGTGCCTTGCACGGAGCAAGAAAGTTCGCAAGCCCTTCAAGCAGGGCAGGTTCCTCCGCAGGGTCGCGCATAAAGAATTGCTGCAGCAGAAATTGACCATCCACAAAACGCGCGACGCCAACGAGGAAGGCATACGTCCCTGTGCCGCCAGAGAGTCCGCTGGTCTCTGTGTCGAGGAAGGCGAATTGGGAGAATTGGAGATTGGAAATTTCAGGGTCGTTTGCCCATTGAGACACCAAAGAAAGAGGGAAAGAGGAAAGAAGGGAGGCTGCGCCGTGTAGATAATCCTGGCTGAATGATTGTTCCGCGACGAATACGTCACCGAGAAGGGTGGGGTGAAACGCGCCAGCGACGACCGAATCGATCCCATAACGGGATTCAGGCTTGGGCAGAGCCTGTCCCGAGCCTTGTTGAGGGACGAGATCCGTTGCTCCCACCTTGACACCCAGCGATTTGAGTTTATCCGTAAAGGAGGAGTTGCGAGCAGGTTTTACTGAACTCATGTTCGAGTATTATAACCAAAGCAACGCCATCAAACAACTTGATATGTAAAATGATTCTGAAATAAAAGTTATGCTCCCGCAGGGTCTGTGACCCTGCGGTGTATTCTACAAAACACGGCGGTCACAGACCGCCTTCGAGCGAGGGCGCGTACTATGAGTTAATAAAACAAAAATGTCCATCACATAAGTGATGGACATTCATAAACAATATGCAGCCTGAGTTGCAATTAATAAACCAGGCCCCAGCGTAAGTCCTCTGCAGAGAAATCAGTTTTCGGCGTGGCAATCACAAACAAACGCCCCCAGCTTGAAATTCCTTCTGCATAAATGCAAGTCTGAAAGGTGACATGGCGGTCACCTGTATAAACACGTTTGAACATTTGCTCGGCAGTCAAAATCGCATCGCTTTTGAGGTCGCGAAATGAGATCCATTGGCTGTTGGGCTGTAAAGCTTGATACTGCAATACTTCCGTCACGATGAAATACTCAACTTTTCCATCACCATATACTAAACGAACTTCCTGCCCGACTGCCAGTTGTGAAAATACTTTGCCAGATAAATAATTATGTGCCAACAAACCGATGTTTCCATACTGGGAAGCCATACCAAATTGTGTTACTTGTCCATCGTTATTTGAGACGTAACCAGAATTTCCGGCTGGCTGTTGCACAATGGGTAAAGCTAGCACATTTGGAACATAAACACCGCCCAGGAGATCGGCGTTGCCACTTCGAACCACTTGTGAAAAATCAGTGAAACTAGGCAGGAGGGCATTATTATCTCCCATTGCCAAAACTGAAATGTGATTAAAAAAACAGAAATGATAACGAAAAACAGCAGTCCCCCACTAAGAACTGTTCGTTGTATTTGATTTTTGAGTGCCATTTTGATTCTCCTTCTCGATAAAGGCACTCAAACTGAGACAGCACGGATGCGCTCATCGCCTTCGGCAACCTGGCGGTCATGGCTGCGCTGGTCGCTGGCGCGCAACTGTAGATCCATGGCTTTGCGTCCCCGCCTTTTGACGGGTTTGCCTTTATCGAACGAACAGATGATAAGGTTCTAAAAAAGAGCCTGGCAATTGGCCAGGCTCGCGAAGTTTATTGAAACAAATTTCATCTTCGGCAGCCTGGCGGTCGTGGCTGCACTAGTACGCAACGGTAGACCCATGGCTTTGCGTCCTCGTTTTTCAACGAGTTTGCTCTTATCGGTTTTGACTAATCACATTATAGCAATCTGAGGTAAATTCACCCTTTTCATTTATGCAATATAGACTTACAAATTTGCAACCGGGCAGGAGTCATTTCTTGTTTTGAGTTTTATTGTAGGATTCGCTGAAGGATGTGATCAAAACTTAAAGCCTTTGGTACTGCTATGACAAATAACCGACCCAACTGGAGTTCCCGTTGGCTTCGATGCAGGTTTGGAAAGTGACATGGCGATCTCCGGCGTAGGCACGCGTAAACATTTGTTCGGTGGAGAGCACATCCTGACTATCGAGATTTCGAAACGCGCTCCATGGGCTGTAAGGCTCCAACGCCTGATAATGCAATACTTCAGTGATGACAAAATATTCAACCC
This sequence comes from Anaerolineae bacterium, assembly GCA_022616105.1. Lineage (GTDB taxonomy): Bacteria > Chloroflexota > Anaerolineae > Anaerolineales > Villigracilaceae > Defluviilinea. The sequence goes on along the minus strand of JAKEFL010000111.1, from coordinate 3,052 downwards.
TCCCATCCCCATAGACTAGACGTACTTCATCGCCCACGACCAGAAGAGAAAATAACTTGCCTGATAAATAATTATGTACCAGCAAACCTACATTGCCATACCGAGAAGCCATTGCAAACCGCGTTGCTTCGTCGTTGCGACCTGAAACATAACCATCATCGCCTGCTGGCTGTTGTACGACAGGCAAAGCCAGCACGTTTGGAATATATACCCCAGACAGGACATCTACATCACTATTTTCAACCAGTCTAATATTACAGCGCAAAGTAGGTATTTTCACGAAGGTAAATCAGACCTCGTTAGCGGCTTTTTACTCGCAACCTTGCGCTGTAATACTAATGAAGTCTATAAAATCAGGTGGTATTGTTCCACGATTTTCCGTGTCTATGCGGGAGTGGGATTGAAAATCATGAAAACGAGACCTGTCAATATGCCCCCTCCGAATACCGTTCGGGCAAATAGGTTTTTGAGAGCCATGTTGTATTCTCCTTTTCGATGAAGGCACCCAAACCCACCCGGCGAATATTTTTATTCGCTTTCGGCAGCCTGGCCGTCATGGTCATGTTCATGCACAACTTTAGATCCATGGCTTTGCGTCCGCGTCTTTCGGCGGGTATGCCTTTGTCGATTAAATGTGCGCATTATAAAAGAAGTGAGAATGTTTCTAGTCGGTGAATATCCTTCGGATTCCCTGCGATATGAATACATCTACAGATGTGCTACACTTGCCCATCCAAAGGAATGATGAATACGTTATCAAAAGCACGCCTCCCATTTTGGGTGAAACTGCTTTATGGCTCAGGAGATTGGGGTATTGCCAGTGTTGGCATCATGCGCTCCATTTTCTATGCCATCTACCTTACTGATGTTGTTGGTCTTGAGCCGCGTCTTGCATCCTTTGGCGCGATCGTGGGCATTATCTGGGATGCAATCAACGATCCGCTCATCGGTACTTTCAGTGATCGCCTCAACACACGCTGGGGCCGCCGCCGTCCTTTCCTATTATGGTTTTCCATCCCGTTTGCGATAAGTTTTGTCATCCTTTGGTCTGCCCCAAAATGGGATAATCAGATTGCCCTTCTGATTTATGTGACTCTGTCTTTCATGCTTGCAGATACACTTCAAACTCTTATCTCGGTCCCGTATCTTTCTCTGACTCCCGAACTGACTCCCGATTACGATGAACGCACCACATTGACAAGTTTCCGTTCCTTCTTCCAGTTGGTGGGATCATTGTCTGTGGTGATTGCAGCGCCAGCGATCGTTGATCTTGTCATTGAATCAGGAGGCTCACAGCAGCAGGGGTTTATGATCGTTGGCGCGATCTTTGGCTCGATCGGCGCGGTTCCCTTGTTGCTGATAGGCCTTTTCCTGCGCGAATCGTCCAGGTCAGGTGAGATTGTATCTATTCCCTTTCGTGAGACGTTGCGCCTTGCCTGGGAAAATGTACCGTTCCGTTACGCAGTCGGCATCCACATGCTGAACTGGTCTGCAGTGGATATGGTTGCAGTGTCATTCCCATATTTCCTCCTTTATTGGGTTGCACAGGGAGATTTGCTGGCCAAGATAAGACTCTTTGGCATTGAGTTTGCTTATGAGTCAGCCTTCTTCGGTATACTCATGTGTGTTTGCATCCTATTCATCCCGTTCTGGTTATGGCTGGCGAGAAAACGCAATAAGCGCGAGGCATACATTCTGGGTATGGTCTTCTGGATCATTGTGCAGTTGATGATATTCACGATTCAGCCAGGTCAGACCGGTTATTTACTCGCTACTGCCGCTCTTGCAGGGATTGGCGTATCCGCTGCATATACATTACCAGATGCGATGTTTGCAGATGTCATCGAGTGGGACGAGCTTCGCACCCGCCGCCGCCAGGAAGGGATCTATTATGGTGTGCGCGCCTTCATCCGCAAAATGACAGGAGCGCTGGTTGTTTTTATCACGCTGCAGGCATTAGGCTGGTCCGGTTATTTAGCCCCAACTGAAAATGCGGTTCAATTCGTGCAAAGCGATTCAGCCTTGCAAATGATCCGCCTGCTGGTTTCGCCTTTCGGCGCACTAATGTTGTGTGGCACGATCATATTTGCCTGGCTGTTTCCATTATCGCGCGAGAAACATGCCAGGATACAAAAGTTGCTGGAACAGAGAAGAGCGCGTCTGGCAGAATAATTTCACCGTGCTATAATTTTGATGGAAGAAAAACATGCAAGCAATTTCACCTGCACTTCGCAAAGAAGTAGTCCAGCGCCTTATAGATGAATTCCACCCTGAGGCAATATATCTTTTTGGCTCTCATGCATGGGGAAAACCAAATGATGATAGCGATATGGACTTGCTGGTCATCGTTGCGAAGAGCCACCAGAAACCTATTCAACGAGCTGTGCGCGCCCAACGCAGTCTACGCGGCGTAAAAGCGCCAGTGGATGTTCTCGTCAAAACCTGCAAAGAATTTGAAAGATATACTTCTGTAAAGGCCTCGCTTGAAGCGCAGATCACAAGGGAAGGTAAATTGTTATATGGACGCAAAGCGCTCTCTGGTACCGTAAATGGCTCACCAATTTCTTATTGTTGCCCAAGTGTAAAATACAGAATTGGCACCAGGCCACATAGAATGCAATCAAATAGGATCAATATAAACCACATTAACCACTGAGCTGGCGCTTTCCTTTCCAGCACTGCATCAGATGGATTCTGCGAATTGTAGAACACCATTACCTGCGCGCCTTCAGGATAACGCGCCACCACTTTCCCCGCGCCTGTGCCACCGACCTCCGGTCCCGGCGCAAGTTTCGTGTTTTGATATGTTTGCCCATCGACCTGATATGAATATTGCACGACAGGATAATTTGTCGAGCCGCCTTCGCTCGAAGACCTGCGCTCCAGATAGGAGGCGTTCACTGTGCCTATCGTGGAGGGCCATTGACTCACTGCTGCCATCTTCCTATGCATAAAAAAGATAACTCCGAGAAACACAGCATTGAGAATAAGTAAAACAAAACCAAGGATACCAATAACAAGTAAACTTTCAGTATTCACATTGTCTCCTTTG